>JAHHOT010000061.1 GCA_018677555.1 Gammaproteobacteria bacterium | reverse complement strand
GTATTTGCTCGACGGGATGCTGCCCGAGATTAGCGGGCTGGACGTGCTCGAGAAGCTTCGCAGCGAGTTGCAGGACGCAACCCCGGTGTTGATCGCAACTGTCAAGAACGAGGAGCGGGACATAGTGCGTGCGCTCGAGTCCGGTGCCGATGATTTTCTCGCGAAGCCAGTGAGGCGGCGCGAGCTCGTGGCGAGGGTAAACGCGATCTGTCGTCGCTCCATGGCAGGCCGCCAGGACGAAGCAAACTTCGACGCGCCACCGTATTCGCTGGATTTGCGTCAAAAACAGGTGTCGTTCGGCAATAACACGATTTCTCTGACCAATCGGGAGTTCGAACTTGCGCTGTTCTTTTTCCGAAATGCCGGCCGCGTGGTATCGCGTGCCCACATTCTCGAATCGATCTGGGGAATCGACAACGCAGGCGTGTCCACACGAACGGTTGATACGCACATCAGTCGATTGCGGAAGAAGATGAAATTGAACCAGGAGAATGGCTGGACGCTATCTTCCATTTATCAGCACGGATACCGGCTGGAACAGGTGGTCCCGGATACGATTCCGGCGGCCTGAACTATATGAAGAGGCATAGTTGCCGTGGCAAAAAAGCAAAGCAGTAAACGTAATTCAAAGAGTGCCGACACCGAGGCAGTGGATGAAAATGTCGACAAGATACGCGACATCCTGTTCGGCCCGCAGATGCGGGACTACGAATCCCGGGTTGAGGCACTCGAAAAGCGCCTGACGACATCGATCGAACGGGCAGCACGTGAAGTAGAGCGACGCATTGAGCGTCTCGATGCCTACACGCGTCGCGAGGTCGACAAACTGGCCGAGCAGATCAAAAACGAGCGCAAGGATCGCACGTCGGAAGGCAAGAAGGGTGCCACGGAGCTGAACGAACTCGCCGACCAGGTCGAAACCTGGTTTGCAGAGGTCGAGGAGCAGCAATCGCAAGATGCGAAAGACTTGCGAAACCAGCAACACGAACATGCGGAGTCGTTCGCGGCACAACTCCAGCAAACGCAAAGTGAACTGCAGAAGACGCTGCAGAAAGAAGTCACGGCGCTCTCGACGACGAAACTTGGGCGGGAAGACCTTGCCGCGTTGCTCGCTGAGGTCGCGATGCGCCTGAACAAGGACTTCAAGTTGCCCAAAGGCTGATGCCTGCCGGTAGCAAGGTCAATTGTGAACGATCTCGACGAACTTAAAAGCCTCTTGTTTGGCGCCGAGAAGCAGGTGCTCGATTCGATCCAGGAGCGGGTGCAAAAGCCCGAGACGCGTGTCGTCGATGTTGCCGACGTTTTGCCTGAGGCCGTACGTATGAGCCACAGGCAAGGCAAGGAGCTCGTCAGGAATCTGCGCGATCCCGTGGGGCAATGCATCAAGGAATCGTTCCACGCCGAACCGCAGGAATACGCAGACGCGCTCTACCCGGTCATGGGGCCCGCGATCCGCAAGTCGATAACGCAAACGCTCCGTGCATTCGCGCAGCAGATCAATCAGACCGTGGAGCAAAGCGTTTCGGCAAGAGGCCTCAAGTGGCGCTTTGAAGCATGGCGGGCCGGCGTGCCCTTCGGCGAGTACGTTGTGCAGAAGACCTTGCTCTATCGTATCGAGCAGGCTTACCTGATCAGCCGCGAGAACGGACTGCTGATCGAGCACGTGCATCACGATGCATCGCGAATCAAGGATAGCGATGCGGTGTCAGCGATGTTCACCGCGATTCAGGACTTCGTCAAGGAATCGTTCTCGCCAGACCGGACGGGACGGCTCGAGACCGCCGACATGGGCGATTTCACGTTGTGGGCGGTGCACGGGCCGCACGCGTTGCTGGTATGTGTGATCCGGGGAGTGCCGCCCAGGTCCGTGCGGACCGACCTGAGCGCAATCCTGGAACGCATTCACTTTCGCTACGGAGAAAGCCTGCGGGTTTATTCGGGCGACCAGGCGTCGATGGGTGGCGTGGAGGACGAGCTCCGCGATTGCCTCGAACTCGAGGAATTGCAGGTCGAAGAAGCGGGCCAGCGGCGACCGCCGGTGGCGCTTATCGTTCTGGCACTTGCCCTTGCGGCAACCCTCGCGTATTTCGCGTGGCAACGTTACGAACTGGCCGGTGAACGGGCGCGCCTCCTTGACGGGTTGAACAGTGCCCCCGGGTACTTCGTGGCCGGCGTCGAGCGTGACGGACGCAGGTTCTCGGTGAGTGGTCTGCGCGATCCGTTGGCGCCGCCGCTCAGCGAAATAGCGTTGACGGCGGGTATTGATCCGGCCCGGATCAGCGCCGATATGCGCCCGTTTCAGTCGCTGGAGGAACAGTTCAGGTTGCAGCGGGCCGTCGAAAGCCTTGCCGTGCCCTCGACGGCTTCGGTGACGGTAGATGGCAAGGTGCTTCGATTGTCAGGAACGGCGACCCGTGAGTGGCTCGACCGCGCGCGGTCACTGACTGCGGTCGCGATCCCGGACTACGAGTTTGACGATTCGGCGCTGCAATTGGCGGAAATCGCCGCGTTGCATGACGACGTCTCGCGATTGGCCAGCGCAGACTTTTACTTCGTCGAGGATGCGCGATTTCGTGAAAGTGATGTGCAACGACTCACGAATCATGCCGCGACAATTCGGGACATTGCCGACCGTGCCCGCCGCCTCGGGCTTGCTTTGGAGATCATCGTAACCGGCCATACCGACGGACTCGGCGCACAGGAATTCAACGAGCGCCTGGCACAACGTCGCGTGGACGCGGCGGTGCAGCAGTTGCTGCGGGCGGGCCTCGACCCGCAGCTGATCAAGCCTTCGATTGATGTGGGCGCCGCCGGCACTGCCGGTGCGCTACCGACACGCCGGAAAGTAGACGTTAACCTTGCGCTTTCCGGGCCGGATTGACGCTTGCTGAGTCTCGATGAACCAGGTCAACTCCAAGGTGTGCGTCGTAGGCGATTTCGCGGTTGGCAAAACCAGCACGGTTGAGCGATTCGTCAACAACCACTTTTCAGACAAATACCTGACCACAATTGGCGTCAAAGTGGATACAGCAGAAGTCGATCTGACACAGGATCTGAAACTGAAGCTGATTCTCTGGGATATCGCCGGCACGACCGAGTTCAAACACGTTGAAATGGCGTATCTTCGCGGAATGTCCGGTTACATCCTCGTCGCCGACGGCACCCGGCTGACGACGATATCGGCGGCGCGGGAACTGAAGACGCAGATCGAGGCCACGCATGGCGAACTGCCGTTTGTATTCCTGCTGAACAAATCGGATCTGCAGCACGCCTGGGAGGTCTCCGATCGGCAACGAGAGAAACTGGTCAACGAATTCAGCTCGGAGTTGTTCGTTACGAGTGCGAAAACCGGCGATCATGTTGCCGGTGCGATTGCCAGGCTGGCGGAGCTGATAGCCGAACGTGAGCTATTCGGTCCGCAATGAATCTGCCTGACGAGATATCGAGTTACCTGAAATCGGTATTCGAGGAAAGTCGAAATCCGCTTTGTTTCCTGATTGATCGCGATTTTGCGCTATTGGACTGGTGGGGGTTCAGCGAGGCGTACGGATACAAAAATTTGCAAAGCGGTGCCAGTATCCTCGACCACGCCCCGTTCCTGTTTGGAATGCTGGGAAGCAAAACTGAAGTATTGCCGTTCGTCACGACCCCAACAGGTGGGACTGTCGAAGTGCATATTTTGCCGCACAAGCGACGGTTTTTCGTCATTCTTTTGAGTGCGACCCGGGATCACGACACGCATCAACAACGCCAGCAAACGGCCAATGAACTCAAGCTTCTGCACGCAACACAGCGCCAGCTGATTACCCGGCAAAGGACTCTCATCGGCGAGCTCGTCGAGGCCAAGGCAGAGCTTGACCATCGCAGGCGCGAAGCAGAACGAAGCAACGCCAACAAGAATCAATTCATTGCGATGATGACCCACGAATTTCGCACGCCGCTGTCTTCCATAATCAACTATGCGGACCTCGCGCTTGAAGCGGACACCAGCGAGGCGGACGGACGCAAAAGTTCCGAGGCGATCGCGCGGGCATCTAGGCACCTGTTGAACCTGGTGGAAACGGTGTTGCACGAAGCTCGCCTCGAAGCCGGTCATCTCAAGTTGCGAGAGCGATCATTCAATGTTCAGGAGTTGCTCGACGACCTGTCGACGATCCTGGCGCCGCTGGCTGCGGAAAAGGGCATCGCCTACGCTACGTACCTGGAAGACAACGTGCCTGCAGTGCTTTACGCAGACGACGTTTGCCTTCGTCAGATCCTGATCAACCTGCTGGGCAATGCCATCAAGTTCACCGAGACCGGTGGCGTCAGTATGGAGGTCGCCTGGTCCGATTCGCAGCTGCTGATCGCCGTGAACGATAGCGGTCCGGGTATCGACCTCGCCGACCAGGAACGCATCTTTGGCGCGTACCAGCGTGCTGAGCGCGCCGATGCGTTGAGCCAGCCCGGTTCCGGGCTCGGCCTGACTATCACGATCGAGCTCACCAGGCTGATGCAAGGGCATTTCGACCTGGACTCGGAACCGGGGCGCGGCTGCAAGGCGAGCTTGCGGGTGCCCGCGAAACCTTCGTCAATGCCGTCAGAGGACGACGTCGTTCTGCCGGCGCCTGCAGTGGAACTCGACGCCGAGGGCACAGCGACTATTCTGTTATGCGACGACGACGAGGATCTCATCGACCTCGCCGAATACTATCTGCAGCGTGCTGGCTACGGGTTACTTGTTGCACGAGACGGCGAGGAGGCTGTTGAAAAAGCCTTGCAGTACTCTCCGGACCTGATCCTGATGGACATCAATACGCCGCGACTCAGCGGCGCTGACGCGGCACGCCAGCTGCGCGAAGCCGGCTTCAGTGCGCCGGTTGTGGCGCTAACGGCGTCGGACGTAAGAAAACTGGATCAGCGGGATTTCACCGTGAGCTTGCGCAAGCCAATTCAGATGCCGCGACTACTTGCCGAAATTCGTCGCCACCTGCGCTAGACGAACGGTCGTCCTGGGCGTCCCTGGTTGGCAATGTGCCGCCAACGACGCGCACTAAACCAGGAACGCCGCGGGATCGAAAAACAATATAGGCCTACTTGAGAAATTTCGATGCCAGCCCGGCCAGGCCGCCGCTGCCTTGCATGGAGCCAAGAAGTTTTCCGCCGCTGCTGCTTTTGTCGATGAGTTTGGGCAGGATTTCGGACAGGCTGTCACTGGCCGCTTCGCGGCCAATGCCCAGTTTATCGGCAAATTCCGCCACTTTGTCGCTGCCCAACGCCGCTTCGACCTGTTGTGCAGAAATTGAATCATTGTCACCGTCGGCAAGCCAGGATTGTGCTTTCTTCGCTATGTTGCCACCCGCGCCGGAAAACTGATTCACAATTTGTCCGAGGTCAAAGCTGCTGTTGCCGCTGACGAGCCCGTCAAGCGCGGCACCTGCCGTTTCCTGGTCGGCGTTGCCACCCATCTTCTGCATAACGATATTCGTTGCAAGCTGTTTGAGATCCATCGTGTCGTTACTCCGTTGTTGATAGTCGCTGATACCGATGGTAGCCCAGTTCGAAGCGTCGAATTGTTAACAAATGTTGCCGGGTGACTTTGTTTGCATCGTAACCAAAGTTAACAATTGTCGCATTGTGACGTGACCCACGGAGTGGATAGACTGATGGCGATAGGGCAGCGCTGGACAGCGTCCGGCGAAGACCCTGCCTGAACATAAACAATCTCGGAGAATGGAATGACGTCATCGGACGGCATGGCCGCATCGACAATACGCAAGAAAGTAACGCGACGCTATTGGCGGCGGGAAGAGACCGATCGTCGGTGGTCGCCCATAGCTGTGATCCCGTTGCTTGGACTCGCTGTGCTGTTTCTGATCGGTGCGGCAGTCGTTGCGCCCGGTATTGAGGAAGATGTCTCCCGTCGGGTCCATGAAGAGTTGCAGGCAGCGGGCGTAGCGGTGTCAAACGTTCAGAGTAGCGGACAGCTCGTTTCTGTCGTTGCGGAAGCGCTGCCCGGTGACGCGAAGATCATAAAAGCGGTGGCGAAAGCAACGGAATGCGAATCGATTTTCGGCCGGTTGACCTGCCCCACCAGCGCCCGGGTACGCCTGGTTGAGCCGAAATCCGCTGTTGTGGCGCCCGAACCACGTGCGCACGAGTTCGTTGTGATCAAGTCAGACGACTCGGTGACCCTGACTGGCGAAGTGCCGGACCTGGAAGTGCACGATCGCATGGTCGGCATAGCCGGGCAACGCTTCGGTCGCGTTACCAATGAGCTCAGCGTCAGCAATGAGCCTGCCACGGGTCCGTACTCACGCGCGGCTACGCAGGCGCTGGCTGTCGCCGAGCACCTGGTCAACGGGCGGGCGAGCTGGACCGGCGATCAGCTTCACGTGACGGGAGTAGTCGGGGCCGATCACCTGAACCAGGTGCGCGAACAGTTCAATGTCCTGCGCAATGGTGCCGGTCGCGGTTCCTTCAATGTGCAGGTAATCGATTACGCGATGCAATGCGACGAGCAATTCCAGGAAGCGTTCGGGACGTCGACGATCCGCTTCGCGACTGCGAGCGCAACGATAGATTCCGCGAGCGAACAACTACTGGAGCAACTGGCCAGTATCGCGAGTCAGTGTCCCGGTGTACTGGTCATTGAAGGGCATACCGACAGTCGCGGGGAAGAGGGGATGAATCTGGCCCTCAGTCGCGCCCGGGCGATTGCAGTGCAGAATTCGTTGATCGATCTCGGGATCGATCGTGACAGGCTTATAGCGATTGGCTACGGCGAGACCAGGCCGATCGCAGATAACTCCACTGCGAGCGGACGCGAGCGTAACCGTCGTATCGCAATCGTCAGTGACCGGCCGGGTGAGCGTTGACGCGCAATCGGCTGAACTCATCAAGGAACAATCATGGCATATTTGTTGGCGAAATTTTCACTGCTGTTTCTGATAACAGCCTTACTCGGCTTCGTCCTGGGCTACTGGTGGTCGCGACGCAATTTTGTTGATGTCAGCGAATCGTACGAGGATCTGCGGACGGCGAATCACCGTTCTGACCAGGCAAACTGGACCCGGTTGTGGAAGCGTCTGGACCTGCTTCCGGCGCCTAAAGAGCCGGACTTTTCGACCGTAAACCGGCGCATCGATGAAATCGACACCGCAATCTCCAAACTGCCGCGCGTAGAGCCCGCTTCAATCAACGGCATCAAGCAACAGCTGTCCGACCTGCTTGGCCTGGTGCGGCAGTTGCCCGTTCCGGTCGACACGCCGCAATCGGAGATTGCGCCGCTACACGACGAGCTGGTTACGCTTCGTCATTCCGTAAAAGAACTGGCTGACAGGGATCGCCCGGCGGAGGTGGATATGTCGCCGTTGGCCGGACGAATCGAAAAGCTCGAGGATGCTGTGCGCAAATCGCCAGCGCCGCAGCGTGTCGAGCTGGGACCTGTCGTTCAGCAGCTTGACGCACTCAAGACGGCTTTTCGCGCGCGGCCGGCTGCGAAAGAGATTGACCTGCAACCCGTGCTGCGCCGCCTGAACGCAATCGAGTCGGAAGTCCGTGGCCGGTCGGAGCCACTGGACATCGATCTGGATCCCGTCGTAAAACGGCTGGATGCAATCGAATCCGGATTTCGCGCCCTGCCGGTGCCGCAGGACGTCGACCTCGAGCCTGTGGTGCACCGCCTCGACTCGATTGAGACCGAAGTACGCGGCCTCAAGGCCGGCCACCAGGCCGATTTCAGCGCTGAACGGCCGGGCAGGGCCAGGGATCGGTCGGAACCGGTCATCCTGTCAGCCGCGTTGTACGGACATAAGGACGACCTGAAGAAGATTTCGGGGGTTGGACCGAAGCTCGAACGACTGCTGAACAAGAATGGCGTCTTCTACTTCTGGCAGGTTGCCTCATGGAAGGGCAGTGACATCGACATCATGGATGAGCGGCTGGACTCGTTCAAAGGACGAATCAGTCGCGACGATTGGGTCACGCAGGCGACGTCGTTGAGCAGTGCGCCCGATGCCGCCCCGATGCCCGACGAGCGTGAGCTGCGGTAACGCTGCGACGGGCCCGGTCTCTCCCGACGGCAATAACCCGGTAATCGTTTGCGCCGAAATAGCATTCGACGCAACTAATTGTCCGGTGCGCCCTCGGAGATCCACTGCACCAGTGCGTCGTAGCTGTCCTTGTTGGCGATGCCGCCTGACAGGTCGAAGCCCTCCCGCGGCGTTGCCCCGGCGCCGTGCTGCTGTCCCAGCGGCTTGGTGATGATGGGGCTGGCCGCGATATCGTCGAAGTTGACGTACGCAATGACCTCGTCGTAGCGCGTCAGCGGGTCGTCGAACAATGCCGGTATACCCGGAACGCTCGTCACCAGCCCGGTGCTATGGCAGGTCCGGCAGTCGGTAATGAAAATCGGCTCGATGTCATCCGAGAAGCTGCGCTCGTCGATCGCGTCGAATGACGTAATCGTAGTGACCACCGGCTCGCTTTCGGTGACCCCGTCACTGACGACGAGTTCGATGCGATAACCGCCGGCGACGTCGGTGGTCAGCGTCGGGTTGCGAGTATTGTCGCCGGCGATGCTGGCCTGGCTGTTGGATGGGCGACCATTGGCACTGGCGAATAACCACGCGAAGGTATCCGCAAACTGGCTGGCTTCAGCGGTCAGCGCGACGTTTCCGATAGGTGATTCCCGCGACGGGCCCGGATCTGCGATTGGGCGGCCGGGCCGGCGGACCGTTGCGTTGATGCCAAGGTGCACTCCCAGCACTTCCGCCGGCACCACGCCATCCGTTTCCGTCCAGAAACTCTCGAACGTGACCAGGGCATTCGGCATGGTGCCATGGTCGTAGACGGTTTCGATCGTTTGCTCACGATAGGCAATGAAATTTTCGTAGGTGCTGAAATCGACGAACTCACCCTGCACCGCGGAGCTGAAGTGGCGGCCACGTTGGCTGTGGCAGGCCCGGCAGTGCGGTCCGACGACTGTCAGGTACAGATCTTCCACATCGTCCGGATTGTCGGCGGGCCCGCCATTCTCCGGCGTGCGCCAGCCCGGCGGCAAGAACGCCGGGTCGAACTCCGGGTTCGGCAAGGCGGCGCCCCCGTACCAGCCCTCGATCAGTTCGCGCGACGATTCGCCATCCCACGCGCCTTCGGCCGCCGCGTTGACGGCAGGGTAGGTCAGCGCCGCAATCCGGTTGAGCTCCTTGAGTGCGAATTCCTGCGCCTCCAGCGTGTATAACGGATTGTTGTCGGAATACTCGAACGTATCGACGTCCCAGGGCAGAAACTGCGCGCCGGTATCGCCATTGTCGGGGTAGACGCCGTTGACCAGCGCTTTCGGTTGCCCGCCGTGGCAGACGACGCACAAGCCGGGCTGGAATTTGGGACCGCGCCCGTCCAGGTCCAGTTGCGTCGCCCGGTCATCATTGCCGTCGAAGGTATAGAATTTCGTGTACTTGACGCCGTCAGGATCGTCCGGATGAGCCGAATACTCCATGGCAACGGTGGCGATCAGCCCGTCGCGAATGCCGGATTCGTCGGCGGCGATGGCAATTTCAAGGTCGTCGTAGTTTTCCACGTATGCAGCAATGCTGCCATCCGCATTGCTGCGAATGGACATTACGCGACCGAAGCCCAGGTCGGCGGTGTTGCGATAAACGGCGTGTGCGTCGTTTCCGTCGTCAAAACCATTGGCCGTTTTCCACGCATCAAGCGTCGTTTTCTCGTTGAGTGGGTCAACCGCTGCGTAGTAGGCATCGGCCGTGGCCAGTGATTCCTGGAACGTCGGCGATGACTGATTCAGAAAAGCCAGGAAACGATCGGGGTCCGCGGGAAGGGGTCCGGTTGGAACCGGTTGAACGGTGACGATTACGGTATCGCTGGCGGTATTGTCGTTCGCGTCGGTCACGGCCAGCTCGAACGTCAATTGACTGGTCGCGCTGACAATGGG
>JAHHOT010000105.1 GCA_018677555.1 Gammaproteobacteria bacterium | reverse complement strand
CTTTTGAGGGTCTCGCGGCTGATGTTGCCACCGCAGACAACTACCACGACATTGCGGCCCTGCAGTTCGCTCGCGCGCTGCAGCATACCCGCGATTGCGACGCCGGCGGCACCCTCCAGCAACATGTGGTGTGAATCGATGAACTGGCGCATTGCCTCAGCGATTTCGTCTTCCTTGACGATGACGTATTCGTCGACGATATCGCGACACAGATCGAAGGTCAGCGATCCGGGTTCGATGCCCCCCGCGGTGCCGTCAGACAAGGTTCTCTCGCTGGGGAGATCGAGGATTTCGCCGGCAGCAACCGATTCGGTCATGACCGCAGAGGCCTCCGGCTGGCTTGAGTAGATCTTCAGCGACGGATTGACCGATTTGAGAAAAGCGCCCACACCCGAGATAAGGCCACCGCCTCCGACGGCGACAAACGCTGCGTGGATCTTTGACAACTGCTTTGCGATCTCCACGCCACAGGTCCCCTGCCCGATAATCACCTGTTCATCGTTATAGGGCGACAGGTAGACCATGCCCTCGTCGTGCGCGTACTGGCGCGCGCGTTGTTCCGTATCGAGCCCATCTGTGCCAAAGAACTGTATCTCCGCGCCTTCACGCCGTATCGCGTCAACTTTCGTCGCCGAGGTGTGTTCCGGCACGAAAACAACGCCTTTTACGCCGAGCCGATGCATGGCGTACGAAACCGCAGCACCGTGATTGCCGCTCGATGCGGCGACGCAACCTTTGGCGCGTTCCTCGTCCGACAATGACAGCAGCTTGTTGAATGCTCCGCGCAGTTTGAAGGAACCCGTGTGCTGAAGATTCTCCAGCTTCAGCCAGACCTTGGCGCCGGTCTTTTCGCTGAACCAAGGCGAATAGTCCAGTGGGGTCTCGCGAACGTATTCGCTTATAGCGTTCGCCGCGATGACGGAATTCGCCGGAAGCCGGGCTCGATCCATTTTGCTACTCCAGTCTCGGATTCATTTGCGCAATATCGAAATTCCGGAAACAACTCAGGGTTGGGTCAATACCCCGGCGGCTCCGATGCACAGAATCTCCACCATCGCATCGTTCGGGAAAAGGATCAATTTTCGCGAATTCGGGGAAATACAGTCGCGACGGTCAGATCGTAACGACAACGCAACCGCGACAGCGGCCCGACTCGACCAGCTCGTGCGCATCCGCGATCCTGCGCAACGGGACGGTTTCAGCAACCCGGTGCTGCAGGCTGTCTTCGAGCAGGCACTTCTCAATGTCGAGTATCGCCTGCCGCTTGGCTTGTTCCGGCATGGCATAGACGATCACCATGCGGATCATCAGGTCCATATACATCATGCGCAGAAACGGCAGTCGCGGCTCCGGCACTGCGGTCGATGAGTAGGTACAGATGCTGCCGCCCGTACGAATCACTTTCAGCACCTGTTCGAGATTGGCGCCGAATTCGACCTCGACAACGCGGTCGACTTTCTCGCCACCGCTCGCTCCAAGGAGATTGATCGACCAGTTCTTATCACGATGATTGACGATGACGTCCGCACCCGCGCGGCGACAGGCAACCTCGTCCTCGGTGCAGCTGGCCGTGGCAAAAACCGTCGCGCCCGCGCGCTTCGCCCATTGAATCGCGTAGTGACCCACGCGGCCGGCACCACCGGTGACGAGCAGCGTCTTGCCATCCACCGGGCCATCCGCGAATACGCAACGATGCGCCGTCATGGCGGGTATGCCCAGACAGGCACCGGTCTCATAGCTTGCACTGGTCGGCAGAAGCGGCGCCCGGACTGCGGGAACGGCAACGTACTCGGCGGCGGTGCCGAATCGACGGGCATACTGCGCCTCGTACACCCACACCCGGTCGCCAACCTGCCGCTCGGTAACGCCGTCACCAACCCGCTCGATAATGCCGGCGCCGTCGCTGTGAGGGATGACAAAACCGTCGTCGAGCAGGTTCGGGAACGAGCCCGCACGCTTTTTCACGTCCGATGGATTCACGCCGCTGGTCACCAGCTTGACCAACACCTCGTCGGCGCCCGGCACGGGACTGTTCTGTTCACCGATCGTGAGGCTGTCCCTGGCAGTGCCGAATTCCTCAAACCATGCGCACTTCATATGAGAACCTGGGGGGCTCGCTTATTGCTCAATACTTTTTTTAACTGGCGCATCACAGACACTTGCCGATGATCTCCATGTCGCTTTCGTAAGAGTCCGGACCCAGGGGCCCGAATGAGAACCGGGCAAAGTCCCTCAACGGACCGTCGTCGCCTTTCCGGCGCAACATATCGCACAGAACGCCCGGCAATATTCCCGCCTCGTGCTCGAACAGTCGCTCGTTGAATTCATCCGCCGAAATGCCGCCCGGCAAACGGCCCCAATGGTAAAAACCGCCGTTGCCGGTAAATAGTTCGAAACCGTGGGATTCCAGGCCTTCGCGATAGCGCTTGCGTTGTGACGTAAAGAACCCGGACACCGCTGTGCGCGCCTGCGCGACACGCTGCGGCTCGAACAGCTGCGTTACATACAACTGCGATGGCCGTGACACGCCGCCCATACCGAACGACGAATAGTTGCGAAATATCTCGATATGCCGTTCGGCTGCGATTACCCAGCCGACTCGCATGCCAGGCACCTGCAGGCCTTTGGTCGCCGCGCCAACAACGAAAATATCGGTCGCGTCGATATCGTCGACATGCCGCAGCACGCTTTCGGGCTCCGGGTCACAGTAAAACTCGTATGCTTCGTCGAACAATGCTCCGCGGCCACTCTGACAGTACTTGCCGACAAGTGTTTTCAGTGCATCGCCCGTGGTTGCGACGCCGGTCGGATTGCAGGGATTGCTTTTTACCAGGAACACACGTTCACAATCTCCGACGGGATCCACGTCGTAGTCCCCGTCGGACGGGCGAAAGCGATTACCGGCATTGCTCGGAATGAGGTGTACCTTGCGCCGGAGAATTTCCAGCATGTCGTAATATGGCGTGTATTCGGTTTCCTCGATTGCAATGCAAATATCGGGCATCAGAAAAGCGAGGGTTGCGAGTATGCCCGGTCTCCCGCCGGCAAAAACACAAACGTTCTCGGCCGTAATGCCGGCCTGGTAATGGCTGTTGTAGTAGTCGGCGATCGCCTGGCGCAGCTCAATTTCCCCCGTTGCCTTCGGGTACTTCAGGTCTGTCGATTGCAGCTTCACCTCAGCCGGTAATGGAGGCCCGCCGGGAATCCGGGTGGTGAGGGGATAGCCCTGTGCCCAGGGATGCGTGCCTGGGTCGCCCATGTACTTGTTGGTCGCGTCGGCAAACCTGAACAACGTTTCATAGACACCCATTGGCGGAAACTGCATCAGCATGAATGATTTTCCCGTAAGTTGGTTGGATTGCCCCAGGGTTCGCACAATCGCAGGCGTGTCAGGACCCTGGCAGCGAGTTCGCCTGTAGCGGCGAACCTGCCCTGATGCCTCTGCATGAGACTTTTTCCCCCGCGCTTGCCTGGCGGACCCCAGTCTCACTCGATCCCGCACGTGGATCAAGCACTAAGTAGCTCCCGGTTACGGGCGTCGACTGTTACTATTTTCCTGTGGCGCTCCTGTACAAATACTCGCTGAGGCTGTTGAGCGCAGTCGCGCTGATCGTGCTGACAATTTACGTCGTCAGGGCATTCGACTCCCGGCGGATGCCTGAGCTCGCCGCCGAGCACCGCGTCTTTTTCGATAGCGAGTTTTCCGCGGCCGACGAGCCCACGACAGACTGGGCCCGCTATCTCGACATCGAGCAGGCGCTACAGGCCGAGCTGAGCAGCAAGATCCCCGGTGATCAGCGGGCCGCTAACGCGCTCGATCGTTATTGGCCCGGCGGCGTCACCTGGCCGGGAAAATTCGATGGCAACTGGAATCATTCCTTCGAGCTGCAGGTGCCGCAGCCGCGCGGTTACGCGGTGTTGTTGCACGGCCTGTCCGACTCGCCCTACACGATGCTGTCGACGGCGCAGAGCCTGGCCGGTTCCGGCTACGGTGTAATCGTGCCGCGCATGCCCGGTCATGGATTCGCAGTCAGTGGCCTGCTGCAGGTCGGGTCGGCCGACTGGCTGGCGGCGGCGCGCATCGCGATACGTCACGCCATGTCCCGGTTGGCTGCCGACCACGAATTACTTCTGGTCGGGTACTCGAACGGCGGCCTCATTGCACTCAACTACGCGTTATCGTGCGGCGATTTCGACGGTATGCGTTGTCCCGACAGAATGTTGTTCCTGTCACCTGCAATCAGCGTAACCCGGTCGGCAGCGGTCGCGAACTGGCACTCCGCTATTTCCTGGATTCCCTATTTCGAGCGCTTCAAATGGCTGGGCGTCTACCCGGAAATCGATCCGTTCAAATTCACGTCGTTTCCGAAAAAGACCGGTTGGGAAATCCATACACTTTCAAAGCAAACGCACGAACTCCTGCAGGACAACGAACGCAGCGAGCGTTTGCCACCCATCCTGACGTTCCAGTCGGTAGTGGACAACACGGTCAGCTCGTCGGCAGTAATCAATACGCTCTACGATCGCCTGCCCGATAACGGCAGCGAACTCGTCTTGTACGACGTCAACCGCAACAGTTCGATTGTCGCACTGATGCGACAGGTCCCGGACGATCCAGTGGCGGATCTGATGTCGCTTGCGCCGTTAAACTATGACGTCACGATTCTCGGCAACGAGACGAACAGCGGACTGCGGCTTCAGGAACTGCGCCTGGCAGCGCGCAGCAATGAAATACTGCAGCGACCGACTGATCTCGATTGGCCCTTCGGCATTTATTCGCTGTCGCACATCGCCATTCCGTTTCGGCCCGACGATCCACTCTACGGCGACGGTAGCGGCGCCGGCCGGCTAGGTCCTGGCCTCGTACTGGGCAACCTGGCGCCGCGCGGCGAACTCGGCGTCCTGTTACTGACGCCCAGCTACTTTCTGCGTACGCGCTATAACCCATTCTATCGCTACCAGGCTCAATTAATTCGGAATTGGCTCGCGGCGCGCTGACAACGACAAAATACGCTCCGCCAATGCGTTACCGCGCTGCAACAATAGATGCATTTAACAATAATCAAGCGCGCGACCTTGTCGTGATTGACAGACCGGAATTGCGTGTGCAACGATTCCTTTTCGTTTGACAAAGGCACACCTTTCGAAAGAAGGGGTCGCAAAGCTACCGGTCTAAGGGGTCACCTATGACAGCGGAGTTGCCGAATCGAAATCGCATGTTGGCGCCTTGAAACGCCTGACTGCATCAGCAACTTCCCTGCTGTCATCCGCACTTCAGAAACCCCTCGGGCCGGCCTGGCATAGCGCGTCGTCTTTGTCGTTTGCGTAACAAACGGTCAGGGAGGGCACGATGTCCGTTAGAGCAAGCAGCCTGCGTCAGTCCGGGAAGTATCGATTTCGCGAACAAGCACAGCAAGTTCGCCCGCATTCGATAAAAGAGCTCCAGCAAGTTCTCGATCCACAGTCGAGTTACCCGCCGCCGTTTCGCCCGATGGGTGCCGGCAGCTCGTCGACCGATTGCACGTCATCAACGGCTGGAACCGTTGTCGACATGACCGCCTTCACGGAAATCATCAACGTCGACGCTTACAACGACACGGTGACCTGCCAGGCCGGCGTTCGGATTGCGACTCTGATCGAAGAGCTCGCTGAACACGGTCTCGAACTCGTTGGGAGTCATGACTTGCTGAACCGCACGGTCGGCGGCGCCGTTGCCGGCGGCTGCATTGGGCCGTCCATCGGCGACGACGGTGGATTCTTCGCATCGCAGGTTCTCAGTATCAAGCTCGTAACACCGGACGGCAAACGCCTCGAAGTCAAGAACGACAGCCAGAACCTGCTGAATGCGTTTCGACTCAGCTACGGCATGCTTGGCATTATTTACCAGGTCACTATGCGGGTTCGGCCAATCACGCCATTTGCAGCAACCCACCGCCGCTGTACCGTCAAGGCA
>JAHHOT010000012.1 GCA_018677555.1 Gammaproteobacteria bacterium | reverse complement strand
CGGCGCCGCTCAACTACCGCGGCTTCCCGAAGTCGATCTGCACCTCGATCAACCACGTGGTATGCCACGGCATTCCCGGCGAGCGCCAGCTCAAATCGGGCGACGCGGTCAATATCGATGTCACCGTCATCAAGGACGGTTTTCACGGCGATACGAGTCGCATGTTCATGGTGGGAAAACCGGGCATTCAGGCAGAACGCGTAGCCAGCGTTGCCTACGAAGGCATGTGGCGAGGCATCGAGCAGCTCGCGCCGGGCAAGCGGCTCGGCGACGTCGGCCACGCGATTCAGACGTTCGTCGAAAAGAACCGCTTTTCCATCGTTCGCGAGTATTGCGGCCACGGCATCGGCCGGGTTTTTCACGAGGATCCGCAGGTCCTGCACTACGGTAATCCGGGCACCGGCATGGAACTCAGGAGTGGCATGACGTTAACGGTCGAACCGATGGTCAATGTGGGCAAACGGCACGTGCGCCTTCTGCCGGACGGGTGGACCGTTGTGACCAAGGATCACAAGCTGTCTGCCCAGTGGGAGCACACCATTCTGATCACGGACGACGGCTACGAAGTACTGACGCTCGGCGCGGATCAGCGCTGAACGCCGGCGCCGCCACGACGATTCCGCAACAATGCCTGCGCTGACGACCTCCGCCCGCATCGGAGCAGCGCTCAGCTCCGATGACGTGCACAAGCTCAAGCTCGACCTCGAGCAATCAGGAGATTCCCTGCCGGCGTGGCGCGACGCGCTTGCCTGCGCCGATGCCCGGCTGGCGGAGCAGTTTCTGGCAGGAGCGCCCGTACAGGACCTGGTTATCCGGCGGGCCTGCCTGGTGGACTGCCTCCTGCTGCATCTCTGGCGCCAGCACTGCAGCAGCCCTGGCGGACCGGCCGCTCTGATTGCCGTAGGCGGATACGGCCGCTGCCAACTGCATCCCGGATCCGATATTGACGTAATGCTGTTGCTCGACGATGCGTTTCCCGAAAGCGAGAAGTCGTCGTTGTCGACATTTCTCACCTGTCTCTGGGACCTGGGCCTCGATATCGGCCACAGCGTCAGGACCATAGGCGACTGCGAGCGTGAAGCGGCGGCGGACAGCACGATCGTCACCACGCTCATGGAAACGCGCCTTCTTGCCGGACCCGCCGGTTTGCTCGAAGCACTGCAGGTCGCGATCTCGCCGGACAGGATGTGGCCGTCCGACCGGTTTTTTGCGGCCAAGAGCAAGGAACAACGTGCGCGGCATCGCCGCTACGACGATACCGCTTACAAGCTGGAACCGAACGTCAAGGGCAGCCCCGGTGGCCTGCGCGATATCCAGATGATCGGCTGGGTCGCCCGCCGTCACTTCGGCGTGGGGACGTTCACCGACCTCGTCGAGCGAAAGTTTCTGACGCCAGGCCAGGCACATTTGCTGCGCGAGGGGCAGGCGTTCCTGTGGCGCGTGCGCTTCGGCCTGCACCTGCTGACCGGTCGACGCGAAGACCGCCTGCTGTTCGATCACCAGAAGAGTCTTGCGCAAATGCTCGGTTACGAAGACGCCAGTTATACGCTTGCTGTCGAACAGCTCATGCAGCGTTACTACCGGACGGTGATGGAATTGAGCCGCCTCAATGAAATGTTGCTGCAGCAGTTCGAAGAAGCAATTCTGCTTGACCCGGCGGCAACGCCCGAGCCGTTGAATGAGCGATTCCAGGTCAAGAACGGCTACCTGCAGACGGTCGACGACGAGGTTTTCCGGCGCACCCCGTCAGCGCTGCTCGAGGTATTCCTGCTGTTGCAGCAGCACCGTGAGTTGCGTGGCGTCAGTGCCTATACCGTGGGCCTGATCAAACAGAACCTGCACCTGATCGATGAAGAGTTTCGCCAAAGCCCGCGCAATCATCGGCTGTTCCTGAACATTCTGCGCGCCCCCAGCGGCGTCACGCACGAACTGCGACGTATGAACCGTTACGGCGTACTCGGGTTATACATCCCCGCGTTCGGGCGAATTGTCGGCCGCATGCAGTACGATCTTTTCCATGCCTATACGGTCGACGAACACACGTTGTTCGTGGTGAGTAACCTGCGGCGTTTCGCGCTGTCCCGATTCGACCACGAGTACCCGCGATGTTCGCCACTGATGCAGTCCTTCAAGAAACCCGAGATTGTTTATCTTGCAGGACTCTTTCATGACATTGCCAAAGGTCGGGGCGGCGACCATTCCGAGCTTGGCGCTATCGACGCCGAAACGTTTTGCCTGGAACACGGCCTCAGCCAGTACGACGCGCGAACGGTCGCCTGGCTCGTGCGAAACCATCTCATCCTGTCGGTAACCGCACAGAAAAAAGACATCAGCGATCCGGATGTCATCAATGAATTCGCCACTCTTGTCGGTGACCAGGCGCATCTCGAATACCTCTATGTGCTAACTGTTGCCGACGTACGCGGAACAAATCCGAAGCTGTGGAACTCGTGGAAAGCGCAGCTGTTTCACGATCTCTACGAACTGACGTCGCGCGCGCTCCGCCGGGGGCGCGAGAATCCAATCGACCGCGAGTACCTGATCGGCGAAAAACAGGCCGCCGCGCGAGAGATACTGGCGCGGTCAGGCGTGGACCCGCAAACGGTCGACAAGATCTGGGGGTTGCTCGGCGAGGATTATTTTTTGCGCTGCCGCCGCGAAGAAATAGCCTGGCACACGAGGATCCTGGCCAACCACGGCACGCGACCGGCTCAGGGATTCGTCGAGGTGCGGCGGCAACCGGACGGCGATGGCATCGAGGCCACGTTCTACACGCCACGGACACAGCGTACTTTCGCCCACGCGACGGCTGTGATCGACGAGCTGGGCATGACCATCGTGGATGCCCGGATCGTGCCTGTTGCCCACGACTTCAGCCTGGACACTTATATATGTATGGAACTGGACGTGCGCATCGAGATCGACGCGGTCCGCATCGACAAGGTACGTCAAAACCTGGCGCGTACGCTGCAAAAACGCGACGAGCAGGCGCTGACGGTTACCCGACCGGCACCACGGCAGGTGCGCATGTTTTCCACCGCGACCGAAATCAGCTTCACGCAGGACCCGGCCAACCGCCGAACGATCATGGAAATTGTGGCTGCCGACCGGCCGGGACTGCTCAGCACGATTGGCCAGACTTTCATCGAGGCCGGCGTGGATATCGATACCGCCAAAATCCTTACCATCGGTGAGCGTGCCGAGGACGTTTTTTTCATAACGGATGAAAACGGCGACCCGTTGGGCGACACTGTGTGCAGCCGGCTGCGAGAGCAATTGCAGCAGAAAATCGATACGGAGAACCAATGAACGATCTGGCGACCATCGTCGAGCAGGCATTCGACGCGCCCGGACATGACTATGACGCGCCCGAATTGCGTGCAGCGATCGACGAATCGCTGCAGCTCCTCGACCGTGGCGAACAGCGTGTCGCCGAAAAGGTCGACGGCCGCTGGCAGGTAAATCAGTGGTTGAAGAAGGCCGTGCTACTGAGCTTTCGACTGGCGGAGAGCCGCGTTGTGGCCGGCGGCTACAGCAACTTCTTCGACAAGGTTCCGCTGAAGTACGCAGGCTACAGCGACGCCGATTTCAAGGCATCCGGCGTGCGCGTTGTCCCCGATGCGCTGGTCCGCCACGGCGCTTTCGTTGGCCGCGACGTCATCCTGATGCCGAGCTATGTCAACGTCGGCGCATACGTTGACAGCGGCACGTTGATCGATACCTGGGCAACGGTCGGTAGTTGCGCGCAGGTCGGCAGGAATGTGCATATTTCCGGCGGCGTCGGTATTGGGGGCGTTCTCGAACCGGTGCAGGCAGCGCCGACGGTCATCGAGGACGATTGTTTTATCGGTGCCCGCTCCGAGGTGGTCGAGGGTGTGATCGTGGAACGGGGTTCAGTGCTCTCGATGGGCGTATTCCTCGGGCAAAGCACGCGCATTTATGACCGCGAAAGTGGTCAGGTCAGTTACGGCCGCGTCCCCGCCGGTTCGGTCGTCGTCCCGGGTTCCCTGCCCGCCGACGACGGCAGCCACTCGCTGTACTGCGCGGTTATCGTCAAGCGCGTCGACGCCAAGACCCGTGCGCGGACCGGTCTCAACGAGCTGCTGCGCGCGGCCGAGTAAAAACCATGCCCGTGACACTGTTCGGCATCCCCAACTGCGACCGCTGCCGCAATGCGCGCAAGTGGCTGGAGCAGCAGTCCGTCGCCTACACGTTCCACGACCTGCGCAGGGACGGCGTCGATTTGCGTATGCTGCAACGCTGGAGCGCACAACTTCCGTGGACCGACCTGCTCAATAACCGTAGCCGCACCTGGCGCGAATTGCCGCCCGCCGCGCGGCAGGATATTGACGAGCAACGTGCGCTGCAACTCATGCTCGAGCATCCGACACTGCTGCGGCGGCCGCTGTTCGAAACCCGTGACAAGGTCTCCGTGGGCTTCGACGCCAGCCGCAAGCGGGAAATTCTTGACCAGATAAAATAGCTTTTTATCAATCATTTATAAAAGATACTTCGAGCAAATGAGCGGCAAGCGGCAACCACGCGACACGGCAGCAGCCGGCGACGAACTTGAGCTGCTGTGTCAACTCCTGCGCCGCCGTTCCGTCACGCCCGACGACGCGGGCTGCCAGCAGCTTCTTGCCGAGAGGCTCCGCCGCAACGGTTTTCGCTGCGAGTCCATGCCCTTCGGTGAGGTCACCAACCTGTGGGCGCGGCACGGCAACGAACGACCCCTGCTGTGTTTCGCCGGACACACCGATGTCGTCCCGCCCGGCAACGACGACGAGTGGCGCACGGACCCGTTCGATCCGGTCATCGTCGACGACATGCTGTACGGTCGTGGCGCCGCCGACATGAAAAGCGGGCTGGCTGCCATGATCGTCGCCGCCGAACGCTTCGTCGCGCGGTATCCGCAGCATGCCGGCAGCCTCGCATTCCTGATCACCAGTGACGAAGAAGGCCGCGCCAGGGACGGGACGCTCAAAGTCGTCGAAACGCTCGGCAGGCGCGGCGAGCAGATCGACTGGTGTGTCATCGGTGAACCGTCCAGCCAGACGACGCTGGGTGACATCGTTCGCAACGGTCGCCGAGGCTCGCTGAGCGGCATGTTGACGGTGCGCGGCACGCAGGGCCATGTTGCCTACCCGCAACTGGCCGACAACCCGATCCGCCGCTTTGCGCCCGTGCTCGCAGCACTGCACGACATCGAATGGGATCAGGGCAACGCACATTTTCCACCGACCAGCTTCCAGGTCGTCGACGTGCGCAGCAGTTCGGGTGCCGTGAATGTCACACCGGCGGAACTCAGCGCGCGATTCAATTTTCGCTACTCGACCGAATGGTCGCACACACAACTGAGGGAAAAGGTCGAAAGCGTGCTTGCCGGCCACGACCTCGAGTACGAATTGAAATGGCACCTGTCGGGCGAACCCTTCCTGACCGAAGCCGGCCGACTCACCGAGGCCGTATGCGCAGCGGTGCGGGAGATCTCGGGTAGCGAGCCCGAGCTATCGACCGGTGGCGGCACCTCGGACGGCCGTTTCATATCGCCGGCCGGTGCCGATGTCGTCGAACTCGGTCCGGTCAACGAATCGATTCACAAGGTTAACGAGCACGTTCGCCTGACCGATGTCACCAACCTGCGGCGCATGTACGAACGAATAATGGCGCTGCTGCTCGCCTAGGCGCGCCGCAAACTATTCCACAATCCGGCCACGCCAAGTCCCGCAACGGCGATGAGGACCCAGGCCGGCATTGACAGGCCCAGAAACTGCCAGTCCACCGTAGCGCATTCGCCGGAGCCGGAAAAAATGACGCGAAGCGCTTCTGCCAGCGGAAAACTGTCGATGATGTAATCGAAGCCCGGGCCACAGGCCGGTACCTGGTCCTCGGGGAGATTTTGCAGCCAAACGTGCCGGCCGGCGACCGAGATACCTGCCGCGCTGGCCAACGCGATGAGCAGTGCATAGACGCGACGGCCCCAGGACTGCGGGTTCTGCAATGCAGCCGCCAGGAAGACAATGCCTAGCGCAATCACTGCCATGCGCTGGAAAACGCACAGGGGACAGGGCATCAACATGAGCTTGTGCTCAGCGTAAAGGGCGTACGCCATCATGCCCGCGCAGGCGGCAAAGCCGGCCAGATAAACAACTCGCTGGTTTGGCAATTTCACGTTACTGGTTCACCTGAATACAGAGTTTGATCCTGAGACAATGCTACACCGAGTTGATTCCGCATTGCGGCAGGGAATTCTGCCAACGCTCAACCGCGGGTAGCATCAGACGGAACCCGGGCCACCGTTTCTCGAACATACGTGGGCACCAGCGACACCGGATCGACGGTTTCTCCGGCCGCGAACGCCGCTGCTCCGGACGGCAACAGTGCGCGAGCGCGCGGATACCGGAGTTCGCTGACACTTTCGATCAGGTTCGCGTTCGACTGCAGCAGCGCCGCATGCCTGTGCCAGCCGTCCCCGGCAGCCACCCAGCGCCCCGCGGCACCGCCGGTATCCGCCATGCCGCCGATAGACTGCAGTTGAACGTCAAACGCCGGTTTGGGCAGCCCGTCCGGCGTCTTTTCGAAGCCTGCGAGGTAGACCTCGTGCATGCGGGCGTCCTGCGCAACCAGTACGCGTTTTGCGGCGTCTTCAACAAAACACTGTTGCGCTACTGCGGCAAGTGAGGATATCGCGACCAGCGGTACGCCGGCACCGAAAGTAAGTCCCTGTGCCACCGACGCACCAATACGCAGACCGATAAACGAGCCGGGGCCATTGCCGAGAACGACGGCGTCCAATTGCGACAGAGTGCAGTCGAACTGCGCAAGCAAATCACGAATCATCGGCAGCAAAACCCGACTGTGTGCACGCGCTTCAACCTCGTGTCGTTCGGCGATCTGGTCGCCGACCTGCAACGCAACGGAACAGGCATTCGACGTGGTATCGAGCGCCAGCAGTCTCATCCCGACTGCCCCAGCGGATGCGCACCCTCATGCCTGGCAAAAAAGGCTTTAACGTCCTCCAGTTTCTCCGTGACCGGCATCGGCGCGAGGCAGTTCAGAAATGTCTTGCCGTAGCCCTTGCCCTGTACTCTCGGGTCGCACAGCACCACGACGCCGTAGTCTTTCTCATCGCGCAAGAGTCGGCCGGCGCCCTGTTTGAGGGCCAATGCGGCCTGGGGTAACTGGTGTTCCGCAAACCCGTTGCCACCCTGGCGCCGTATGTATTCCAGGCGCGCCATCATCAACGGATCCGCAGGGGATGCGAACGGCAGCTTGTCGATCGCGACCACCGTCAAGGCCTCGCCGCGCACATCAACGCCCTCCCAGAAGGTTCCGGTGCCCAGCAAAACAGCGTTTCCGTGCCGGCGAAATCGCCGCAGCAGGTCGTCGCGCGGCGCGTCACCCTGAACCAGGAGCGGCCGGCCGGCGAGGCGACGCCGGGCCGACTTGCACCACTTGCGAGCGGCCGCCAGTGCCCGATGGCTCGTGAACAGGCAAAAGATTCCGCCACGCGAGATCTTCGTCAACGGCAGTACGGCTTCCATCATTGCCGGCGTGTGCTCGGGATCCGAGGGTTGCGGCATGCCGCCTGGCGTCCAGACAATGCCTGTCCGCGCCAGATCGTAAGGGCTCGGGAAGGTCAGCGTCGTCGCGCTGCCAATTCCCATGCGAGTGGTGAAATGACTGAAGTCATCGCCGATCGCCAGTGTCGCCGACGTGAAAACCCATGCCTGATTGGCAGCGCCGATGATACTTTGCATCGTTTCAGCGACGTCCAGCGGCGTCAGGTTCAGTCGGAAACTCCGCGGATTGACGTCCAGCCAACGCAAGCCGTCCCAGCTATCGTCACTCACAAGCACCGAGAGCCGTTCGACGATGTCGATCAATTGCTCGTGCAGCTTGTCTGCTTCGACCGAAGTATCGGCGAGGCTGCTGATGATCGGCTGCAACGGCTGCAGCGTGTCGCGCAGGCTGTCGAAGCCCGGCCGGAGATCATCCAGCACCGCGGCCAGTTCATATCGGCCTTCCTTGCGTGGCGCGTCAGCGCGGAGCTGACGGACAGCCGTCGTGCACTTGTCGACCAACTTTTGAAACGCCTTGTCGGTGAGCGGCAAAGATACGGCGCGAACCTCATCGAGAAATCTTTCGATCTCGCGACTGCCAAGCTGTACGCCGAAGAACTGGATTGCGAGATCGGGCAACTGGTGTGCTTCGTCGACGATGATCGCTTCGGCACCCGGGAGAAACTCGACGAAGCCGGTTTCTTTCATTGCAAGATCGGCCAGCAGCAGATGGTGGTTTACGACGACCATGTCGGCTTCCTGAGCAGCGCGTCGTGCTTTGACGACGTGGCATTGCTGATACGCCGGGCAGCGGCTGCCGAGGCAATTATCCGCCGTCGACGTCACCAGCGGCCATACCTGCGAGTCTTCGGCGACACTCGTCAATTCCGCGCGATCCCCGGTGCTGGTGCTATGCCGCCAGCGGTGTACCGCATTCAGGTCCGCTTGCAGCGCTGACGCGTTGACCTGACCGGCCACGCTGTCGAGTCGATGCACGCAAAGGTAATTTGCGCGCCCCTTGAGCAACGCTGTCGTCACGGGCCGGCCTACTACCTTGCTGATCAGCGGCAGATCGCGATGATACAACTGGTCCTGCAGGGCTTTCGTGCCGGTCGAAATGATCGTCTTGCGGCCACTTTGCAGCGCGGGCAGCAGGTAGGCAAAGGTTTTGCCGGTACCGGTGCCCGCCTCGACGACCAGCTGCCCGCCATCGGCCAGCGTCTCTGCCACGGACTCGGCCATCCATGCCTGTCCTGCGCGCGGCCGATAGCCGGGAAGCGATCGCTTTAGTGGACTGTCAGGCCCGAAGAACTGTTTGAGTTGCTGCAATGTGCTGAACACGCCTGGCGGGCAATAGCGGATTCTAACGAATGCTTTCGACAACCACAGCTGCAATTTCGGGCCTTTGGCTGTGCAACTGCGGCGTCGGTCGGGCTTACCCCGCTAGTGGCGGGTCTGCCCCGCAATACTCTTGAGCGTGTGCTGGTCCGCCTTGATCGAAATGCGCAGATACGGGCCGTGTGCGGTGTAGCGTGCGTCGGCGAAATCGACGTCGTGGAAGCCAAGCGCATTGTAGCCAAGCGTCAGCCAGACGTTGTCGCGAACGTTCAAGCCGACGTCTACTCCAAGCCCATAGTCGATGACACCGGAACGATAAGAGTGGTAGACACTGCTGTTCACGCCGGCATCCCAGCGCTTGCCGAACCCGCGCCGGTAATCGATGCCCAGCAGGTCGGTATAGCCGGTGAACGCAGCCGTACCAAATTCGCTGCGCACATACTTGGCCGCATACTGAAGTGACAGCTGGCTATGCTCACTAATGCGCCGGTTTGCGTTGAAGTTGTTGATCAAACGCCAGGTCAGCCGCTGGTCGTCCAGCAGGCTGACGTCTTCGAAGATGAAGTCGGTGCGATTGAGGAAAGACCAGCGGCTACCGGCGGGACGGTAGGCCCAGCCAAGCCGCAGATCCGCCGTCAGCGACCTTGCGCCGTTATCCTGATCGCCGTGCAATACGGACAGACCGGCTGACAGGCCATGGCCGGCCCGCGGTTCGCGATACCAGCCGAACAACAGTGACATGCGCTGTTCGACGTCGGAATCACGGAATTCCAGGCGCGAATTCGCCGCCCAGAATTCTGATTGGTACATTGCGCCGACGGACGCCGCTGTGAAATCCTCCGTAAGCGAACCGAATGCCAGCTCGCGCTCCTCATCGAAGCGCCGCAGGTCCGTGTCGGACAAGGTCTCGACCTTGTCAATTCCAATGTCGACGGCCCAGCGATCGTTGAGCTGAAAGCCCTGCGACAGCCCGACATTCGCGAACAGTCGCGGACCGAATTCGCTGACCTGGTTGGTTACCGAGCTATTGAACTGCGCGCGGCTCCACGGCGTTGCGCGCACACCGACCCTGGCCATACTGGCTTCGATATCGCGCCCTTCCGCCTGTTCGAGTTCGCCAAAAAGACTGACGCCGGTAAACGCTTCGTAATCCGCACCCAGGACATAGCTCGTGGGATAGTCGCCGTTTTGCGCATCGCCACCCAGTTGCGTGCTGCCGTTTGCACGCACGGTCAGTGCGCTGTCGAACATCCGCTTGCTCACGCCGACCTGCGCCACCGTGCTGCTCAGTTTCTCGCCATCCGTAAACTCGTCTGTCGCGTGCACCAGGCCGGCCGTTGCCGACGATGACTCCGTTTGCCAGGTGACATCGGCTTCCGCGACCGCCCGCTCCGCGCCGCTTTCCAGGTTCTCCTGCACGTTGGCCTGCGCGTTCAGCTGCAGCTCGGCGTTGAGTTTCAGACGACCATCGAGTCCGATCCTGCTGATCCCGCTTTCCGCGCCAGACTGCGATCCAAGCCCGAATCCGTCATCGATGGATCTGTAATATGCGCGCAGGTCGAGGCGGTCGCTCTGGTGCTCGATACTCAGAAGTTCCGCAGTTCCCGACTCCGCGGCAACGCCGTCCAGTGATTCGCTGCGCGCAATTTCTGCACGGACCACGGTCGAGTTCGTGGCCTGCCAACGCAGATCGATGCCCGTCAACTCGCTCTCCGAGCCCTGTTGACTATCGTCTATGTGTGTCAGGCCGACCTCGATGTTCCTGTTCCCGGTTTTAATCGCTGCGCGTCCGCCCGCGATAGTGTCTTCACCGGTGCCGCCGCGAGTTTCGTACTCGGCGACGATGTATATCGGATTGAAGTTCTCGTCACGGCTCGGCACGGGCGACTTGAAAAACAGCGTGCCGTCGAAGATATCAAGATTGTAATCGAGGAATCGGCTCAGCGGGCGGGCGGACAGCACAACGCCGGTGTCAAAACGATCACGCACCTCGATGCGAATCTGCTCGCTCATGCCGATAATTGGCCTGGTGCTGAGCTGATACAGACCGCTTGTCCCGTCGCCACGGATTTCGTCGCGCACGAATGACTGATCCGTTTCACTGGCGAATGCCGTGTAAGCGAAATGCCGGCCATCGTATTCGCTTTTGAGTCCGTTGAAGCGGCGCTCGTAGCGCGACAGTTCGGTAACGGAAAGTCCCGTGTCATAGTCGCCGAACAGGGCCACGAACTGGTTTCGCTCCAGCTTCACGTAAAGTTTGCTCTGGCTCGGCGCTTCGAACCGCTGCTCGGTATTGTCCGCAAACAGTGGATAATATTCCTGCGGATTCACCTCGGTCTGGAACTGCTGCCTGGCCCTGCTCTTCTTGCGTGCTGAATCGTAGGCGAGCGTCAACAGGAACTCGCCCTTTATGCGTCCCTTGGCAAAGAAAGCCAGGCGGCCGTCTTCATAAAGGCCTTCGTCCTGCCCGGCAGCCAGCGCCGGGTCCAGGTTGTGCGACAGCGTGTTGTAACCGACGGTCCCTTCGCCAAAGCCCACCAGTATCCAGTCACGTGGTTGCGGTTTTACCCACGCATCGATTGTCTGCTCGCGCTTGTTGTCGAACTTCAGGTTGAGTCGGACCGTGCCACTTTCTGTCGTTGGCTCCAGCTCGATCAGTGCAACGCCATTTTTGCCAATCGTATACAGCGGCTCGCGACTGCCAATGGTCACGAGCTGATTTTCATTTCCATTATCGACTTCCCACCACGAACGATACGGCGAATTTACGTAGAATGCGCCCACGCTTGTCTGCCGCGCCGGCTCACCAAAGCGGTCGAACAATCGTACCGCGACAACCGGGCGGGTCCTGCCGTCCGCTACGAGAATAGATGACTCCTCCAGCAGTTCGCCACGCACGGCCTGGCCGGCATAGTGCACCGATCGCATGAGCCGCTCGACGATGCGGCCGTTTTCATCGATAACCTCGGCAGTTACCTGGTTGCTGCCCTCGACCAGGTCTACGCCCGCCCAGCGACTCACCGCCAGCGTTTGCTGACTGTTTACTTCGATACCATCGAAGTTGAGCGGGTTGGCCGTTGCTCCGTTAACGAACAGCATTACAGTCTGGTCAAGTGCATGCTTGACTGCGATCTTGATTGCCGGCACCGCTGGCCGAAAATCCTCCGACGGCATGACCCAGGCGATACCGGGTCGATGCGAATTGATGTGCGGCTGCACCTGTTTGTCCGGCGTCAGGTGATCAGCCAGCCGCTGTTCGCTCAACATCTGCGCCTGCAGCTCGACGGTGCCCGGACGCACGCCCCTGGTTTCTGCAATCAGGGTTCCACTGGACGCCTGGGCAACTTTGAGGAAGGACTGCTGCGCCGGGCGACGGCCGCTCAAAATGATTTCGACACGTCGATTCTGCTGGCGGCCTGCCGCCGTCGCGTTGTCCGCCAGCGGATCGTTCGGCCCCCGCCCCTCGACCTGCATCTCCGAGGGCTGCACATGCAGGGCATCCGCGATATAGGTGGCCGCCGAACGTGCGCGGGCTTCCGAGAGTAGAAAATTATCGGCGAAAATATGACGGTTGCGGGGCGCAATCCGCTGGCTATCGCTATGACCGACTGCATCGATACGAACATCCGTCACGCCGCGCCAGTCAGCAATCAGGCGGTCAAGCTCAGCGCGGTCGGCCGCCGACAAGGTTGCTGACAGCACGTCGAACTGCAGATTCAGGACGTAACCTTCATTGTCGAATCGCGCGGGTTGGCGCAACATTGCGGACTCGGCGACCGGCGTCTTTTGATTGCGCTCGATCGGCGAGTCGAAACGCAACAATGCCCGCGTTCGCAACTCACCAGTAGTGAGTGCGTCGATAGCTCCGGTGAAGCGTATGCGCCGGGTCCAGTCCGCGGACTGGTCGGGCAACGCAAACGTCAAAGCAGATCCACTGATTCGTGGCTCACCGATACTCAGGTCGCCGCCGTCGACAGTATCCGGACGATACCGAATACCATCCGGCAACATGACCATCAGCTGCACGTTACTGATGTCGATATTGCCCACGCCGTTCATGGTAACCAGGTATTCGACCTCGTCCATCTTGCCGGTGCTGCGGTTGACGAGTTCGATATTGATCTTGCCTTCCGGCGCTTCCTTGCGGGACAGGTAAAAGTCTGCTCGCGTTAGCGAGCCGCGCGTCAATTCGACGAACTGGGAATCGGAACGACCGGCGAAACGCGTTGCCGTTTCGCATTCGGCCACATCGAAGTAACCCGGAATCGACTGCGGGTCAAGCTGCGCAACGTGACCTCCCGGCTTCAGTCCCTCGAAATGGTAACGCCCGCTCTCATCGGTGATCGCATAGCGCCCGTCCTCCAGGTATACGCGGACGCCGGCAACGCCCTGATCGTCACTGAAGCCATCATCGGTACACTGCCCGTTGACAACTCGGCCGATAAGCGTCGACGTGGAGCGAAACAGGTCCTCACGCAGCAACACGCTGGCAGCCGATTCATTGGAGACGAGCCCGCCTGTGGCCGACGCTACCGCCGTATTGATCAATTCATCGTCTGTAGAACCGGCTACAATCTCGACCACATAGCTCATCGCGATCTGCTCGCCGGCCGCCATGTCGCCAAGCGCAAACTCGAGTTGTGAGCCGTCGCTACTGAGGACCGGGTCTGCATCGACTGCGCCGTCTCGAGTGACAGAACCGTCCACGAAGCGCATGCCCGCCGGCAGCTGGTCAGTGATATTGACGTCGATTGCCTCGACTGTCGGCGAGTTGTTCTCGATGCTCAGATCGAAGCGCACGAAATCGCCGGGTGCCGCAGTCGCGGTTATTGTCGACTTTTGCAGGAACAAAGTTGACGCGACCGGATCGAGCGGTATATCGATTTCGAATGGGGCGGCATCCACCGTTGCAAAGGAACCGCCAAAGGATGCATCGACCAGGTCGAAAGGTGCGCCTGGCAGGAGCTGCAGGTTGGCGGTCGTGACAGTTGATGGCGCCAGGTAGTTCTCAGGCGGCTGCACGTTCAACTGGTATGTCCCCGCGGCAACGTTGGGAAAGCGGAATTCGCCTGGCCCCAGCGTATATACATTACCGCTACCGTCGGTTACCGACGAGCCGCTGACGACCTGCGCCGGATAACTGCTGACGCCGTCGTTGCCGTAGACGACGGCCGGCAATCCGGTCGCTGTGTCGACCAGTTCAATCGTTGCGCCATCGATTATTGCACCGGTTTGCGAGTCGAACACAATGCTGACCGGGTCAAGTTTTGCTGCGGTGGCCGCGCTGTCCGTGGCATCGGCCGGATCGGTGTAGCTCGCATTGATCTCCGTGTCCGGGGATCCTTGCAGCACACAGTCTCCCGGAACTACGGCACCGGGCGCCGAGGGTACGTAACCGACGAAGACCCCGGTATCGGGGCCGGTCTCACTCAGCTGGATCGTTTCGATGTCCCCGGATGACGGATGCTCAACCGTGACTTCAGCAACGTCAACAACCTGATAGTCCACGTTTTGATCGGCGTCGGAAAGCCTCAGAAACAACGGCTCGCCAAGATTGTAGTTGCGGCTCGCAGCAACGTCCTGACTCGCCGCGGGATCCACTGCCTGGCCGCCACTCAATACCGGATCAGCGAGCGCGGCGAACGTACCGCCCTGCAGGCAGGATGCGGGACCAACCGGTTCCAGGTAACTGCCCGAGCCCGTGGGCACCACGCGCGTCAGCTCCAGGTCAGCCGCGGTCCGTTCTACCGCAGTAACAAGCTGCACTTCGTTGCTGACGACAGTCGCTGCCTGTCCGCCATTATTGAGGAAATTGACGGACGCCTCGTTGGATATGACTGCGCCCGGTGGCGCAGCTGCAGTAGCAAGCTGGGCGAATAGCAGGCCGGAAAGGATGCCGAATGTAGCCGTAAGGCGATATTTTCCGATGCGCCGAATACGCCTCGGGGGAAACAACTGTTTCCCCCGACGGCTGACTTGTACACGGTCCGACGGACCGCCGCCGGGTGGCGGCAGTCCGGCACGCAGGCGCGGGCCGCCCATACGGGCAGCCCGCCGCCTGCTAACCATGCGCAAGTTGTCGAGCACCGTAATCAAGTGACTTTAGAGAATGGTCACTCGGAAGGTAACGGTCATCGTCGTGCCGGCAAGGACATCCAGTCCCGCGGCCGGCGCTGCGACGCCCACGGTTAACGCACCCGCGGTAAATTCGCACACGTCCGCATCGGCTTCTTCGGTGCAGTTGGTAACAGTACCGTCGTTGTCGATCACGACTTCGTCGGTGCCGAAGGCATCCGAAACGAGGTCGATATCAGCAGACAGCGTGTCGCTGACGATCACGTTGGTCGCGTCCTGAGCTCCACCATTGGCAACCGTCACGACGTATTCGACAACTGCCCCCGGAATTGCTTTCGGGTTCGTCGTGTTGTTGAACGGATCGCTGATGAGTGTGGAGGTCTTGGTGATAGTGAGCGATGCAGACGAGACAGTGAATCCATCCTGCGCGTTCAGGCGTCCGTCGCCGAGCGCGCCGCCTTCCGCAAACACCACGTCGACGCCAGCCGTATCTGCGCTGCCGAAGTCATCCGTGGTATCCGCACCCAGGGCGCCGACGCCACCGGAATCGGCAGTGATCGCCTCGATGTCCATGTTCGCTACGTCGCCATTGACCAGGGTCACTGCGGCGTCGGCGACAATATAAATGTCGACACTGCCGTCTTCCGGCAGTTCGTCAACGAAGTCGAGGTCCGTACCTATTTCCAGGCCGTCGGCGTCGTTGTCGACGAAAACACGAATGTTGGACATATCCACGTCCGTATCCGCCAGGCCATCGACGTCAGGATCGGCCGAAGTGAGGCTCGTGAACACCAGGCGCCAGTCCTGTGTCGAGTTACCGGTATTGGTGAGAGTGAACTGGATGAATGCATCCGTTTCACCGGGAGTCACGTCGGTATGCGTCAACAATCCCGATTCCACCAGCGTGAAGTCGACGCGATTATCGACGACGAAGTCTGTCGTCAAAGCGCCGCTACCCGCTCCGGGCACCGAGTTGCCGGAAGGGTCTGACAGGATAAACGTCTGCGGCGCACCGCCGACGTCGTAGTCGACCTGCGCCTGGTTGGCGACGGTCGTGCCGGCATCGGTGCCGGCAGCGAGGGCGTGCTGCGATAACAACAACACGCTCACGATAGAGACAAGCCGGCACAGCCGACCCGCCATACGGGTGAAACGTTTCATTACGGTACTCCTTGCTTCATTGCAAAAAATTCGCCGGCAATCCTGCCGGGCAGGTTGTCTGGCTCGCCTGACCGCCCCTGCACGCGGTTGCGGCTTTCCCTCGCGGGAAGCGCCAGTCGAACAATTCGTCAGTTCAGCCGTGCGCGAAAACGCGCAAGTCCCTGCGCGCCGGCATTGATTTCACTGGTCATCACCCAGCGAATATGGGTGAAGTCGTCGGCTACCGCCGGTCGCTGCGCACCGTTCTCGGTGACGATCAGCTCTGCCGGGTACGCGAAGTGGCTACCATCCACGGAAAACAGAATTTCAGCTCCCGGTCCGAAAGCCGACCCTTCGACATAGCTCATCTCTTCCGGCAGCGGGTTTGTAATGACCACATTTTCGGCAGGTTCGGAGCTGATATTTCGGAACGTGACCGTGTACACGACCTCGTCACCGGGCACGACCTTCGCTGCATCGACCAGGCGTTTTTGCACCTGGCCCTGGGCATCGGTGATGACTTCTTCCTTTTGCACAACCGTCTTTACGTTGAGATGACCGGACTCCTGCGCGCTGGCAAGCGGCGCCGCAAATACGGATCCGGCAAGAACGAGAAAACACAGCAAATTTTTCATGACAGCCCCCTATCGGCCTAATGTGTTGGTATCAATCGATCGTTACCTGAAAATTTACGGTTTGGGTGCCGCTTGCCTGGGTCAGGTCCCCAAGACGAACGACTACGGCGGGTGTGCCGGCCGTATTCAACTCACCGGCATCGGTGTCGGCCGCGTCGCTCAGCGCGCTGCCATTCAACTCGATGCTCGATGGAACGAAAGTCGTAAAGCCCGGAATCACGTCGTTGAACTGGGCATCCGTCGCCGTACCGGTGCTGGTCACCTCGACAGTGATGCTGTAAGTCAGAGTCGCACCAGGCACCGGGCTATTGCCGCCGGACGGATCCGCTACGACGACTGATTTGATGACGTTCATTTGCACGTCAGCAACGACGTATTCCCCGAATTCTGTAGCACTGCCGCCGGTTGCACCGATGACCGCGTCGACACCGCCGTCGCCAAGGCCGGCGAAAACATCGCCGGGATTGCCACTGCCTGTGGCTGCTACCGCCGAGAGTTCGCTATGGCCTAGCTCGCCGTCCAGTGCGTCGGCAGGAATCTCATTGACCAGCAGCATGTTGACGGATTCGTCTGCGGCCAATACCGGGTCGTTGCTGCCGGGTACATAGGCCGTATCCCCGGTGTTGTAGTCGCCGCTGCCATCGGTATCAAAATAGATCGAAGGATTCGCAGGCACCGGGTCAAAGTCATCGCCGCCCAGGCCGCTGTCAATCGCCAGCTGCCAGGCTTCGCTTCCGTTGCCGGAATTGGTCACGGAAAAAAGCAGGCTGCGCGTGCTGTCGCCGGCATTCACCTGAACCTGGGAACTGAGGAGCGTCACCAGTACGTCAATTCGCTCGGCAACTGTCACGCTGACCGTATTCGAGTCTTGCGTGAAGTTGCTGCCACCGAGATCAAAATTCGCCTGCGCGGTATTGTCGATAACGGTGCCCGCTGCGGTGCCTGCAGCGAAGGTGGACGGGGACGCCAATAGAGCGGCGGCAATCAACGCAGGAAGCGCCACGCCGAAGCGCACCCGCTTCTCAGCAGGCAGCAGTGATCGCGATGCCAGTTTCAAGGTTCATTCCTTTTCTGCCGCAGCAATGCCGGCGCCGAACCTCGGTCCGGCGTCTGCGAATGCCGCTGGTAATGCCCAAGCAGGGGCAACCGCCACTCTTCATTGAGCGACAGTGGGAGCTTTACTTAAGTGGGATTTTCCTGCACGAAAAGCGGCAGATTTCTGGCTGAATTGTGAGGCCGGTCACAACCCGGTCGTGATGTTGCTCACAATCGTTAAGTCACTGTTTATGCGGGTATCGTTGCTGCACCGGCCGCAGGATCTGCGCGCTTGTCGGAGCCGGTTCGGCCGTATATTCGGCGGGTTGCCGGCAAACGCCGGAAACCGGGTGCCGGGCAATCTCAGGCAGATTCCAGCGGACGCTCAATGCCGAGCTTTTTCATTTTCGAGCGCAGCGTACTGGGCGGCAAGCCGAGGCGAGCTGCGGCGCCCGTGCTGCCACCGATAACCCAGTGTGACTGCTGAAGTACGCCACGGATGTGCTCGCGTTCAACCTTTCGTAAATCAACTGTTTCGCCCGGCGCCACCATGGATTCTTCCGGGGTCCGCAAACCCTGACTCGTTTGCAGAGGTTCCACCAGGTTAACGACGCGGCCATGCGTGTAAATAATTGCGCGCTGCACCACTGATTCGAGCTCGCGCACGTTGCCGGGCCAGCTGTATGACTGCAGTTGTTCCAGCATGGCGTTGGATACGCCGGTGACGTTTTTGCCGAGTTGTTTCGCATATTTGCGAACGAAATGTTTCGCAAGAAGCGGCACGTCCCCTTCCCGGTCCCGCAGCGGCGGTAACTCGATGGGAAACGTGGAAATTCGGTAGTACAGATCAGCGCGAAATTCGCCCCGGTCCACGGCTTCGCGCAGATTTCGATTGGTTGCCGCGATGAGGCGCACATCGACTTTCGTCGTCTCTGTGCCACCCAGCCGCTCGAACTCCCCTTCCTGCAGGACCCGCAGCAGTTTGCCCTGAAGATCCAGCGGGAGATCACCGATCTCGTCCAGGAACAACGTGCCGCGATGCGCCAGGTCGAAGCGTCCGCGCTTGTGCGTCTGTGCGCCGGTGAATGCGCCCTTTTCGTGCCCGAATAATTCACTCTCGATCAGGTTGCCCGGCAATGCCGCACAATTGACCTTGACCAGCGGGCGCTTGTTGCGATCGCTCCGGGCATGCACCGCGCGCGCGATAAGCTCCTTGCCCGTGCCTGTTTCACCCTGAATCAGTACTGCCGTCTTGGTCGCCGCAACCTGTTCGACCTGGCGCAACGATTTCATGAACGAATGACTTTCACCGATCAATCCGTCGAAGCCGTGCGTCGACCGAAGTTCCTGCTGCAGGTATACGTTTTCCGCCTCGAGGTGGTCACGCGCTTTCTGCAGTTCAGCCAGCGCGACATCCAGCTCCTGACGCGACCGGATACGCCATATCGTGTTGCCGAATAGCCCGCCGAGCACGTCAAGCTCGTGCATCGCTTGCTGGCTCCAGTGACGTTGCTCATTGACGGTACTGACAATCAGTGCGCCCTGGGCCGAACCGCCAACGCTCAGGGACACACAGGCAGCCGACTTGACGCCCAACGCGGACAGACTGTCAAAGTCGCGCTGCGAATTCTCACGCACTTGTTCGACATCGTGGATGACGCAAGCCGCGCCATTGAGGAGCCTGCCCGCTATCCATGGAAACGTCTCGCGTGACATAAGCATTGCGGGAGGCGCGCCGTGCTTGTTCCAGTACGACAACAGTTCGATGTCCTGCGTATCGTTGTTAAGCCACAGCAACGCCGCACGGTCAGCTTGCGAGTACTCGCATACGAGGCGCAGGCATTTCCTCAGCTCGTCGTTTAACGAAGTTTCCGGCGCCACGATCAGTTTCGTCGAGATTCTTGCGACGAGTTTTTCGAAGCGTTTGCGCCGAGCCAGTTCCGCCTTGGTCTGGCGGATTTCGAATATGTCCTGCTCTGCCGCCCATATCCGGTGCAACGCACCATGCCTGATGACGCTGTCCCAGTTGATTTGCAGCATATGCCGCTGGCCCTGCGGATCGACGTAACTGAGTTCGTAGTCCGTCAACCGGCAACCGGCCGCAACGAAATCGCATATGAATTGTTCATGCGAATCGGTGTCGGCCGGGGAATCCAGTTCGCCGAATCGCATACCGATCGTCGATGGTACATCGCCACGCTCTACCACCTTGGCGAACGCCGTGTTGCACTCCACGATCTGCGCTTCGCGGACGGCGTCCGCAAGCGCGCCGGCACCGCGGTGCAATTCGAACGGCGGATCGAAGGCCAGCGAGTAAATCGAATACGGCGTTTGCTCCAGGATCGCGCGGAAGCGGCTTTCGGAACGCACGGCACTGTGACGCACCCGGTCCAGCAAATCCTCGGATTCGCGTACGCGTGACACCAGCATCTGGCGCTGGTTCAGTAACAGGAAGATTCCGGCACAAATCATGCCCATGGAAACGAGCGAGACCACCCAGCCGGCTTCATGGTGCAGGAGTTGCCCGATTGCGCCCGCTTGCTCGGGGCCGAGAAAGCGCGGCAACGCGGATATGGCGATACTGTGCAGCAGGTGAAAGACGGCGACCAGCAGAATCCCGCCCAAAAGCAGCCAACGCCCCGGCGAGAAACGCCCGCTGTCGCCGAATCCGTTGACCTTTATGACGTACACGATGAGCGTGCCGGCGATGCCGGCAATGAGCAGATCGAACAGCAGTCGCAGGATCAGCGAATCGCTGATCATGCCGCCATCACCGCGTTGCGCTGCTGCGCTGCAGCAGCGGGGTGGGCATCGCCGCGGGCAGAGAGGTGGCGCATCAAATCGGGTTGGACAAAGCCGTTCCTGTGGTGAGCCGGTGACGTCCGATGTGCTTGATTCAACTCGTCCTTCGGCGATGTTGTAACACAGCTGCAACGACAGGTCACGATATTTCGTGGCCACGACGAAATTTCGCGGCGCGAGCGTGCAACTGGGTTCATGTCATACGAAACAATAGTGATTAACTATCTGACTTTAAAAGAATTATTTAATTATTTGCGCTGCACCACAAGTTGGCACAGTTCATGCTCTGTCTAGAGTGTATCGATAACTTGTTGAAACACTGGTTTCGCCAACAGCCACAACCGCTGGTTGCCAGGGATTGCCCGACGGAGGCACTTATGGACCACAGCCCGGACGCTATCAATATCCTGCTCATCAGCGACGACGCGTCGCGCACGACAACTGTTTGTGACGTCCTTCACGCCACGCGCCCGAACTGCCGCTTGCATACGATCGGGGCCGGCCACGGTGCGCTTGCCTACCTGCGCCAGCAAGGGCCGTACGAAAACGCCCCGAGCAACGATCTCATCCTGTTCGACCTGATCGAAGCGGGCAGCGCGGACTTGCGCTTGCTGCAACGCATCAAGGCCGACCGCAAGCTGGCTGCGATCCCAATCGTATTGCTGACCACCGAGAAATCAGAGGAAATGATTGCCGCGCTGAGCGAGGATCGCCGTAACCAGGTCATGTTTTCTCCGATCGACCTGGCGCGTTTCATGCGCACGATGGGCAGTATTCGCAGAGACCGGTTTCTCAACGCGCTACAGCTGATTGAAAATCTCGGCTACGTGCCGGTGCGCCTGCCGGACGAGGCCGAGGTGAGCCGTTCGCGGGTCGCCATCTAGCCACGAGTCACGCTGCCGGTCGCGACCGTAGCCCTGCTCAGCGCGCCGCTTCCGCCGCGCGCCTACTTGCGTTGCGCGCGCCAAACGTACTACCGTTACGCGGTCGCCGTTTTGGGGAGGCAACATGTCTGCGGATGAGCAGGTGCAGTTCCTGCAGGAACTCGCACAGGACCTGAATTCCAGGGAGATAGCGTTGCCGTCGTTCCCCGACGTCGTCGTCAAGATACGCTCCGCGCTCGAAGACCCGCAATGCAGTTCGGACCGGCTTGCAGAGGTTGCAAGAACCGATCCGGTGCTGGTTTCCCGTTTGTTGGTCGCCGCCAATTCCGCGTTTCACAACCGGGCCGGCATCAAGATCGTCGACCTCGATCTGGCGATCAGCCGTCTGGGTTTCGAAACAGTGCGCAATACGGCAATTGCGCTCGCCGTCGAACAGATATTCAACGCGTCGCAGCATGTGGAGCTGCGCGAGCGACTGTCGGCACTTTGGGACCGCAGCATCGCGATGTCGTCGATGTGTTTCGTCATTGCCAGCAAGCTGTCGACGGTAAACACCGACAACGCATTCCTCTGCGGCCTGCTGAATGAAGTCGGCAAGTTGTACATCCTGACCAGGGCACGCAACTATCCACAGTTCCTCGGCGATAGTGATTCGCTGGAGACGGTGCTCAGAGACTGGCACCCACGCGTCGGTCGCTCAATCGTCGAAGCCTGGGGCTTCGACCCGGAAATTGCCAGTAGCCTGGATTACGATGGCTCCGACACCGGCATTGCACAGCGCGATGCCAATCTATCCGACGTTACCTGGGCAGCACGGTTGCTGATCGACGATGCCGACGCTGCGTTTGCACAGGATCCGCCGCATCCGTCGCTCTGCGCGGTCAATATCGACCCGGCCGGATTCGACAAGCTGCACGAAGCCTTCGAGCTTTATAGGCAGTCGATGCGGTCTTCGGTCGGCAAGTAAGCCCCAAAAAAAAAGCCCCGCAGGCATGCGGGGCTTATTGGTTCGAATCGTCGCTCAAACGACGGTCGTTGCTACTGACGAAACGCGACGTCGTAGCGCGTGTCGATGTTGTACGTCGTTTGCGACCCATGCGACTGAATACTGCCGGTACTGGGCACGCCATCGTCGCCGCGCGCTTCCAGGATCTGTGCGATATCTCCCGGGAGTTCGCCGAACACGATATTGTGACCGCTCAGGTTGTACAGGTTGAGGTCAATGCCGACGAGGCCACCAAAGGAATTGCTGGGCTGCTGAAAACTCGCCGCCGTGTTATCGACCGGTCCGGCGATGAGGCCCGCACCTCGCAAATGCTTCCAGATCTTGCGTGATTCCTGCGAATTATTCGTAGAACTCCAGCCGCCGGAAATATTCCCGTTGCCATTGCCGTTGTCCGCTGCGGCCCAGGTGCCGGAGAACCGTGAGCTGGCCGCCGGATCGTCACCCGGCAAAACGCCGTAGCGGTCCTGATAGGCGTAAATTGCGGCGGATACGCCGGCAAAGTCATTCTCGATTCGTTTGATCTTCGCATTGGTGATCATTTCGCGGCCTTTCAACACGCCGCCGAGCAGTAGCCCAATTATGACCAGGACGATCGCGATCTCGACCAGTGTAAATCCGGATTGCTTGCGACGATGTGTCAAATCAACGTTCACTGTAATGCCCCTTGCAGCAACTTTTGGCCCTCTTCGGACAACCCGATATTGCCCGGTCTGCTGCTGTTATCGACCGGAGCGGCCGGAACTTTAGCCTGAACACGATTCGTAAGCCTATGAATCTGAACATCTCTTCGAAAAATCCCGGTTGCGTCACACTTTTCGTCAGGGCAGCCGGCCGGCATCGATCAGCAGGTGGTAGAGGCTCACGGCCGGCGTCCAGCGCAGCAGGTCGTCGAACTCGTTCCCGGCCTGTTCGCTTTTGCGACGCATGACGAAAACACTGTCGGCGGCAACTGCATAGGATGTCCCCGACGGCCCGCCGCCGAGGGTAGTTCCGACATTTTCCTGCTGGTCGGCAGACGCCGTAGTGGCCCAGTCCTTGCCCATCGAGTAGATCAGCAACGGAGCCTGTGCCGTGAGGGTGGACTGGGGGTCGGCGCAGGTCGTCGGGGTCGATCCGGCCGCGGTATTACAGACCGCCAGGTCCGGGGTCAGCAGTTGCATGGTGACATCGCCGAGTTCACCCGGTGCCGTAAAGTCCCAGTTACCGTCCGTGTCGACGTCGCTATCACTGACACTGTAGCGGAGCGGCGCGGACCAGGCGTCGAGCAGCAGGTTGTCCGCGTTACGCAAGCCGTCGATGCCGAGCGTCGCGGCGGGAAGAAATCCATGCTGTACCGTGCACCCGCCCCCCGAAACCGATGCCAGCCCATTGCTCGCGGGGGTTGCCGGACAGGGCAGGAAGCCATTGACCTGTGCATAGCCCTGCAGAGCCTGTTGCGCGGTCGCAATCAAGGCGCGGCTTTCGCTGATACGTTTGTTCTCGAGCTGAACCGATAGCGGCATCGCCAGGCCGCCAAGAAGCAGACCCATGACCAGCACGACGATTGCAAGCTCGATAAGGGTAAAACCGGACTGCTTTGAACGCATGATCATGTCCTCAACAAGCAACGACCGCGAGCGATTCATCGACGCAGTAGAGCGCATCATTGAACGTCGGCGATGCCGCTTGCATTGCATAGTCGACGATGCCAGTCGAGTACGGGTGGTTGCTGGCGTTGCTCGACTCCAGGTAGTTCGCGATCGACGCGCGGGCATCGGCGTCCAGCGGAGGCACCGTGCGACGCTGGCCTGCTGTCGTGAGTGGAATACCGGCAAAAAAGACAATCGCCGCATACTGCCCGGAACCGTTCACCGTGAGGCACTCGGTGCAGGCACTTGGGGTTGCGGCGGACGGTCCGAAGGATGCGGATACCGTAATAAAAAAATGATCTTTCCAGTGTTGCCACTGCCTGTGCAACTCCGGTGTCCAGCCGGGAACTGCCAGCGAATTGCAATCGGAAATAACGCGAGCAACCGGATTGCCCGTCAGCACATTGCTGTCATCGACAATGTCGGGCAAACGCCCGCTCAAGACCCCGGCATCGACGTCGTCGTAGTTCGAATCCGGACGGTAGTCAGCGAGTGCAACCGGTGCCGGAAACGGCAGCCGCTTATCGTCTGGTCCACCCGGGTTTTGCGCGGCATAGTTTGCGACACATTGCGTAACGAGGTTGGCGAGACCGTCCATCCGTGCCGCAAAATCGTGCCTTCGGAAGATACTGGCTGCAAACTCCCTGCCGCCTATCGTCAGTACCTGGTCGTTGAGCTCATCATTCTGCGTAGGTGTCACTACGAATTCACTGAGCGTATCGGCGGTCGCCGCTACCGTTGCATTCGAGATGCCGGTTACGCTGTCGAGATCCAGGTAGTCCCCGCTCGCAAAGTTGCTGCTGCATTGCTGACCTGCCGCCGCGGGCCGCGACTGGCCGCTCAGCGGCGCCTGTGGCGCCAGCAGAATTGCCACGGGACGGGTTTCCGCAGACAGGCCCTCGACAAGACTGCCATCATCACGAGCGAAGAGTTGCAACAGACCATAGGTATCGCTGTTTATCAGCTCTCTCGTCGTGGCACCGGCGCTTTTGTGCTCTCCGGACACCGCGTACCACAGACATTCCCCGGTTCCGTCCAGCGGCACCGGCAACCCCAGGGTGCGCCACGGCACCCTGCCCAGCATCGTCACGCCGCGCGCACCACAGTTCGCGGTATGCGATTCCCCGTCGAGCGTTCCGCCCGCGCCATCCAGATCCGGGCACGGCAACTGATAGGGCTCCCCTGGAAATCGATCCGGGTACGTGGCAGCGTATTCCAGCAGCGCCGCCTTCGCGTCAGCGAGTACCGCCTGCGTCGAGGTCCGACGCAGTAATTTTGCCGCATCATTATTGAGCCGATTGACAAGAACGGCAGACGCCGCCACAACCACTACAAGCATGAGCAACAGCAACGCCGCACCCTGCTGCCGTCGGCGGTCACCGGTTCGCGGTGTCATGGTTGTCATCGTGGTCATCCGCATTTTCGTTTGACTGCACGTTGTCCGCAGAATCCGCGGTAGCGGCCGGTACCGCTGAAATGATTCGTAGCCGCGTCAGCGACAGGCCCGGCAACGACTCTCCGTCCGCCAGCGGAACGAATTCGCCGTTCTGCCATTTCTTCGGCTCGCCAGAAGCGGACTTGATATAGCCGATCGGCGCAGTGCCTCGCTTGCTGCCGTCAGTGACTGATTGCCCCTGCGGCTCCCGGTCTTCCCGTGCTGGCGCGACTTCATTCTCGGGTTGCTGCCGCCGCTGGTCGAGGATTGCCCGCTCGGCGGGTGTCATGAAAACACGCCCCAAGTCGATGTTACCGCGTAACGCCGGGTTCAACTCGGCAGCAGCAATCGGCGATACCACCCAAAGAACGATCAATACCAGCTTTCTCATGACCCTGAACCTGACTGGTTAATATCCGAGGTAATGACGCTGAACAGCATCATCGAGCAGGACGCGGTCATGTTCGCATCGATGGTTGTTTTCGAAGCGACATCGACCAGACGCGACACCTTGCACCTGTCGACTTTCATCAGTCCCGGCACCTCGCCTTTCAGCGCGTCGAACAGGCGAAGAAAATCCAGTTCGTGAACCATACCGACCTCCAATGCGATCCGGCTGACATAAATTTTCAGATCCGGATCTGCATTCCTGAATGTTACCGGTGGGACCACCTCACGTTGCGGCTCCACCGAATACGAAACGTTCGGAACATCGAGCTGACTAACCGCATCTCGAACCGTGTCAGCCCATTCGAGGCGACTCTCCTGCCCGACGAAACCCGTCGATCGATAGGCGTCATAGCGGTTGTGATACCGTTCGAGAATCCTGCGCCGCGTGACCAGCGCATCGTAATTTTCGTGCATCGCATCCTGGTTGACGGAGTAATCAGCGAACGCACGCCGTTGCTCTCCGTGAAACCAGATTGTTCCGGCCAGCACTACGAGCATGACCAGCGCTGACACACCGGGCCACAGGAGGTCTGATGCAAGGAATCGCCAGTCCACGGGCGTTTTATCCACCGTTCAGCTCCATGGTCAGCCGCAGCCGAAATCGAGCCGGGCTCTGGTCACCGTTTCTCTCGATGTCCGCGCTAAGTGGGACCGCCGGGCTGTCGTTTATCGGAAATTCCGTGGCCTGCACCCGGCCAAAACGGGTACGCGCCTGCAGTTCTGAAGCCAGCCTGCGAATCCGCTCGAACGCCTGTTTCAGGTCGCCGTCGAAAGGCGATATCTGACCGGTGACATCTGCCGATATCTCCGCCACCTGCGGAATCGGCAAAGGCAGCTGCGCCTCCCCCCGCCGCTGCCGCCGCTCCGCGTCGGCGTCTTCACTGACCAAACCTGTGTGCCATGTCAGTTCGTCGACATGCATGTCCGGGAAATCACCGAGCACAAGCCCTAGCTGCTGCATCACGAATGAAACCGGAACGCTGTTGCGAAGAATGAAGTCTCCGGTGTCAACAACGACCTTCATTTCATGCGAATCGGCCTTGAGCGGATGGAATTTCGCGTTTTCGCGACGATAGGTTTCTTCCAGTCGCGCAATTTGCTCGCGGACCGCGTTCGTGGTGTTTCGCAGCTGGAAAGCCTCCGTGAGGTAGACACCGGAAATGGC
>JAHHOT010000174.1 GCA_018677555.1 Gammaproteobacteria bacterium | reverse complement strand
GCGCAGTGGATGTTGCACGGCGATTCCGAGATCAATATGACCGGCTTCGATCCGCGCCGCTTTGGATCCTACGCCGACGACAACTACATGTCGGAGAAGGGTTTCCAGGACTACAACCGAACCTACTTCACGCCACTGCCGGGTGAGGAGCTTCCGGCTGGCCGGCCGAGCCGTACAAGTCCCCTGTACGAAAAGCTCAAGGCGCAAGGCTGCATGTACACGGAAACGTTCGGCTGGGAGCGGCCAAAATGGTTTTCGCCCGATGGGCGCGATGAGGACTACAGCTTCCGCCGCAACAATGTTTTTGAGCTGGTTCGGCAGGAGTGTCTCACCGTTCGAGATCGCGTGGGACTGCTCGACCTGTCGGGATTCGCGAAGTACGACGTGACCGGCCCCGACGCGCATGCCTGTCTCGATCGCCTCTGCGCGAACAGGATTCCAAAACAGGACGGCGGGATCACGCTCACGCACGTACTGTCCGGGAACGGACGCATTGGCGCCGAGACGACCATCACCCGGCTTGCTGACGATCGATACTACGTGTTGTCCGCGGCCGGTGCGGAGTTGCGCGACTTCGACTACCTCAATCAGGGCCGCCACGCCGGCGAGCGGGTCGACGTTGCAAACGTTACCGACGAGCGCGGCGTACTGGTGCTTGCCGGTCCGCACGCACGCAATGTGCTGCAGAAACTGACTGGCGCAGACCTGGGCAACGAATCCTTCCGCTGGCTGCGGGGCAAGGAGATTGACGTATCCGGAATGCCGGTTCGTGCCTTGCGTGTCAACTATGTCGGCGAGCTTGGTTGGGAGTTGCATCCGGAGATGCAGCATCTAGAAGCCCTCTATGATGCGCTGATGACGGCGGGTGAGGAGTTCGGAATCGGCAATTTCGGGCTGTACGCCGTCAACAGCCTGCGTATCGAGAAAGCGTACCGCGGCTGGGGTGCTGAACTGACGAACGAAGTTACGATGCTCGATGCGGATATGGCGCGTTTCATCAAGCTCGACAAGCCGGCGTTCATTGGCAAAGACGCAACGCTGCGGCAACAAAACGGTGAGCGAACGCTGCAGCTCGTTTACTTTGACGTTGATGCTGTCGATGCAGACGTACGTGGCGGTGAGCCGATGTTCATCGGCGGCGAATGCGTCGGTATTACAACGTCCGGCGGCTACGGACACCGCGTCGACAAGAGCCTCGGCTTCGGCTACGTGCACCCCGACCTCTCGGCGGCGGGCACTGCGATCGACATCGACCTCGTCGGCAATCGTTGCCGTGCAACGCTACTCGCCGAACCGGCTTACGATCCTGCCAACGCAAGACTGCGAGCCTGACCGGGAGTGGCCAAAACGCTTCCGAAAAAAGCTCGGGTCGTCATTGTCGGTGGCGGCGTCATTGGCGTATCCATCGCCTACCATTTCGGCAAGCTGGGCTGGGATGACGTTGTTTTGCTCGAACGGCAGCAACTGACCAGCGGCACTACCTGGCACGCGGCCGGCCTGGTCGGCCAACTGCGGACCTCGATCAACATGACCCGACTCGCGAAATACACCAGCGAGCTGTACGGCGGTCTCGAGGCCGAGACCGGGCAGGCAACCGGTTATCGCAAGAGCGGATCGATCTCGATCGCGACGACCCACGAACGCCTCGAGGAGCTCAAGCGCAGCGCGTCGATGGCGAAGGTTTTCGATCTCGAGGTCAACGTCATAACCGTTGAAGAAATTGCCGAGCGTTACCCGCTGTTGAATACCGAAGATGTGCTTGGTGGCATCCATATCCCGTCGGACGGCTATGCGAACGCGGTCGATATTACGCAGGCGTTGGCGAAAGGTGCGCGCGCCGGTGGCGTACAGATATTTCAGGACACCAGTGTCACCGCCATCCGGAACGATGGCCAGCGGGTGACTGGAGTTGCCACGCCCGCCGGGGTTATCGATGCCGACTACGTCGTGCTGTGCGGCGGCATGTGGACGCGCGACCTCGCGGCGTCGGCTGGTATCAACGTGCCGCTGCATGCCTGCGAGCATTACTACGTTCTGTTCGAGTCCGTTGCGGGCCTGGACCCGGAGTTGCCGGTACTGCGCGATTACGATTCCTGCGCCTATTACAAGTATGACGCCGGCAAGCTCATGCTTGGTGCGTTCGAGCCGAATGCGCGGCCATGGGGAATGGACGGGATTCCCGAGGACTTCTGCTTCGACGAAATTGCCGGCAGTTTCGAGCACTTCGAGCCAGTGATGCAAGACGCAATGCATCGTGTGCCCGCGCTGCAGGATGCCGGCATCCAGAAATTTTTCTGTGGCCCGGAAAGTTTTACGCCGGACGTGCGTTATCACCTCGGTCAGGCGCCGGAACTGCAAAATTGCTTCGTTGCAGCCGGCCTGAACTCGATCGGACTGCAATCGGCTGGCGGCATAGGCAAGGTCATGGCCCAGTGGATCCGCGACGGCGTGCCTCCCGCCGACCTCTGGGAGGTCGACGTTCGGCGCAACATGCGTTTCCAGGGTAATCGCAAATACCTGCGCGAGCGGGTCAGCGAAACACTGGGGCTCCTGTACGCGACCCACTATCCGTTTCGTCAGTATGAGACCGGGCGTGGCGTCCGGCGGTCAGCAATTCACGATCGGTTGAAGGCCGCTGGCGCCTGTCACGGTGAAGCTTTCGGCTGGGAGCGACCGAACTGGTATGCGCCCGCCGGCGTCGAACCAAAGTACGAATACAGCTACGGGCGGCAGAACTGGTTCGAGCATTCGGCTGCCGAGCATCGGGCGGTGCGCGAGAATGTTGCGCTGTTCGACCAGTCGTCGTTTGCGAAATTTCGCCTGGAAGGACCGGATGCGATGCCGGTTCTCAACCGCGTATGCGCCAATGACGTCGACGTGCGAATCGGTCGCCTGGTTTATACCCAATGGCTCAACGACAAAGGTGGCATCGAGGCTGACCTGACCGTTACGCGGATTGCCGACGATGTCTATCTGATCGTCACCGCGGCGGAGACCGAGATTCGGGACTTCCACTGGTTGAAAAGTCGAATCCCGCGTGACGGCCGTGCGGTTCTTACGAATGTCAGCTCGGGGATGGGCGTCATCTCGATCATGGGCCCGCGCTCGCGAGAGTTGCTGCAGTCGCTGACGCCGGCGGATATGTCGAATGAGGCGTTTCCGTTCGCCACCAGCCAGGAAATCGAACTCGGCTACGGCCATGTTCGCGCATCCCGCATTACGTTTGTCGGCGAACTCGGTTGGGAGTTATACGTCCCAACGGAGTTCATGCCTGGCATATACGACGAAATCGTCGAAGCAGGTCAAGCGTTCGACCTCGCGCATGCCGGATATCACGCGCTGAATTCCTGCCGCATCGAAAAGGGCTATCGACACTGGAGCCACGATATAACCGACGAGGATACGCCGCTCGAGGCCGGGCTCGGCTTCACCGTCAAATTCGACAAGCCGGGCGGGTTCATCGGTCGCGAAGCATTGTTGCAGCAAAGCGAGCAGGGCCTGAACCGCAAGCTCGTGCAGTTTCGGCTCGAGGACCCCGACGCGCTTATCTATCACAACGAACCTATCTGGCGGGACGGGGCGATCGTCGGGCATGTCACGTCCGGCATGTACGGCCACACGCTGGGTGCCTGCATCGGTCTGGGCTACGTCCGCTTCGAGGACGACCGGCCGCTCACCGCAGGTGCCTATGCCATCGAGGTTGCTGGCGTGAAGGTGCCGGCCGCGGCCTCGCTGCGACCGATGTACGACGCCGACAACGCCCGTATCCGCTCGTAGGAGCGGCGCCCGCGCCGCCACCGACTAGCGCTTGCGGGGGAAATGGGGACATTCCTGATTTTCGTGCACGAATATCAGGAACACCTCCATTTCTCTCGCGAAAATCAGGAATGTCCCCATTTCCCAGGAATGTCCCCATTTCCCCTCAGGGTCGACG
>JAHHOT010000108.1 GCA_018677555.1 Gammaproteobacteria bacterium | reverse complement strand
CGCACCTGTCCGTCGCCGGGCGTCAGAATTTCGTCGGCGAGCGCGGCCGTCGGCATGCCGGCGGCCGTGTTCGTCAGGCCGCGCACGCGCAGCGATTCGCCGAAGCCGAAACCGGGCCGCGGCTTCTCGGCGCGAGCGATGCCCGAGAACATTTTGAAGAACACGCCCAGGTTCGGCACCGTTTCGCCGGCTTTGACCCAGCGTCCGCACAGCGTGTTCAGCGACAGCAGCAGGTATTCCATGAGCGTGCCGTGCGGCGCCATGTTCGAACCCGTGCCGGCCGTCACGTTGCCCTTGCGGGCGTTTGCAAACATCCGCGCCGCTGCGCGGATATCCGCGGCGATCAGACCAGCACGCGGCGCCACCTTTTCGGGCGTGAATTCGCACACGGTATCCCTGAGTTCTTCGAACCCCTCGGTTTCCGCGGCCACAAAGTCCTTGTCGTAGAGCTCCTCCTCGATAATGACCTGCATCATCGCGGCGAGAATCTCCGGGTCGTGCCCTGGCAGGCACTGCAGATGGATGTCGGCCTTGCGCGCGCACTCCGTCCTGCGCGGGTCGACGACGATCAGCTTGAGCCCGCGTTTCTTGGCATCGTGAAGGCGCTTCGCCGGATTGAACGGCGGTATGCCGCCCCACATCGACACGAGCGGGTTGGCCCCGACGAGCATGCACACGTCCGACTCGGCGAATGCCTGCGGCCCTGCTCCCCAGCGGCCGTGCAACGCCATCGCGATGGGCTTGCCCGGCTGGTCGATCGTCGCGTTCGTGAAATGCATCGGCGAACCGATCGCTTCCATGAATGCATGACGTGTCATGACGCCGCCGACGCAGAAGTGGCTGAAGGTGCCGGTATACATCGCGACCGAGCGCGGCCCGTGCTTGTCGATGATATCCGCCAGCCTGGCGGCGATCTCGTCGAAGGCCTGCGACGCTGGAACGGTTTGGCGCTTGCCGTCCGCTGTTCGTTTCAAGGGGTGACGAACGCGGTCCGGCGAGTAATGGAACTCGTGGAAATTGCGGCCCTTGATGCAGCTGTACCCGTGATAGACGGGATTGTGCTTGTCACCGATCAGGCGCACGATCCGGTCATCCTCGAAGTGCACCACCATCGGGCAGAAAGCGTGGCAGAAGCGGCAGAGGGCGTGTTCTGTTTTCTTTCCGGTCATTGCAACATCATTCACGGTTCAGGGTATCCCGCATGACAGCGGCACACTCGCGTAGTGCGGGGACCGCGAACGAGAGAAACCTTCCGAATGAAAAGAAATCGTGAATGGTGTGTTCATAACAGCGATAGGTCACCTCGCCACCGGCGACCGACAACGCTTCTGCGTAAGCCTCCCCTTCGTCCCTCAGTGGGTCGAGTCCTGCCGTGGCGACGAGCGCCGGCGGCGGTTTGCCATGCCATTCGCCCAGCAATGGTGACAATCGTGGATCGCCTCGATCCTGCGTATCGGCGAGATAGTTTCCCAGGAACCAGTCGATGAGATCGCGGGTCATGAAGAAACCCTCGCTATTCTCCGCGACAGACGCGAATCGTTTCGCATCGCGGGTTGCATCGACCGACGGACACAGCAGCAATTGAAACGCCGGTGCCGTGGCACCTTCTTCGATCGCGGCCTGCGTAACAGCAGCAGCCAGGCAGCCGCCGGCGCTGTCGCCACCGATGGCGATGCGCGCTTCGTCCGCGCCAATCGCAGCGGCACTTGCGACGACCCACCCCCACGCCAGCGCGGCATCCTCGAACGCGGCGGGAAAGCGATGCTCGGGGCCGAGACGATAGTCGACGGCGATGACGATAAGTTCCCCTGCATTGGCGAGAGTACGGCAGATCGCATCGTGCGTATCGAGATTGCCGAGGACACCGCCGCCGCCGTGGAAGAACAGCAGCGCGGGTTGCTTCGAGTTCGCTGCATCCGGTCGATACATGCGCACTTTCAGACCAGCCTCGATTTCACGATCTTCAACCTGAAGCACCGCCTCGGATTCGTGTGCCGATGCGGCCGTCATGGGGTCGTACAGGGCGCGTGCGGCGGGAGCGGTAAGATCCCACATCGGCGGATGCTCGCTCGCGGCCATCAGGCGCAGCAGCTCACGCGTTTCCCGGTCCGGTTCCCGCAGCGCAGGCTTCACGACGCTGTCAGCGGATTCAGCCACGCGAATCCTCATGCGCGAGGATCGGACCGCGGATCCACACATCGTCATCGGACATGATCAGCCTCCCGTCTCCAGGGTCCAATTATGCAAGTATCAAAGACTACACGCTACCCGGCGCCTGGTGAAGCTGCGAACAGGCTGTCGCGGGTGCCCGTTGCGATTGCCGCAGTACGCTGCTCGTCAGTCAGCGTTCAGCAAGCGGCAGGTAATCGCGCGGCTCGGGACCGTTGTAGTCGGTCAGCGGCCGAATCAGGATGTTGTTCTCCAGTTGTTCCATGATCTGCACGGTCCAGCCCGGTACGCGGCCCATCGCGAAGATAGGAACGAACAGGTCGTCAGGTATACCGTGCAGGTGGTAGATCACGCCGGCATAGAAATCGACATTCACATTGACGCCGAGGCGGCTGTACGGAGCCATTGCATCGACGACAGCCTGCAGGATGTCGTACCACTGTGGCTGCCCCATCTCTTTCGAGAGACGCGCGACGCCGTCGCGCAAGTGTTGCGCACGCGGGTCTTCGGCGCGGTACACGCGATGACCAAAACCCATGATTGGCTCGCGGTTGGCGCGCTTGCGTTTCACGTACCCGGCCGCGTTTGCCGGCTCGCCGATCTCCTGCGCCATACGCATCACGTTCTCGGCCGCTCCGCCATGTGCCGGCCCGGACAGCGCCCCGACCGCAGCCGTGATGGCAGCATGCATGTCGGCGTCCGTCCCCGAAACAACCCGGGCCGCGAACGACGACGCGTTGGAACCATGTTCCGCGTGCAGAATCAGGTCCGTATCCATCAACTTCCGGGCATCGGCGCCCGGCTCGTCACCCCTCAGCATGTACAGGAAATTCGCCGCGTGACCGAGGTCCGTTCGCGGGGCAATCGGCTCGAGGCCCTGCCGAATGCGATTGTGGGCCGTGACGATAACGGGCACTTGCGAAGTCAGGCGTATGCCCTTGCGCCGCGTCGCCGCGATCGAGTTGTCGGCCACCTCGGGGTCGAATGCGGCGAGCGCCGACACAGCCGACCGCAGCACCGTCATCGGGTGCGCGGATTTAACTGCCCGGATAACGTCGTAGATGGGCTCGGGCAGATTCCGGGCAGCCTTGAGTTCGGCGTCGATCGCGTCTTGCTCGCTGGCGGTTGGCAGTTCGCCGTGCAATAACAGATACGCCGTTTCCTCGAAGGAAGAGTATTGCGCCAGGTCATGAATCGAGTAGCCACAATAGCGCAACTCGCCGGCCCGTCCGTCGATGAGTGTCGTTTTCGAACGATCGAAGTAGACGCCTTTCAGCCCCCGAAAAATCCGTACTTTCTGCTCTTCCTTTGCCACCATTATGCAGCGATGCCGCGGGCGATTTCTTTGAAGACGTTGCTTATCTTCAGTTTGCACAGTCGGCGCATACGCTTTTGCCACGGCGTCACCGTGTAGTCGGCGAATTTCGGATTGCGAAAAGCCTCGGGACCGTCGATCTCCCAGATCGAGAGGTGCGTAAACAGCTCTCCTCCGCGCGCCAGCATCGGTGGAAAATCGTCACTGCGATGAACGTAACGCTTGACGGCATTGAACCCGGGTTCATCGAGCACCAGCGGCATATGTTCTTCGACATACCACTCGTTGAATTCGTCGGAAATTCCAGCCGGAACATCGTGCGCGGACATGAAAATATACTCCGTGTCCGGTAGCAGGGGCTGCTGTTCCTGCGGATACTGACCGATGCGTTCGAGCACGCCGCGCGCAAATCGGGGCAGCGTCATTGTCAGGTGTTCGAAGCTGTTCGGTGGCGTAGCCACCCAGCGTTCGGTGATGGCGTCGTACTCGGGCGAGGTCAGTACACTCGTATCCGGCAGTTCCATAATGGCCAGGTATTTGGCCTGGTCCGGCTGCAGTGTGTCGACCGGCGGTTCGCCGGGAACGATCTCAAAGCGACGAAATGCCAGGAAGCCGCATTCGAAACGCCCAGGCGAGTGCACGTTGGAGTACCACTCGTTCCATTCGTCCTCGCGGTCATCCGGAGGATCGAGCTTGATGACGGTGATTGCTCCTGGTCGCGACATCGCCGGCAAACCAGACGCCCGGCCCGCGGCGGGGTCGGGCGTCCTGCCGTCAGAACGAAAAGTTGGCGCTGATGCCGTAAACCCGCGGCATGCCGTTAACGAGTACACCCCAGCCCAGGCCACCGCCGGCGCCGAGATCGTCCACCCTGTAAACCTCGTCAGTCAGGTTCTTGCCATAGAGTGCCACGCTCAGATTCTCGTTCGACGAAAACCACGTGAATCGAGCATTCCACAGGGAATTCGTGGTTTCCAGAGCGCGGGCATTAACGATCTGATTATAGTGATCGCCCTCGTAATTATAGTCCGTGAAAAGCCTGAACCGACTTCCGTTGTTCATCGGTATATCCCAGCCAAGCGAAATGTTAAACGTGTTTTCCGGCGCGTTAGCCAGCCTGCGCGGCGAGTCATTAAAGTCGTACGGACCGTCAAAGTTGGCGCCCGGATCGTTGTTCTTCGTATCCAGGACGCTGGCACCAAGATTCAACTCCACGTTCTCGGACAGTTTCACCCTGAACTCCGCCTCGGCACCCGTGATATCCGCGGTTTCAAGGTTGGTGAGGAAGGTCAGGACGCCCGCCTGGTTCTGGGCCGGGCGCGCGGTGGACGCTTGCAGTCCGTCATAATCGTAATCAAAGATGGCGGCGTTCAACTGCGCACGACCGTCCCAAAGAGTGGCTTTCAAGCCGAGCTCCAGGGCGATGACCTCTTCCTCGTCGAACGGAGTATAGAGTTCCGAGTTGGTATTCAGTCCGCCGTTGAAGCCGCCCGGCTTGTAGCCAGACGAGACGCTACCGTATATCAGCAAATCTTCGTTTGGCGACCAATCGAGTCCGATCTTGCCCGTAACAGCCGTCTCGTCCAGCTGGCAATCAAGTGGTATCACACCGGCCGGGTCCGGGCATCCTGCCACGACAAGCTCGGTAACCCCGACCGGATCAGGGTCGACGTCGATATAGGTCGTGGCGGCAAAGTCGACGTCATCGTAGACTGCACGACCGCCAACCTCCAGGCGCCATTGGTCGTTGAGCTGCCAAACGCCCTGGGCGTACAATCCAGCGTTGAAGCGTTCCTGCCTGTAACGCAATCCGTAACGCACGCCGAGGTCGTCCAGATAACCGATTCGATCCGGTTTCTCTTCGACATCATCGCCCGACACTTGCAGGCCGACGATCCAGCTAAACGTACCTTCGGTGCTTGACGCAAGTCGAAATTCCTGTGACCACGCCGAAATCTCACTGGCAAAAAGAAAATCCACGAACAGCGCTTCCGTACCATCCGACTCCTTCGGCTGAAAACGATCGTAAGTCTGAAAGCTCGTTACCGACCGAAAGTCCATGCTGCCGAATGCCTTGTCGACATGCAGGGTCGCACCCACATTCTCGTTGTCTAGATGTGCCCTCGAATTGATCTCGGTATCGAAGTCGTCGGTATAGTCGCCCGCATAGGGGTCACCATCGGTATCGCTGTAGCCGAGTAGATCGAAACAGGTATTGGGATCAAGCCGGCCTTCTCTGAAGGCCTGGCAGGGTGTTGCCGAAAACGCGCCGTCCAGGGTTCCGAAATGCTGGAAGTAAACCGGCTGCGACTGGTCTGTCGATGCGAACACGATTACGCGGGCGCTGAAATCGTCAGACGGTTGGTACAGGAGCTGCCCGCGTACTGCCCAAATATCGACTTCACCGATCTTCTGTCCTGAGGTCCGGTCGAAAACGACGCCCTCACTTTGTTGCAGCGTCATCAAGCTGCCGCGGGCCGCCCAGTTGTCGCTGATGCGACCGCCGAAAGCGGCTTCCAATTCAACGCGGTCAAACCTGGCGTAGTCCGCACGTACGTATCCGCTGGCCTCCTCCATGCTGGGCGCACGCGTCAGGTAGTTAACGGCACCGCCATTGGTATTGCGGCCAAACAACGTACCTTGCGGCCCTTTCAGCACTTCGACGCGCTCGATGTCATACAGGAATGCACCCATCGTGGCGACAGATGTTTGAAATACGTCATCGACATACAAGCCCACGCTGGAGGTATCCGATGCCTGGAAGCTATTCATCCCGACGCCACGAATGGTGTACACAGGCATCGAATTGCCCCAGGTATATTTAACGTCAAGATTGGGCGTTTGGCGTGCGACCTCGGTCACGTCGACATAGCCCAGGTCCTTGATCTGCTGCTGACCAAAGGCGCTGATCGAGATCGGTACGTCGTTGAGCTGTTGTTCGCGACGCTGCGCCGTTACAACGATTTCCTCGAGTGCCTGGGCGCCCGCGGTGGGTGCGCCGAAGACGAGGATGGACAGAACGAGGCTCGAAATCGATAAGACCGGAACGAATGAATTGCGTTGCATGCTGAGTCCCCCAAATATTCGTCGAACTGGCAGTCGTGCTTGCCTGGTGCCTGCGCTGCATGGTCGCTGAGGCGGTGCTCATGCGCGTAGATTGTCGCGTCTGAAAGAATATACGGATAGAGTCTTGCAGTGCAAGTTTAATTTGGCATGGCGCTGCGGATTTCCAGCATAAACCCCCCATATTGCTGGGTTTAAAGGGGTTTTTGTGACTTCATGGTGGCTTCTGTAATGCAATACCGCTACGCCTCGTGGGGCGGTGTGGAGGCATCGTCGCCGCCCCCCCGGAGCAGCGCTGGACGACTACAGCACGGCAACCGGACTGGTCAGGGAGCCGGTGGCGCGCTCCAGGTGCAGCGACGTTACGACGAACAGGAAAGCGTCCCGCTTCGCCGCGAAACACAGCTCCGCGAGCACCTCGAGATCCATGTTGTGCAGCAGGTGAATGCCGTAATAGGTCAGGCACAGCGTGTGTACGGGGGAACGCACAATATGGCCGTACGGCGACGGAAACACGTCGCCCGGCGTGTCGGTTGCGAGGACGGAGATGTCGCGGGTAGCCAGCACCTCGACACACTCCGGGTGGAGCCCCTGCCAGGTGCCGTGGCGGTTGCCTTCCGGTCCCGGCGGAATGCCGTCCTCGAGTGTCGCGCCGCTGCGCACGATCGCGGCGTCACCCGGCTGCAAGCGATCAACAACGGCCTCGATCTCGTCCGGCCTGACGTATTCGCCCGGCCGCAAGTGCGATACACCACGCATGCGGGGAATGTCGATCAGGACACCACGCGTTACGATGGCCCGCGCATCGGCGATCGATGCACGTTTCACACCCTCGTCCATCGTCACCAGGTCGTCAAACGGGACGCCGTTGAAGCCCTTGCCGTTGTGACCGACGTGAGCCAGCGCATCGAGGTGCGTATTCACCATGCCGTGCGTTCGGTAGGCCACATGGTCCGCCGCATTCAGCGATTCGGGCCGGTCGGGTTCCAGGTCCCAGGCGCCTGCATTCATCATCGTGTGCTCGAAACAGACGTTGCCGCGAATGGGTTCTTTTTCGGTGACTGGCCGACTCAGCGATACGACGGTTCCATCCTGCACAGAACGTATTGCTCTGACGGTCACCTCAGGCGTGATGGTGTTGAGCGTACCGAGATCGTTCGGCCAGCGATTCCAGTTGCCCGTGTGGCCGGGCCAGCTCGCCGGGTCGGGCTTACTTTCAGTAGCCATGGATCGATTCTCCACCATTATCGGGCATATAGACGCTATCCATGCGGATGACGTTAGCATACTTGCACTAGCGAACTAAGCTCCTGTACGCTGCTCCGGCCTGTCGCGCGTGGCGACTGCAGTCTGCGGCAATACCCGCGAGCGAATCCATAACGGGCGGACCTCGTCCGCTAACGTGCCCCGGGGAACAAAAGTGACGCGACAAGTGGACAAGGACCCGGCATATCCCGAGCTTCTGCGGTCGGGAAACACGATGCTGCAACGCGACATGGCCGATTACGAAGCACTATCGGCTGCGAACATCGAAAACTACATTGGCACGTCGCGCGTTCCCGTCGGCATTGCCGGGCCCGTCGACGTGCATGGCGATCACGCGAAGGGCAGGTTTTTTATTCCGCTGGCGACGACCGAAGGCACGCTCGTGGCGTCGACCTCGAGAGGCATGAAGGTCATTAACGAATGTGGCGGCGTGCGCGTCAAGGTCGTGCGCAACGGTGGCATTCAGCGCGCGCCCGTATTCGAGTTCGAAACAATCGATGACGCATTCGAGTTTAATACGTCGCTCAGCGAGGACTGGTCCTGGCTCGTCCCGATCATGGAGTCGACGACATCGCATGGAACAGTGCTCGACGTCCGCTCCTGGCAAATGGGGCGCACGGTCTGCGTGAGGATCAGCATGGATCCGGGCGACGCGTCGGGCCAGAACATGGTCAGCATTGCATCGCAACGGGGCGCAAAGGCAATTGCCCGGAAATATCCGAGCATCTCGCGCTTTCGCATGGGTGGCGGGCTCAGCGGCGAAAAGGTGCCGGCGAATATCAATTCCTTGCTCGGCCGCGGAAAGGGCGTGACCGCCAGCGTGACGATCGACGGCGACGTCATGCGGCGTATCACGCGTGCCGATATCGCCAACATTCCTTTGCATCAGCAGAACTACGCGAACTTTTCAATGTGGGGAGGTAACCAGAATACGCATAACAGTCTGGCAAATACGCTTCCGGCAATGTATATCGCGACCGGCCAGGACGTTGCCGCAGCTGTCGAGAGCCACCGGGCAAATAACCTCTTCGACTACGACCACGAAAACGAAAAGCTGCACTGGGATTTACACATCCCGAACATTACGGCCGGGACGATCGGCGGTGGAACCACACTGCCGACGCAGCGCGAATGCCTTGAGCTTATCGGTTGCTACGGCAGCGGCAAGGTCAACAAGTTCGTTGAATTATGTGCCGTGGCCGCGCTGGCCAATGAAATTTCATTTTGGGGGGCGCTGTGTGCCCACGAGTGGATCGACGCACACGCTGATTTGAGAAATCGGTGATGCCGAACAGCGAGGCAGGAAGCAACCCGATGAAAGACCAGGAGCAGGACGATGATCTGACCAGCGGTGGACCTTACGCATGGTACGTGGTCGCCGTCCTCATGTTCGCGTACATGGTTGCGTTCATCGACCGACAGATCCTGAGCCTGCTCGTGCAACCCATCAAACGGGACCTCGGTGTCAGCGATACGCAGATCGGTCTTCTGGCCGGATTCGCGTTCGCGATATTTTATTCAGTACTTGGCGTACCCATCGCGCGACTGGCGGATCGCGTGAATCGCAAATACCTGATCTCTGTCGGTGTGTTCCTGTGGAGCGTCATGACGGCGGCTTGCGGCCTGACGAAATCCTACTGGCAGTTGTTCCTGGCGAGAGTTGGCGTCGGCGTCGGCGAGGCGACGCTGTCGCCCGCCGCCTATTCGATGATGGCCGACTACTTTCCGCCCAACAAACTGGCACGCGCCATCGGCGTGTATGCGATGGGACTTTATATCGGTGCTGGCGTCGCGTTGTTGACGGGCAGCGCCGTGGTGTCGCTGGTCATCGATGCCGGCGCGGTCGAATACCCACTGATCGGCAAACTGTATCCGTGGCAGCTGACATTTTTCGTTGTAGCACTGCCAGGCCTGCTGGTTCTCGCCTTTCTTGCAACGGTCAAGGAACCGCCGCGGCGGGAAGCGATACCTGGCGCGCAGCGAACAGTGGCCGCCGGGTCGGTGCCGATCGTCGAAATCAGGCGATTCCTGCGCTCCAACCGCCGCATGGTTATTGCGCATTTGATGGGCTTCCTGTCACTGGGCACCGTCATCAGCGCCTACCTGATATGGGTGCCCGAGTTTCTGCGTCGTACTTACGAATTTTCCGTGCCGGAGGCGGGCGCGATTTACGGATTGTGCCTGCTCTTTTTCGGCGGCGCCGGCCCCTACGTTGGTGGCTGGTTCGCCGAGCTGCTGTCGCGTAAAGGATATCGCGACGCCGAGATGCGAGCCTCGATGCTGCTGGGCTGCGCGATGATACCGTGCGCCGTGCTCGCGCCCCTCGCACCCGGCAGAGTTTCCGCAATCGTAATGCTGGCGATCGTCACGTTCTTCCTGTCGGCGCCGCAGGGCCTCGCCCCGACGATCATCCAGCTGATGGCGCCGAACCGCATGCGCGCACAGGTTACCGCCCTGTTCATGTTGATTGCGGTGCTGGCCGGATTCAGCGCAGGACCTTATCTCGTCGCCTGGTTTACGGATTACGTGTTTGGCGACGAAGCCGCAATTCGCTATTCATTATCGATCGTCAGCGCAATACTGACGCCCGTCGGGGTCCTGTGCCTTTGGTGGGGCATGAAACCCTTCGCCGACCGCCGTATCGAGTAACGCTCAAGCGTCGTTGCGCCACTCCGCGGAACGCTCGAGACTGCCGCGGTAGCCCTTGAGGCAAAAGGCAAGACTGATCGTCGCCAACGTCATCATGACGGCCCCGATAATGGACATCGAATAGCGAATCGCACCGTCGTCCTTGAAAACAAAGTCGGTGATTACCGCGACGGACGTCGCGCCGAAAGCGATTGCAGGAAATACCGACGCCACGAAAAAGATCGATGTCGCCTGTGCGCGCATCTCGTTCGGTGTGACCAGCTGGATGGCTACCGGCGACATCGCCTGTTGCATCGATTTCGTGAACGCCATGGCCGCCATCATCGGAATGAGGAGCTGCATCGTCGGCATCAGCGGCGTAAGGATCATGAATGGCGTGGCGATGGCGAAAAATATCGTACACGCGCGAATAGCCGCATCCTTGTAACCCTTTTTCGTCAGCCAGTCACAGATCCAGCCACCGGTCAGCGTGCCCGCGGTACCGAAAACAGCGTAGATCGCGCCGAACAGAATGCCAGCCTTACCGATCTCCCAGCCGTACGTGCGGCGAATGAACTCGGGTATCCAGGACAGATAGCCGTAGAACGCGGTGCCGCTGAACGCGTATGCCGCAAACAGCCAGCCAAACGTTCGCTTGTTCAGCCACATGAATTTGAGAACCGTACGAAACGGAATTGCCTTGCCGCCGGTATCTGTTTGTATATTCTTGCGCGTCGGCTCGCGCACCGTCACTCCCATAAGGGCAACGAGCAGCAGTCCGGGAATCGCAACGACGATGAACGTCAGCTGCCACGGAGCCAGGGTACCCAGGAGCGGCAAATCGATGGCGCCGGCCTTCGAAATCACCTGCACGGCCCAGCCACCGAGCACACCGGCGAGCCCAACGCCAACATACACACCGGTCGAGTACACGGCGATTGCCCGACCGAGCTTATGGGCCGGAAAGGAATCCGCAATCATGGAGTAAGCTGCCGGCGTCAGCGTGGCCTCGCCAACACCGACACCGACCCGCGCCATGAACAATTGCCAGAAATTCCTGGTCAAGCCACAGGCCGCGGTCGCTATACTCCACAGGAACATGCCGCAGGAGATAATCAACTTCCGGCTGCGTGAGTCCGAAAGACGGGCAATTGGTACACCCATCGTCACGTAAAAGATCGCGAACGCGAATCCCATGAGCAAACTGATGCCGGTGTCGCTGATGTCCATATCGCGGCGAATTGGCTCGACCAGCAGCGTGATGACCTGCCGATCGATAAAAGAGACCACAAAAGCCAGCATCAGCACGCCGACGACATACCATTCGTAGACGAGGGGTTTTTCGTCCGTCTCGTCTGCCGCAATTTCGCTCGTCTGATCTGTCACGAGCAGGTGCCGCGAGTCGTGGTCCCGGATGTCATTCCTACGTTGTCGCTCGTGCCGCCGATGCGTCGAAATACTAGCATACTTGCATAATAGAACGAATGTCCTGTAGATTTTGCGTTTTCCGGCGAGGCCAGGCTCATGTTGACAGTAGGCATAGATGTCGGCGGAACCTTTACCGACGTATTCGTGCGCGATACAGATCGCGACGGCTGGATCGTACACAAGGTGCCGTCGACGCCGCCCGCGTTCGGTGACGGATTCATGCGCGGTCTGACCGAAGCCGTCGCCACAGCCGGCGCTGCGCCGGAGTCTGTGCACCGCGTCGTGCACGGCACGACCGTTGCGACCAACTGCATCCTGACGCAAAGCGGCGCACGGCTGGGGTTCCTGCTGACGGAAGGCTGTCGGGACATCCTCTACATCGGCATTGGCTGGCGGCCGAAGATGTATGACCTCGACATGGATCCCGTGGAACCGCTGTTCCTGGCACCGCGTCGCCGTTCGCTCGAAGTCATCGAGCGTCTGGACTACGAAGGCAATGTATTGACTCCTCTCGACGAGGACAATCTTCGCCAGGTGGCCAAGACGCTCGTCGAGGAACACGGCGTCGAGGTATTCGTCGTCTGTTTACTGCATTCCTACGCGAACCCGCAGCACGAGCGGCGCTGCCGCGAAATCCTGAATGAGATGTATCCCGACGTACCGGTGACCCTGTCGAGTGACGTGTTACCCCGGCGTCGCGAGTACCGGCGGCTCGTCGTGTCCGGCTTCGATGGTTACGTCAAACCCGTTGTAACCAATTACCTCAACGAGTTGGTCGATAAACTCGCCGCCGCCAGCGTGCGTGCGCCACTGCATGTCATGCAGTCCCATGGCGGCGTCGGTGGCGTCGAAAATGTCATCGAAAGACCCGTGGGTACCGTACTGTCGGGCCTGGCTGCCGGCGTCATAGGTGCCGCCAATGTCGGTGCATCGGCCGGCTTCCCCGACTGCATCAGCCTGGATATGGGCGGTACCAGCACTGACGTTGCGCTGATTCGGGCCGGCCAGCCACTGATTACCAACGAGGGCAGCTTCGAAGACTATCCACTCAATGTGCCCATGATCGACGTGCGCACGATCGGTGCCGGCGGCAGCAGCATCGCCCATGTCGACGAGGGCGGTGCGCTCAAGGTCGGACCGGAAAGCGCAGGCGCGAATCCGGGCCCGGCCTGCTACGGCCGCGGCGGCAAGCAGCCGACCGTAACCGATGCCAGTCTCGTACTCGGTTACCTCAATCCGGAGACCTTTGCAGGTGGCCTCGACATCGACGTCGAGCTGAGTCGCAAGGCGATCGAGAACGAGATCGCCGAACCGCTCGGGATGTCGCTGCTCGAAGCGGCCCTTGGCATGCACGCCATCGTCAACTCGAATATGGCGCAGACGTTGCGACTCGTCTCTATCAAGCGCGGCCATGATCCGCGTGATTTCGTACTGATCCCGTTCGGCGGCGCAGGTCCTCTGCAGGGCGGCCGCCTCGCAGAGAACGCCAGCATCCACCGAATCCTGGTGCCGCCGACGCCCGGAGTTCTGTCCGCCATGGGACTGATGCTCGCGCCGATTCAGCACGAAGCCCTTGCAAGTTTCGAAATACCGGCAACCGAGGTGACCCTGGAAAAGCTGCAGCAAATGTTCGCGCCGCTCGACGAACAAAATTCTCGAAAGATGACGAATGACGGCGTCGATTCGTCCGCAAGCACGACGGAATATTTCGCCGAAATTCGCTATGTCGGCCAGTCACACCAACTCGAGGTCTCAATGGGCTCCAGCCTGAACGCGGATAGCGCGCAAAACGCACTCGACCTCTTCAACAGCGCGCACCTCGCGACATACAACCACAACGACCCGGGCGCTGCCTGCGAATTCGTGATGCTGCGCAGCGTGCACAGCAAGGAACCCGAGGAGAAGAGCCTGCTGGAGCCGAAATCGGATGACGGAACCGCGGAGCCGCCTTTCACGAAACGCCAGATCTGCCTTTCCGCCGACACAGGGTACGAGGATGTGCCTATTTATCAGCGTGCCGATTTGCCCGTCGGATTCGAGCTTGCCGGACCCGCAATCGTCGAACAGGCCGATACGACGACATTGATCTACCGTGATCATGCGGCTCGCGTCGACGAGTACGGCAACCTGGTCATCGACCTGCCGCGCTAGCCTGCCGTTCGACCGCCGCGCCGGCGGCTTCACGATCGCGCGAGCGCAACTTGCCAACGCCTTTTGCATCGGCGATAGTTACTTGCATTCACGAACTCGAAATTATCGCGGCCAGAATGAGGCCGGGTGACCGATGCGGAGCGTGAGCCGTGAACAAACTTGAGATAGTTCAGTCGTTCTACAAAGCCTGGGCCACCGGCGACCTCGACGGCAGCCTGGCGTACTGCACCGAGGATATCGTCTGGGACAACGTTCCGCTCAAGCCGTTCGAGGGCAAGGAACGCGTACGGCAATTCCTCGAGAAGTTCGCCAAGGGCATGAGCAATGCGCGTTACGACATCAGGAACCATCTCGAATCAGGCGATCTGCTCATGCTCGAGGCCGTCGAAATGTATGACAAGGGCGGCCGCTCGGTGGCCGTGCCGTACATGGCTCTCTTCACGTTTCGCGATGGCAGGATTGCCGGCATGCGCGACTATTTCGATCTGGCGACCGTGGAGCGGCAGCTCGGCCTGACGGATTGACCGTTGGCTAAACTCTTCGACAGTCTGAAGCTGCGGGGAATTACCCTGCGCAATCGAATCGGCGTCTCGCCAATGGTCCAGATCAGCTCGAGTGACGGATTTGCCGCCGACTGGCATCTCGTGCATCTCGGCGCGCGAGCAGCGGGCGGTGCCGGTCTCGTGATGACGGAAGCAACGGCCGTCGAAGCACGCGGCAGAATCAGCATCAACGATCTCGGCATTTGGAAAGACGAGCACGTTGCGGGCCTGCGCAGGATCACCGAATTCATTCACGGTGAAGGCGCCGTGCCGGGAATCCAGCTCGGGCACGGTGGCCGAAAAGCGAGCTATGCACCGTCTTTCGACAAGGACGGGATGCGGCCGCTTGTCCACCTGACCGACGCCCAGGGGGCGTGGCCGGTCATCGGAGCGAGCGCGATCCCGTTCGATGACGATTCGCCCGTGCCGACCGAGATGACTCAGCAAGACATCGACGATGTGCTGGATTCTTACGCGACCGCCGCACAGCGTGCGAACGCTGCGGGATTCGACTGGATCGAGGTACACGCCGCGCACGGCTACCTGCCGCATTGTTTTTATTCCCCGATCTCGAATGTCCGTGATGACCGCTACGGCGGAACCTTCGAGAATCGCGTGCGCTTCACGCGCGAGATTGCGCAGCGCGTCCGTGAGGTCATGCCGAACCACAAAGTGCTCGCGTTCCGACTATCACACACCGACTGGATCGATGGCGGCTGGACGACTGACGACACGATCGCGCTGGCAAGACTCCTCAAGAATGACGGCGTCGACGTCATCGACGTGAGCTCGGGTGGCTCGAGCGCGAAAACCGTCGCTTTAATGCGGCAGATGCAACACGACAAAGTCGGTCAGCAGCACGGCAAGGACGACCCGGTTGCCGAAATTCCACTGGGACCCGGTTACCAGGTACCGGGTGCGGAAGCCATACGGCAGGGTGCGGACATCCCGGTTGCGGCAGTCGGCATGATCACGGAACCGGCACAGGCCAACGACATCGTCGAGCAAAATCGCGCCGATATCGTATTGCTCGGCCGCGCGATACTGCGCAACCCGAACTGGCCGCAACTCGCAGCCATAGAACTCGGCGAAACGAAACGCATGCGCATTCCCGTGCAGTATTATCTCGGCTGGAAAGACTTCGGCGAATTTGCCTACAAGCCCGTATCCGCACCGACACTGGACTAGACCATGGATTCGGCAGAACGATCAATACGTGAGGACCTGGCCGCCTTGTATCGGCTCGTTCACCTCATGGATATCGATCATCGAATCTATAATCATCACTCGGCACGAATCCCCGGCGACGCCGAACACATACTGATAAATCCGTTCGGGCTGCTGCAGGATGAAATTACGGCAGCCGCCCTGATCAAGGTCGATCGCAACGGCAATGCGGCCGACGATCAGGACACATCAACAAGCCAGGCAGGCGCAATTATTCACTGGGCGATCTACGATGCGCGCGATGACGTGAATTGCATCGTGCACCATCATTCTCCTGCAGCCGTGGCGGTGTCCACGCTCGAACAGGGATTGTTGCCACTCAGTCAGGGTGCAATGCAGTTTTACCAGCGCATTGGCTACCACGAATACGAAGGCATGGTGTTCAGCGACGACGAAAAGCCACGGCTGGCGGCGAGCCTCGGTCCGCACCGTCTCATGCTGCTGCGCCACCACGGCGCCCTGATCTGTGGCCGCAGTATCATGGAAAGTTACGTGCTAACCGACGATCTTGAAAAAGCCTGCCGATCGCAATTGCTTGCGATGCAGAGTGGCGGCTCGATTTTGTTGCCGGACCCCGCGGTCTGTGAACACACGGCGCAGCAATTCGAGCGCCTGCCGCAGCCGCGCGGCGAGCATCGCGACTGGCCGGCCGCACTGCGCCGGCTCGAACGGATGGGCATCGACTACAAAGGTTTTGACCCGGTGCCCCGATGAATACGCTGTCAACACCTTGAGCGAACGCATCACACTATTCCTCGGACGGACGGCGATCGTGGTCGTCTGGTTCCTGGTGTGGGAGTTGACGGCGAGGACCGAGGCGTTGCCGCCGGCATTCATCGGCCAGCCTTCGGTGTTTCTGCAGACGTTTTTCGCAGAGGTCGCGGACGGCACGTTTCTCAAGGCCACGGCAATTACACTGAATGCGGTCGTAATCGCCTTCGTTATCGGTTCGCTGCTGGCACTGCTAACGGCGCTCGCGATGAGTGTATTCCCGATGCTGGAGAAACTGTTGTCGCCCATCATCGACGCACTCAACGCGCTGCCGCGTGTCGCGCTGATACCCCTTTTTATTCTCTGGTTCGGACTCGGCGTCACTCAGAAAGTCGCCTCGGGGGTGTCAATCATGTACTTCATCCTCCTGTCGTACACAATGGCCGGCGCGAAATCCACCGACCCCGATCACCTGCTGCTTGCGCGCAGCCTGGGAATTTCGCGCGCCGACATTTTCCGCAAGATAGTAATCCCTTCCGCCGTACCCGCCATCTTTGCAGGGCTGCGGCTCGGCATGATCTATACGGTCCTCGGCGTCATTACGGCCGAATTGATCGCGGGAGGCAAAGGCATAGGCACGCTGGTCAGCTACTATTCGAACACGTTCGATCCAAACGGTGTGTTCGCGACCCTGATCATGCTGGTCATCATCACGAGCACGCTTGCCGCGATCATGACGCGTATCGAAAAACACTTCGGCAAGTGGCGCACATGAGGTACCTGCTACCGGGTACAGCGCTGCTCGTACTGCTGCTGTCGGGTTGCGGTAGCAGTTCGCAGGACGGCGTCCTGCGCGTGCAGGTATTTACCGGCGCTTACAGTTCGATTCCCGTACACGTCGCCGACGAACTCGGTTTTTTCGCGAAACACGGTCTGATTGTCGAGAAACTGCCCGCCAACTCCTCGTCCGCGGCGCTCGCAGCGATGATCGGCGGCAGCCTCGACGTCGTCGAGAGTGCGGCGGACCTCGTCATGGCGAATATCGACAAGGGCACCGAGTTGCGCTACCTGATGTCGAATGAGGGCACTAACTACGTCAACGTCGTTGTCGGCAATCACGTCCGCGTGCCCGGTGACGCGCGCGACTACAGGAATGTTTTTCGGGCCCTGAGCGGGCATCGAATCGGCGTCAACGCCATCGGATCCACGGTATATCTTGCGGCGGTGATGATGATTGAAGACGCCGGCGTCGACAAGGATGACGTCGAATTCGTCGCCACCGGGAGTGCGGCCACGACGATGTCCGCGTGGCAATCGGGTTCCGTTGACGCACAAGTGACGTTCGCGCCCGTCCCGGAGCTGCTCGAAACCCTGGGCGTCGCCGAACCGTACTTCGTTCTCGCAGACGACGGCCCGCTCGCGCTGCGCTTCGATGGGCTTTACGGCGGCTGGGTGACAACAGCAGCCCTTCTCGAAAGCCGCAGTGACGATGCGGACGCATTCATCGCCGCCGTGATCGAAGCAATCGACTGGATTCGCAGTCCGGACAACCAGGCAGAACTGCTGGAGATTGCGCGCCGCCATGCGCCGGTGTCGGCGCTGTCACCAACACAAAATGACGTTGTATTGCAGAAGATGATCGATCGTTATCGCCGCTTCTGGGGCTACGAGATCAGTCGCGACGCTATCGACAAGTGGAATGACTATGCGCTGCACTTCGGTCTGGTCAGCAAACCGATCGGTTTCGAGCAAATCGTCTACTCGGGCGCTCCCGTTTGCGAGGAGTCACCCTGCCAATGACGACCGCCGGGATACGTGTCGCGTCGCTCAACCACAGCTACGGGAGTGACGCGCACAAAGTTCATGCGCTGAGTGACATCGACCTCGCCATTGATCAGGGCCAGTTCGTCGCATTGCTTGGTTCGAGCGGCTGCGGCAAAACGACACTACTCGACATCCTCTCGGGCCTGACGCCGATGCAGAACGGGCAGGTCACGCTTGCAGGCTCACACCCTGAAGCGGGACGGCAGGACGTCGCGCGGATGTTTTCCCGCGACGCATTGTTGCCATGGCGCAGCGCTGCCGGGAATATCGACTTTGCACTGGCGACACGCGAGCCTGATCCCGATATTCGACGCGCGCGAATTGATGAGCTGCTGGTGTCCGTCGGGCTCGAGCAGTTCCGTGATGCCTACCCGTCACAATTGTCACAAGGCATGCGCCAGCGCGTCGCACTTGCCCGAACTTTTTCGCTGCGCAGCCCGTTCGTGCTGCTGGACGAACCCTTCGGCGCACTCGATGCACTGACCAAGATTACGCTGCAAAACCTGCTCATCGAGTTATGGTCGGGTGCATCGGGCACGACGGTCGTGCTCGTTACGCACGACATCGGTGAGGCGGTCGCACTGGCGGACCGCGTCATCGTGATGTCCGCGCGCCCGGGCCGCATTGCCGCGGATATCACTGTCGGCCTGGAGCGCCCCAGGGACGTGCGGCAATTGCAGGAATCGCGCGACTATCACGAACTCGTCAGCCAGCTCTGGCACGAGCTCGACAGCTGACGCCCGTTGCCAGGCCCATTCTAGTTGCCGAGCAGAAACTTCTCCTGCAACGATTCCAGTTCCTTGAAGCCAATCAGATCCTTGAAGTCCGCCATCGTCGTCACGTCGGCTGGCAGCTGCGACGTCGATTTGGACGTCACGAGTTCGCGAAGATTGGCGCGCAGCGCGGCTGTCGCAGTCATCAGTGGAACGAGTGGGAATACGGCGAGACCCGCCACTTCTTCGATCTGACGGGGCGTGAGGTCTGTCTCCAGCCAGCCGAGTATCTGCAGCGACAACGGTACATTGACGGCTTCGCGCAGCCGGCTCAGGCCGGCGAAGTCCGAAAAGCACTTCGATATCGGTTGAATGAGGTCGGCGCCGGCGTCGGCGTAGGCCTTGCCTCGCCGTATCGCCTCGTCTTCGCTGGTCGCATCCGTGCGTGCAATGATCAGCGTATCCGGATCCCGCCGCGCTGAGACGGCCGCGCGAATTTTTGCAGCCCCCTCCTCCAGCGACAGTATCTCGATCACGTCAGCGACACAGGGGCATTTCTTGGGCGACTCCTGGTCCTCGAAAATCATGCCGGCCACGCCGGCCCGCTCGAACTCGCGCACCGTTCGCATCACGTTTATGGCGTTGCCGTAGCCCGTATCGGTATCGGCGATTACCGGCACATCGACCACATCGACGACCTTGCTCACGACGTCGAGGTTCTCCGACATCGTGTACAACTCGAGATCCGGCTGACCGAGATGCGAGGCAGAAACGCCGAATCCCGTCGTCATAATTGCCGCAAAACCGGCCTCATTGATCAGTTTCGCGGACAGCGCATCATAGGCGCCGGCTGCCCAGACCGTGCGTCCGGACCGCAGCATGTCCGCAAAAGGTTTATTCGGCGTTGCCATCGTCACATTCCTCAGTCGCGAGCATGCAAATAACCGATGAGCCCCCCGGACTGGATCATCTGCATGTCCGCCTCCGAGAGTTCGGTGAATTCAAGTTGTTTTCCCTTTGTCAGGTTACGTACCTGGCGATCCTGCCAATCGACCTCGACGTCGTCCCAGCGATCGACGAAATCCATGATGCCCGGGCAGGGTATTTGCGGAAACCCCATCGCAATTTCGCCGCGCCAGTAACCCGGCGAAAAACTCTCCGCAATAACGCCCGCGATGCCCAGGTGGCGCATCGCGATCATCGGCGGGTAGTGCGGGTGCCCATAACCGAAGTTGCTGTTGCCGACCAGAAGATCCCCGGGCCGCACGAGATCTCGGAAATCCGGGTCATAGGATTGCATTGCAATCGACGCGAGTTCGTCGACATCCTGGATCTTGATGTTCTTGACGCCGACGATCTGATCAATGTCGAAATCAATCTCGTCGAAGATGAATGCAATGCGGCCTTTGAGATTTTGCATCGAGCGCTCTAAAGGTACTTGCGTGGATCGGTAATCTTTCCTTCGATCGCCGACGCTGCAACGGCAGCCGCATTCATGATGTAGATTTCGGAATCCGGACTGCCCATGCGTCCGCGAACATTGAGCGTACCGGTCGATACGGCGCGCTGGCCCGCGGTCATGACACCGGAGCGCCCGAAGCAATAATCGCAGGACGACGACGCGACGTAAGCGCCCGATGCGATCAGGTCGGTAAGGATTCCTTTCTTCGACGCCTCCTCCATAATCGCCTGGCTTGTCGGGACGATATTGAGCTGGAATCCATCCCTGACGCGATGCCCGCGTAACACGCGCGCCGCGATCTCGAGGTCCTCGAGCCGCCCCGAGGCGCATGAGCCGAGGTAGCCGACATGGACGTCCGTACCGGCGTAGTCCGAAAGATTCTGCGTGTTCGACGGACGGGGCGGCACGACGACGACGGGTTCGAGTTCGGAAATATCGATCTCGTGTATCGCCGCATAGTCGGCGTCATCGTCCGATGCAACGGGATCCAGTTCGATACGGGCCCTGTCCCTCGCATACGCCAGCGTGTCCGCATCGGGATTCATGATCGAGGTGACGGCACCCGTGAACATCGCCAGGCAGTTGATTGTCTGCCGGCCGTCGATCGAGATGTGCGGTAGCGCATCGCCACCGATTTCGAGGACCTGGAAGCAACAAGCTGCAGGGCCCAGAACGCGGACGATGTGGTGAAACGCATCACGCGCCATGACGCCCTCGGCCAGCCGGCCGTTCAGGTTGACGCGCACCGTTTCGGGCACGCGCATCTTGATTCGTTCCTTGACGAAGGCTTCGAGAAGGTGCTTGCGCACTCCCATTGCCAGCGTACCGAAGGTGCCCATCTGCGAGATGTGACCATCGAAATGCACCGCGAATGCGCCGGGTACCGCATAGCCCAGCTCGGACGCGACATGGTGACCGATGCCGCGCCGCTCGTAGACCGGCACACCGTTCGCCTCGCCCCAGTCACGGGTAACCTGGTGCAGGTCTTCCTCTGCCGGCGTGACTGCGGGCACCATATGATCAATGAATAATGCGTAGCGCTCGGGCTCGGCAACCTTGTCGATACCGAACTCTTCCTTCATCTGGCGAAAGATAACGTCGGTATAACCCGGAAAATCGTAGGCAATGACGAAGTCCGGTTTGGCCGAAATCTCGTCGCCGGGGCGAACCGAATCGCGACCGGACACCCGCGCCAGAATCTTTTCCGCGATCGTCGCGCCCATCAGTCGCCCTGCCGCCCGCGCAGTTGCTCGACGATGACACTTGCATCGCTCACATCGTAGCCCCCGGGCTCCTCGAGGTTCAGCTCGGTCACGACGCCATCTTCGATGAGCATCGAGAAGCGATGATTGCGAAAACCGAGTGTGAAGCGCGTGCAGTCCATCTGCATACCCATGCTCGTGTGAAACTCGCACTGACCATCGGCCAGCATGCGTATCTTGTCACCGACGCCGAGGTACTCGCCCCACGCCGCCATGACGAATGAGTCGTTGACGGAGATACAAACAATC
>JAHHOT010000201.1 GCA_018677555.1 Gammaproteobacteria bacterium | reverse complement strand
ACGTCGATCACCGCCAGCACGAGTTCGGGTGGCAGATCGGTACGCTTTGCCTCGTAATGCACGCGCTGCAGAATCTCGAGGCGTTCTTCCGTGTCGTCCACCTGGCGTTGGAGGCGCGCTGACATATCGGTGAGCCATACCTGCGCCGCAAAGTGATCCTCGAAACTGTCTGCTTCACTGGCAGCGGCGCGCAGCAGTTCGCGCAGGACCGGATCCGGGTCTTCCTGCGGCGCTGCGATGCTCGACAGCGTGAGAAGTACGCTTAGCGTTGCGACGCGAATAAATGTCATGGCGAACTCGTGCCCGAAACTGACCTGTGTCAAAGTGCCTAGACTAGACCCGCGTTGTACAGAATATCGAGAGCGGTTTCACGTTTCATCGTTTGCGCCTTGTTGTCCCGGCGGTGGCGATACTCGAGTTCGCCGGCGTCGACACCGTGCTCACTGATCACGATGCGGTGGGGAACCCCAATCAGCTCCGCGTCAGCAAACTTCACGCCTGGTCGCGCATCGCGGTCATCGAACAGCACGTCCATACCCTGCCGTGACAATTCCGCGTAGAGGGCCTCCGCTGCATCGCGCAGCCGATCGGACCGATGCATGTTTATCGGGATCAATACGACGTCGAATGGCCGCATGGGGTCCGGCCAGATAATGCCTTTCTCGTCGTGATTTTGTTCGATGGCAGCCCCGACGATGCGCGAGATTCCAATCCCGTAACAACCCATTTGCATCGGGCGCGATGCGCCTTCCGCATCCTGTACCTTGGCGTCGAGGGCTTCGCTGTACTGCGTGCCGAGCTGGAAAATGTGGCCGACTTCTATGCCGCGGGCAATGCGAAGTGTGCCACTGCCAACCGGTGACGGATCGCCGTCCACGACGTTGCGTATGTCATGGGTATTGTCGAGCGCCAGGTCGCGACCGAAGTTTACGCCGGTGTAATGCATGTCAGCCTCGTTTGCGCCGCAAACGAAATCGGACATGGCTGCAGTGGCATGATCGTAGTACGTTGGGATGTCCAGCCCGATCGGGCCAGCGAATCCCGGCACACATCCTGTGACGTCGCGAACGATCTTCGCGTCCGCCATCTCCAGTGGCGACGCTACGCCAGGCAACTTTGCGGCCTTTATCGCGTTAAGGCTATGGTCGCCCCGCAATATCAGGGCAACCGGCGTCTCATCGCCTTTTACGATAAGCGTCTTCAGCGTCCGATCTGCGGTAACGCCGAGTTGCTCGCACAGTGCATCAATCGTCGTTGCCTTCGGCGTGCGAACCTTTTTCATCTCCGCCGCCGGCTCAGCCGGATTCTGGCCGCTGCGCAGAGTCGCTGCTGTCTCTACGTTGGACGCGTATTCGTCTTCATCGCTCCACGCAATGGCGTCCTCGCCCGAATCGGCCAGAACGTGGAATTCCTGCGAGCGGCTGCCGCCAATCTCGCCGCTGTCGGCATCGACGACGCGAAAGCGCAGCCCGAGGCGTTCGAATATGCGCGTGTAGGCGGCATGCATGACCTGGTAGCTCTTTTCCAGCCCCACGGCATCGACGTCGAACGAGTAGGCATCCTTCATAATGAATTCACGGGCACGCATCACCCCGAAGCGGGGCCGGATTTCGTCGCGAAACTTGGTCTGAATCTGGTAATAGTTCACGGGCAACTGCTTGTAACTGCGCAGTTCGCGCCTCGCAATGTCGGTGATCACTTCTTCGTGCGTCGGGCCGAAGCAGAAGTCTCGCTCATGACGATCTTTCATGCGCAGCAGCAGATTGCCGTACTTGTCCCAGCGACCCGATTCCTGCCACAGCTCCGCAGGCTGTACCGCCGGCATCAGCAATTCCAGCGCCCCGGCACGGTCCATTTCGTCGCGCACGATATTCTCGACCTTGCGTATGACACGCAGGCCCAGCGGCATCCAGGTAAACAATCCCGAAGCCAGGCGCCGGATGAGGCCCGCGCGCAGCATGAGTTTGTGGCTGATCAGCTCCGCCTCTGCGGGCGATTCCTTGAGGGTGCTGAGCCCGAATTCGGTGAATCGCATTTATGGGTTCAAATGGGTGGTCACGGCCGCCGTATTCTACACGACAGATCGCCGGCCCTGTCCCGCGATTTGTGTCGTCACGGAATTCGTATATATTCCGGTCCCCACGATCCCCACGACGTTGTCGATCCCCACGGCGAGCATGTGTCGCCGCAGGGGGTTACGGTCCAAGAACAGGAAACCCCCGGCTTTGAAGGGCAGACGTAATCCATTTGTTGCCAGGGAGGGTATACCACTGCTCCTCGCGGCGCTCCTTGCGACCGGGATCACCTGGGAGCTGGTCAGCGTGATCTGGGCGTTGCTACCCGGCGTCATTTTCCTGTGGTTGTTTCTGGTTTTTCGCGATCCGCGCCGGAGCATACCCGCAATTCCGCTGGGCGTAGTGAGCCCGGTAGACGGCGTGGTCACCGAGGTCGGGGTTACGGACAAAAGCGTGTTGAACGGGGAGGCGAATCGCATTGTAATTGCGGTGGACAGCCTCGGAACGTACACGGCGCGTTGCCCCGTGGAAGGCAAGATCATGGATTTCCACACGGACCCCGGAAACGGGTCCCTGAACATCGATACCAGCGGCCTGTGGGTCCGTACGGACGAAAACGATGACGTTGTGCTGCAGTTCCACGGCCACCGCTTCGGCCTCGCGCCACGCGCCATCCTCAGATACGGTGAACGCGTCGGCCAGGGCCAACGCTGCGCATACCTGCGCTTCACGCGCTACGCCGAGGTCCAGTTTCCAATCACCGGCCGCCCGCTCGTGGCCGCGGGCGATCGGGTCGTCGCCGGCACCGGCACGCTCGCCAAGCTGCTCCCGCACTGATCACAGCAGAGCGGGGCGTATCGCTGCGATGGCTCCTCATGGCAAAATTGCGGCATGAGCGACCAGTCGCAAAAATCGCTGGTGGAGTCGCGTCGCCTGGCGTATCTGCAGGCCATGCACATCGACGTGTGGCGGCCGCGTAACACGGACGCGCACAGCGAGGCCCCGGCCGCTCAGGAAGGCGCTGCGGATAGACCATTGCAGGACTGGCAATCGCTGCGCGCAGCGGTCGCAGGCTGCACCCGCTGTGAGCTGCACAAGTCCAGGACGCAGACCGTGTTCGGTGTCGGCAACGAAGCGGCGGATTGGATGATTATTGGCGAAGCGCCAGGGATGGAAGAAGATCGCCGCGGCGAGCCGTTCGTCGGCCGTGCGGGCAAACTGCTGGACCAGATGTTGCGTGCCGTCGGCCTCGACCGAAGCAAGGTGTTCATCGCCAACGTGCTCAAATGCCGTCCGCCCAACAACCGCGATCCATCCGCGGGTGAAGCGGCGGCATGTCGCCCGTACCTGGACCGGCAAATCGAGCTGGTACAGCCGCGATTGATCCTGGCCGTCGGCCGCATCGCGGCACAGCGGCTGCTGGAAACCGACGCGCCGGTCGGTCGAATGCGCGGACAGGCGCACTATTATGGCGAGCGCCGCATTCCGCTCGTCGTGACCTATCATCCGGCTTATCTGTTGCGCAGCCCGCTGCAAAAACGCAAGTCGTGGCAGGACTTGTGCCTGGCGCAGAACCTGATACGAGACAGTTCGCCATGATCGCGAATATCGAGCACATTCCGGGCGAAGTACGCAGCATGATCCACTCGGATCTGTCTACCGTGTCGGACATCGAACGGCGCAGCTACCAGTTCCCCTGGAGTCATGGCGTGTTTCGCGATTGCCTGTTGGCCGGTTACACCTGCATTGTGCTGGAGCGGGATCACCTTGTCGCTGGTTATGGCATTTTGTCGGTGGCCGCCGGCGAGGCGCACGTGCTGAACCTCTGCGTGGATCCGGACTTCCGCAACCTGGGCTATGGCGAGCGGCTGCTGGATGAAATGCTTGCCCGCGCCCGCTATGCGGACGTCCGCGAGGTGTTTCTCGAGGTGCGGCCATCCAACCAGAGCGCTTTGGGCCTGTACGAAAAAAAGGGATTTTGCCAAATTGCCCACCGGCCCGCTTACTACCAGTCACACGATGGCCGCGAGGATGCCGCGGTGTTGTCATTGCGTTTCAAGCGCACTTCCTGAGCGGGGTCGAACCCGGCCGAGTCTGGAATCGCCGGCCGTTTACGGTACACTTCGCCGCCGCGCAGATTCCGCCAGCATCATGACCACAGTCCCCGAAGAAACCGCCCGACGGCGAACTTTTGCCATCATCTCGCATCCGGACGCAGGTAAAACCACCCTCACCGAAAAGCTGCTGCTGTTCGGCGGCGCGATCAACATGGCGGGCACCGTAAAAGGCCGCAAGGCGAGCCGCCATGCGACATCGGACTGGATGGCTCTGGAGCAGCAGCGCGGTATCTCGGTGACCTCTTCGGTAATGCAGTTCCCGTACCGTGACCGAATCGTCAACCTGCTGGATACGCCTGGCCACGAGGACTTTTCCGAAGACACCTATCGCACACTCACCGCGGTCGATTCCGCGCTGATGGTCATTGACTGCGCGAAGGGCGTTGAGCAGCGCACGATCAAGCTGATGGAGGTCTGCCGCTTGCGCGATACGCCAATAATGACATTCATCAACAAGCTGGACCGCGACGGCCGCGAGCCGATTGACCTGCTTGACGAGATCGAATCCGTGCTGGGTATTCAGTGCACACCGGTTACCTGGCCCATCGGCATGGGACGCAGCCTGAAGGGCGTCTACCATCTGTTGCAGGACCGGATTTATCGGTACCACAGCGCAGGGCGGGAAAAAGCCTCCAACATCGAGGTAATCGAAGGGCTCGACTCTGCCGAAGCTGCCGCAGTGCTGGGCGCTGACCTGGACGCATTTCGTGACGAGATCGAGCTCGTCAAGGGTGCCTGCCCGGCACTTGACATCGGGGAATACCTGGCAGCCCGCCAGTCGCCAGTGTTCTTTGGTTCCGCCATATCGAATTTCGGCGTAAAAGAGCTGCTGGATGAGTTCGTCGAGCATGCGCCGCCGCCACGGGGGCGCGAGAGCGAACTCCGCTGGGTTGCGGCCGATGAGGACAAGCTGACGGGATTCGTTTTCAAAATCCAGGCGAACATGGACCCCGGCCATCGCGATCGAATCGCATTTCTGCGAATCTGCTCCGGTGAGTTCAGAAAAGGCATGCGCCTGACGCATGTCCGGAGCGGCAAGGAGATGAAGATTGCGGACGCAATCACCTTCATGGCGTCCGACCGGCAACATGCGGAGACCGCTTATGCCGGTGACATCATCGGCCTGCATAATCACGGTACCATCAACATAGGTGACAGCTTCTCCGAAGGTGAAGCAATCCGCTTTTCCGGAATTCCCAGTTTCGCACCGGAGATCTTCCGCCGCGCCGTGCTGCGTGACCCGTTGCGCCTGAAAGCGCTGCATAAGGGTCTGGCGCAGCTGTGCGAAGAGGGAGCGACACAGCTTTTCAAGCCGCTACGCAATAACGATCTGATTCTGGGGGCCGTGGGGCCGCTGCAGTTCGACGTCGTTGCACATCGCCTGCGGGACGAGTACAAGGTGGAATGCCAGTTCGAGCCGATCAATGTGGCCACGGCGCGCTGGGTGGAGTCCGACGATGACAAGATACTCGGCGAGTTTCGCAAAAAGGCACATGACAACCTGGCCCTCGACCACAGTGACAGTCTTGTTTACATCGCACCCAGCAAGGTTAATCTCGGCCTTACCCAGGAACGCTGGCCCGATGTGTCGTTTCGCGAGACACGCGATCACTGAGTCCGGCCTTCGCTGATGGCGCGGCAAAAACTCCTCAACAAGCAGTCGTTCGTCTGGGCGATCTACGACTGCGGTAATTCGGCATTCGCTCTAACGGTATTGGCGGCGATATTCCCGGTTTTTCTTGGCAGCTACTACATCAGCGATTTCGAGCGGGAACTGTCGACATCGCGCCTTGCCTGGACCAATGCGATTGCAAGCCTGGTCGTTTTCGTGCTCGCCCCGGTCCTGGGGACGATCGCGGACAACGGCGGCATGCGTAAACAGTTTCTCGCGTTTTTTGCAGTGCTCGGCGCTGTCAGCACCGCGTCACTGGGGCTCATCGGTGAGGGCGCGTGGTTCTGGGCGCTCGTGTGCTTCGGCCTTGGTTCCGTCGGCTATTACGGCGCGAACGTCTTTTACGATTCGTTGCTGGTGGACGTGACAACGCGCAAAACGTTCAACTTCGTGTCGTCGCTGGGTTACGCGCTGGGCTATATCGGTGGGGCGCTATTGCTGGGTGTACACGTCCTGATGACCCTGCATCCAGAGTGGTTTGGACTGGCCGACGCAGCCCCGGCGGTGAAGGTGGCTTTTGTTACGGTCGGTATCTGGTGGGTCCTTTTTCTCCTGCCGATTCTGTTCGTGGTGCAGGAAAAGAAGGCGGATGCGACGCTGCGCGACGCGTCGGTACGCGCTGCATACGCGAAGCTCGGCGAGACCCTGCGCGAAATCGGTCGATATCGGGATGCGGTCGCGTTCCTCGGCGCCTATGTGCTCTACATCGCAGGTGTGTTTACGGTGATCGCAATGGGTGCAAACTTCGGACAGCGCCTCGGCTTCGATGAGACCGACCTGGTGCTGGCCCTGTTCATCACGAATATCGCAGGCTTTCCGGCAACCATTCTTTACGGTTACATCGGGCACCATATCGGTGCAAAGTACTCACTCTACATCGGGCTGGTCGTGTACATCGGCGTTGCCATCTGGGCCGGCTACCTGACCGAGGTACGGCAATTTTACGCGATGGCGATCACTATCGGCCTGGTGCAGGGCGGCGTACAGGGAATGAGCCGATCGTTGTACGCTTCGTTAATTCCGCAAGATCGCGCCGGCGAGTTTTTCGGTTTCTACAACATGCTCACCAAGTTCGCGCATTTTATCGGGCCGCTGATCGTGGGCACTGTTGCGTTTTACTTTCGGGATCCCAAACTGATCCTGTTGCCGATGATCCCGCTGTTTGTCATTGGTGGGCTATTACTGGCCCGATTGCCGCGGGACGGCAAATCAATGTCATGAGCGTCTAGCGGGAGAAGGCATCGACCGAGTTGCGCAGTGCTTGCAGCAGGTCCGCGTTCGCGGGTCCATAGCGGGCAGCAAGGTAGGTGTCTGTAACCTCGTCGACGTCGCCGTTCACATTGCCATTTTCGAGGCGTACGCGGTCGGCATAGACTCCTGGCGTCTCGCCGGTGACCGGCGCAATGCCGACCTTGCGGGTGAATTTTCGGTATAGCACCGCAGCTTCGTCTTTTTTCGGTGGTCGGTAGCGCAACATGATCAGCGTACTGATGACGGCGATCAGGGCCACGCACAGCAGCAGCAAGGTAAACAACATCGTGCCCCAGTCCGGTCGCTCCATGCCGAGCCACTCCATGAAGCGGTTCTGGTTTTCCGGGCCGTAGCCGAGGATCCAGTCATTCCACGCGGCGTTCAACGCGTCCCATGTCAGCGTCAGCTTATGGATGAGCGCCGACGGCATGTCGAATCCCCAGCTGGCGCCGATGCCATCGAACCTGGCGCCCGAGATACCGGCCTCGATGCGTTCGGGCGCGACCGCCGCAGTTGGATCGACGCGGCGCCAACCCAGACCCTGCAGCCAGACCTCGGTCCACGCGTGCGCGTCAGACTGGCGTACCATCATGTAGTCGCCCATGGGATTGATCTCGCCACCCTGGTAGCCAAGCACGATGCGCGACGGGATACCGGCGGCGCGCATCATGAACGCAAATGAAGAGGCATAGTGCTCGCAGAATCCCTGCCGGGTGCTGAATATGAACTGGTCGACTGGATTCGCGCCCAGCGCGGGTGGTTCCAGCGTGTAGTAGAACTCTTCATTGTGAAACATGCCGAGCACATCGTTGATATAACGCTGTGGGTTCCGCCCGGCGGCGCGGTACATGTCGAGTGCCAGCTCGATCGTGCGCAGGTTTTTCGCCGGCGGAAACTCGGAATACCAGATCTGCGCAGATCGGGACATTTCAGAGTCGATTCGGTAGTCGGTATACGAGAGCGCGTCGTAGGTCACCCGTTGATCGATCGGATGAATACGGGCGAGTTGTTGCTGGCGGCCCATGAAGGACTGGTTGAGGCTCCATTCATAGGGCACGTCCAGCGCGAACAGCCACTGCTGTCGCGTCGGCTCGAGCGTGACCTGGTACCGCACCGGGTCACCCGCCACTGTGATACGT
>JAHHOT010000182.1 GCA_018677555.1 Gammaproteobacteria bacterium | reverse complement strand
ATGCCGTATCGGCGCCGGCGCGGGCGGCTCCAATGGCCGCGGCGAGCCCCCCCGGTCCGCTGCCCACGACGAGCACGTCGGTCTCGAGGATGACGTTGACGCTGCGCGCGGCTTCGTTGATCTTCTTCATAAGTATCGAACCCGGGTTTGTGCCGACCGGAAGATGCATAATCGCATACTCGGTTGCTCTGAAAAACGCGACGCGCGGAGGAACAATGAAAATAGCCATCGCATTGGCGAGCCTTTTCCTGATCACGAACCTGGCTGCCCATGCTGACGAATGGCAGGCAATGCAGGAGCGAATCGAGCGGCAAATGCAGGTCGCGGACCGTCACCAGTTCGACCGGCGGCGCGACGAGGCCCGCAAGCCGTTCGCAACGTTCAGGTTTCTCGGCCTGCGTGAAGGAATGGTGGTACTGGATGTTGGCGCCTACGCGGGATATACGACAGAGATGCTGTCCGCCGCGGTCGGACCCTCGGGAAAGGTATACATGCAGAACCGCGAGGAAGTGTTACGCGAATACGCGGACGGTTATTACGATCGCACCGTTGCGGAACGCCTGGGCAACGATCGTCTGCCCAACGTCGCGTTGCATGTGCGTGAGTACGACGACATCGGCCTGGAGGGGCAGGTCGACATGGCGTTTCTCGGCAACCTGATACACGACTTCTACTATCGCGACGGCGAGGCGCAGGCCCTGACGTTCCTGCGGAGCATCCGAAAGGCATTAAAGCCGCGCGGTGTGCTCGGCGTCATGGATCATGTCGGCGTCGCCGGCCGCGACAACGGCTCCCTGCACCGTATCGAACCCGGCATCGTGCGCGGGTTGTTGCGCGAAGCGGGCTTCGACATAGAGGCCGAGTCCGGCCTGTTCCGGAACCCTGATGACGACCATAGCCTGATGGTGTACGCCGACGAAATATATCTCGAGACAGATCGTTTTCTGTTCCAGGCGCGCAAGACGGACTCGAATTGAGGGTGCGATTTTTCGTCCAGGAGCGCCGCGTCCGCGGGCTGGTCCGGTCTGTTATAGTCTGTCGGCGCGCTCCGATGACCGGGGGAGGGGAACATGAAGCGAAAGATCAACGTCAACGGTGATGCTTTAGAGGTTGATGTGCCGGATGACAAACCGTTGCTGTGGGTATTGCGCGAGGACCTGCACTTGACGGGTGCCAAGTACGGCTGCGGGATTGCACAATGCGGTGCCTGTACCGTGTTGCTGGATGGCAGCGCGGTCCGCTCCTGTGTCATGCCCGTATCCGCCGTCGGCGAGCAGCAAGTGACGACCATCGAAGGCGCCGACGGCCCGGCCGCGGCTGCGGTCACGTCCGCATGGCGGGACCTCGACGTCGTGCAGTGCGGCTATTGCCAGACAGGGCAAATGATGTCTGCGACGGCCTTGCTCGAGACCAACCCTTCGCCCAGCGACCAGGAAATTGACAGCGCAATGCGCGGCAATCTTTGTCGCTGCAATACCTACTACCGGATCCGCGCCGCGATCCATCGGGCCGCGGACGAGATGGAGGGCTGATCATGTTTGAAAATGGCAGATTCAGCGCGAAGTTTCCGCGTCCCACGCTGGACCGGCGGGGATTCCTGCAGGTCATCGGTTTGTCCGGTGCCGGGTTCCTCATCGGCTGCAGTCGCTCGGGCGAAACGGTAACTGCGGGCGGCGATCCGGACGGCGCGGCGATTGCCGAATTCGGGCCGTTCATTCGTATCGGCAGCGACAACGCCGTGACCGTCGTCATCAAACACCTCGACAAAGGGCAGGGCGTGACGACCGGTCTGCCGACAATTGTTGCGGAAGAGCTGGACGCAGCCTGGACACAAATGCGCGCCGAGTTCGCTCCCGCGGATGTATCGCTGTACAACAATCTTTCCTGGGGGCCGATCCAGGGGACGGGCGGTTCGTCGTCGGTCGCCAATTCCTGGATGCAGCTGCGCGAGGCTGCAGCGGCAGCACGCTCGATGCTGGTCACGGCGGCAAGCGAAAAATGGCAGGTCGCGTCGGACGAAATCACCGTGAGCAGCGGCGTAGTCGGGCACCGGGCATCGGGCAACAGTGCGACCTTTGGCGACCTCGCGGCCCGGGCGGCAGGCGTCGCGCCGCCGGCGACGCTGACGCTCAAGAAGCCGCAGGATTTTTCACTGATTGGCACGCGCTTGCCGCGCCTCGATTCGCCGGCGAAAACCGACGGCAGCGCCGAATTCACCATCGACATATCGCGCCCGGGAATGGTCGTCGCACTGGTCGCCCATCCGCCGAGGTTTGGCGCAACAGTCCGCTCTTTCGACGCATCGCAGTCGCTCGAGGTTGCGGGGGTCAGCGACGTCGTGGAGATTCCTCGCGGGGTCGCAGTGGTTGCCGACAGCTTCTGGTCAGCAAAGAAGGGCCGGGATGCGCTGACGGTGGACTGGGATTTCAGTAAGGCCGAAAACCGCAGCAGCGAAGAGATCTTCGCGCATTACAAAGAGCTGGCGCAGGGCGATGGCCTCGTTGCCCATGAATCGGGTGATGCGGCGGCATCGCTGGCCAGCGCGCAAGCGACCGTGCGGCGGGAGTTTCGTTTTCCGTTCCTGGCTCATGCCGCGATGGAACCGATGGACTGCGTCGTCGAGATTGGTGATCAAAAGTGCGATATCTGGACCGGGTCCCAGTTCCAGACCAATGACCAGTATGTCGCGGCGGAAATCCTGGGTATTCAGCCGGAGCAGGTCGAGATACACACGCATTTCGCCGGTGGGAGTTTCGGCCGCCGCGCGGTACCCGACAGTGACTATGTCGCTGAAGCGGTAACGATCGCCAAAGCGATCGGCGGTCGCGCGCCGGTCAAGCTGATCTGGACCCGCGAGGACGACATGCGGGCTGGGCGCTACCGTCCGATGAGCCATCACGTACTCGAAGGCGGCGTGGATGACAGTGGCGAAGTATCTGCCTGGAGGCACAAGGTCACGATGCAGTCATTCATGGCAGGCACCGCGTTCGAGGCGATGATCCAGAACGGCATCGATGGTTCGAGCGTCGAGGGCGCACGCAATCTGCCGTATGCCATTGAAAACATGCGCGTCGAACTGCAGCCGGCGGAAAACGGAGTGCCGACCCTGTGGTGGCGTTCGGTCGGGCACTCGCACAATGCATTCGCGACGGAAGCGTTTTTCGACGAGATGGCGCATCTCGCCGGCAAGGATCCGTACGAATATCGCAGAGACCTGCTGGCGGAGCACCCGCGCTATCTGCAGGTACTGGACCTGGTCGCAAAAAAAGCCGGCTGGGGCGATAGCCTCGGGGAAAATCGCGGACGAGGCATCGCGATTCACAAGTCCTACGGAACCATCGTCGCCGAAGTCGTCGATGTCACGCTTACCGGAAACTCGTTCACCGTCGACAAGGTCTATTGCGCCGTCGATTGCGGGATCGCGATCAACCCGGATGTCGTGCGTGCCCAGATGGAGGGTGGCATCGGCTTCGGGCTATCGGCTGCACTGCGCGAACAGGTTACGCTGGAAAACGGCGAGGTGCAGCAGACCAATTTCAACACGTACCGGTCATTGCGTATCGACGAGATGCCGGATATCGAAGTACACATCGTACCGTCGAACCGCGAACCCTCGGGTGTCGGAGAGCCGGGCGTGCCGCCGCTGGCGCCGGCGCTGGCCAATGCCCTGTTCGATGCGAGTGGCCGGCGAGTATATCGCCTGCCGATCGGCGACCAGCTCTGGAGTTGACGCGGCTTAGCCGTTAGAGAGCATTCATGACCAAGTCTCCGTATCGACCATTCACCCCGAACCCAGAGCAGCAGGCGCTCATACCCCCCGTCTCGGGCAATGCGGTCAACGGCCTTGGCGAAACCGACTTCCGGCGTCCCACGCACGTTTACTGGCATGACCCGGAAAAGCTGCATCACGGCGGCATGCAGAAGTGGTTTTACACGCAAAATATGGACCACGACGGCATCAGGCAGGCGCGTGCCGATCGCGAAAAAATTCATGCAATCGAGGTGCCCGAGGTCAGCGGCGAGCCGCTGCAGCAGTCAGCGGAGGCGTGGACCGAGCAACTCAGCGCTGACGCCGAATCATTCGATATCGAGCTGTTCGGAATCGCCAGAATGAATGCTGACTGGGTTTTCGAGGGCATCGAAATACGCTACAAGCGCGTGATCATGATCGGCGTCGCGCATGATTACGACGCGATCAGTAAAGCGCCGGACAACGACGCCGGTGCCGAAGTGATTCGCCAGTACGGTCGCGCGGCGAAAGGTGCGAAGGACGTCGCCACCTGGATCCGGCAGCGTGGCTGGGACGCCGAGCCGCTGTGCGGACCCATGGCCGGCAAGATGCTGATGATTCCGCCGGCAATCGAATGCGGCTTCGGTGAGCTCGGCAAGCATGGCTCCATCATTAACGACGAGTACGGATCGTCATTCAGGCTGGCGGCGGTGCTGACGGATTTGCCGCTGATACCCACGCCGCGGGTGAGCTATGACGTCGATGATTTCTGCAGCCGCTGCCAGGTTTGCAGTAATGCCTGCCCGCCCGACGCGATTTTGCCGGAGAAAGTGCCCGTACGGGGGCAGGTCAAGTGGTATGTCGACTTCGACAAATGCATTCCGTTTTTCAACGAGCATTCCGGCTGCGGAATCTGTATCGCGGTTTGTCCCTGGAGCATTCCTGGACGCGGCAAACGCATCGTCGAACAGCTGCAACGCCGCGCCGCGCGCCGGCAAGTGCAAGAATCGTCCTGAACCTGCGATTAGCTGCCGCTGAGGTGCAGCTGAAGGAACTGCAGTATTTTCTTGTAGCCGTGTACGCCGGTTGACGGCACCCGCAACAAGGAATGCTTGCTGCCGGGGTAAGTCATCAGGTCGAAATCAAGGCCGTTTGCCTGCAGTGCATGCATCAACTTGGTGCTGTTCGTGAACAGGACGTTGTCGTCCGCCATGCCGTGTATCAGCAGCAACGGCGGGGACAGCTTTTTCACGTAGGGGAAAACGCTGCTGGCTTCGTAACCGGCCGCGTTGTTTTCCGGCGTTCCGAGGTAGCGCTCTGTGTAGTGCGTGTCGTACAGCGTCCAGTCTGTCACCGGCGCACCCGAAACGCCTGCGGCAAACAGCTCGGGCGCCTGCAACATCGTCATCAGCGTCATGTAGCCGCCATAGCTCCAGCCGAAAACACCGATGCGGCTATCGTCCACGAACTCCAGCGACCTCAGGAAGTTGACGCCGACGAGCTGGTCCTGGACCTCGACGTGCCCCATGCGCCGATAAATCGGCGCATCGAAGTCAGTGCCGCGAAACCCGGTGCCGCGATTGTCGACGGAGAACACGATGAAGCCGCTGCGAGTCAGCACGTCCTCGAAACCGGCGCTCCATTTGTTGGTGATTCGTTGACCTTGTGGACCCCCGTAGACCAGAAGAACGACCGGGTATTTCCGATTGGCGTCGAATGTCGACGGTTTTTTCATCGAGTAGTAAAGCGTGTGTCCGTCTGCGGCTTGCAGCGTGCCGAACTCGGTTGACGGTCGCGCCGCAAGGAAAGGAAAGTAGGGGTGCGCTTCATCGAGCGCGTTTTCCTGGATATACGAGATGCGTTCGCCGCTCGCCCGGTGAATCGACACTTGCGGCGGTGTGTCGATGCTGTTGTAGCTGTCCACGAAGAACTCGCCATTGTCGGCGAAATCGACCTGGTGCCAGCCGGGTGTAGTTGTGATTCGCTGCGGTGAAGTGCCGCCCGACAGCGGCAAGCGGTAAACATTCCTTTCCATGGGGCTGTCGACGGTGGCGGTAAAGTAGAGGAGGCCACTTGCCTCGTCGACATGCAGAAGCGCGCGGCGAGCCCGCGCGCCATCGACGACATCCCATTCTCCGTCGCTGATTTGCCGGACCGGGTGGCCGTCGTTGCGGTACAGGTACAGGTGCGCGTGGCCGCTGCGCTCCGATAACCAGATGAACTGCGGCGATTCCTCGAGGAACGTCAGGTCGTTGTGCAGGTTCAGCCAGGTGTCGCTGGTCTCGGTCAGCAGCACTTTCGATGCGCCGGTTGCCGTTTCGATTTTCAGTAAATCGAGCCGCTGCTGGTCGCGTGACTGGCGCTGTACCGCGAGCTGCGCGCCGTCGGGAAACCAGTCGACGCGTGCTACGTAGATATCCGTTTCGTCGCCAATATCCATCCAGCGTATGTCCCCGCCGTCCAGCGATGCGACGCCAACCTGTATGAGTACGTTTGGCGTGCCGGTTGCGGGATAACGCTGCTCGTAGACCTTGAAATCCTCCGCGTACACCTCGAATCGCTCGACAACGTCGACGGGGCTTTCGTCAACGCGGGTAAACGCCAGTTCGCGATCGTCCGGCGACCACCAGTAGCCGGTATACCTGTCCATCTCCTCCTGGGCGATGAATTCGGCCATACCGTTCCTGATCGTGCCGCCGCCGTCTGTCGTGATCTGCTGCTCCGTGGCAGCATCGATCTCGATGACGTACAGGTTTTGTTCACGGACGAAGGATACGTACCGCCCCGTATTGCTGAATTTCGGATCGGTTTCGCCCTGTTCCGTGCTGGTCAGCCTGCTGACATCGCCCGTTGCAATTTCATACAGGTACAGGTCGCCGTTCAGAGGGAATAACAGCCGCTTACCGTCTGGCGAGAACTGATAGGAGACAATGCCCTTCTGCCCGACGATGCGCAGGCGTTCGCGTCGGGCAAGTTCTTCTTCCGACAGCTCCTCCGAGTCTCCGGTGAGCGCTACGGAATCGACGAGCAGGCGCATCGCTTTGTCGGCGATATTGAATTCCCAGAGATCCATTTGCAGCGGATCCGTGTCTTTACCGCGCAGAAACGTGACGCGCGTCGAGTCGGGCGAGATCCGGACGGCACGCGGTGACGGTCCGTCCAGGTCGGGAGCGGCGAAAAGGCGTTCGATGTCGAGAATGGTAGTTTCCTCCGGTGTGGCGGCACACGATCCGGCCACCAACATGAGCAGGACGAGGGCCGCGGCACTTGTAAACTTCATCAGGATATACTGCTCCGGTCAGTGACAGACTGAATTATAAGCGACGCAGACGCCAGCACGGGACCGGACGGGTCTGTGGTGTTTGCGTCATTGGTGATCGCGCGCAATTTTCTTTTGCCAGACCTTTTCGAGGATCTGCCGTTCGCCGCGGGAGACGGACTTGGTGTATTTGAAGTGGAAGTCCTTGTCATCGCTGCGCCAGTCGACCACGCCGAGCCAGACAAGCGTTTCCCCCGGTTTTTCCACAATCACGCTGTAACTTCCCGTAACGGAGGCGTCGGCGGGATCGTTATCGTTGACGCGATGTGTGATGTTTTCAACGTTTCTCACCTTGCCCCAGGGATACGTCGTCACGACGCGGTTTTTCATTTCGACCCGGGCATTGCCACTTTCGTCGCGTTTCACTTCACTGAATTCGGCATAGCCGGACACGGTTTCGGATTCCGACAGCCCATATCCTTCGAGCGGCGGGTAGGTTTCTATGGGCTTGAATGCCGGCGCGGGCCGTTCGGCAGCGGGAACTGCGGGGAGAACGACCCTCGAGCCGTGCTCCGCGCCAAAGTGAAGGGCGGTTTCCATTTGATAAGGCGTTGGCCAGAACATCGGCCACTGCGCGTTGGACACGGAAACCCGAACTCGATGCCCCTTCCGAAAAATCCAGGATGTGAAGTGCAGCTCCACCGCCAGGTCATAAATTTCACCCGGCGTCAGCGGTTTGGGCTCTCTGGATGAGTCGCGATGCGCGCCGTTCAGGCCAGCGCCGGTTATTTGCGTGACCTGCCCGTCCGGTGAAACATCCGAGAGGCGAACATACCAGTGCGCGAGCGCTGCGCTCGCGGAGGCCCGCAGCAATGCCCTGGGAAACCCCAGAATTTCCAGGTCCCGGTCGAGCGGCGCGCTCGTGAACGAAAAACTCGACGCATCCACTGCGGCTTGATCGGGCATGAAGTCGCCCCACCACATGACCGAACCGCCGGCATCAACGCCGTCGCTGGGACGGTACTTGAGCGCCGCCTGACCCGCGTCGGCCGGTTCGCCGGCCAGGTGTCCGCCAGCACCGAAATACAGGGTGCGATCCGCAGCACGTTGCAAGGGCCAGCCGTCTTCCCAGCGCCAATGCCCGGGTGCGTGATCGATCGGCCCGGGCGGATGCCAGTCGCGCACATACACGGCAAATGCAGGCTCGTCCATGATTCCGTTTTCGATGCCTTTGAGCCAGCGATCGTAGAAACGCACGGCCTCGTGCCGCCATTCCATGCCCGGCTCCGGGTACGGGCTGCTCGGCCAGGTGTGACCCCAAGGACCGATCAATCCTTTCACCGGCACGTCCATCCTCTCGAGCATGCGCGGCACGCTGTCGCGGTAGCCGTCATACCAGCCACCGATAGCGTAAACGGGGATCTTGATCGAGCTATAGTCGCTTTTAAGGGAGGCGCGATCCCACCACGGGCCGTCTCGTTGCTGTTCCTTGTAAATCTGCATGGACGGCGTGCGGTCGAATCGCTCGTTGAAATAGCGGTCATAGAACTCGTAGCCTGGTGCGCCGGGCACCATGTTTTCGACTTCCTGTGAAACTTCCCAACTGTCCACGTGCATGATCCCATCCATGAAATGCACGTCATCGTGGAACAGGTCGTCGGTGGCCATAAGCGGCACGATGGCCTTCAGTGCCGGGGGATTGCGCATTGCCATCTGGATCGAATTGAAGCCGCCCCAGCTTATGCCGAACATGCCGACACTGCCGTTCGCGTAGTCCAGTTTCGACAGCCAGTCGATGACGACCTCTCCATCGTCCAGTTCGATGTCACTGTATTCGTACGGAATCAGCGTGCCTTCGCTGTTACCGGTGCCGCGGATGTCGACGCGTGCCACGACATAGCCGCGATCCACGAAATACGCATACACGCTGTGGCGCGAGCCGCGACTCTCAGTCTTGCGGTAGGGAAGGTATTCCAGCAATACCGGAAAGCGCTCATCGCGCTGCCGGTTTGCCGGCAGGTAAAGATCGGCGGCAAGCCTGACGCCGTCGGGCATGGGAATCCACGCTGTCTGCAGTTCGACCGTCCGTTTCTGCGGCGATCCGGCGCTGCAGGCGACGAGCAGGAGCAACGCGGAGGCAATCAGGACAACTATCCGGCACGGCATGCGATGCACCATAACGGAAGTATGCGGAGAATGTCAGGTGGAAAAAGGAAAGCGGCCAATAGGCCGCTTTCCAATTATGAGGACGCCAGGGCAGTACTGCTTTGTCGCTTTCCCGGTTCCATACCCGCGCTACCCGCCTTTCGGCCAGCTTCACAAATACGGACCCGACATCGCTCTTTGTATCGGGCTACCTGTTGGCGTAACGCTTCGATTTCAAGCCGAGTTCAATCGAAGGTTCCTCTCGTTCCGGCCGCGTGTTTCCACGCAGGCGTTCGCGCCAGGTTCCGCTTTTGGCGTCCACCGCCCCCGACACTTGTGGAGGCTCGGCCCTCGTTCAGCAGGGCGGTTGTCGGCAGGCG
>JAHHOT010000142.1 GCA_018677555.1 Gammaproteobacteria bacterium | reverse complement strand
GCCGTGTCGATAACGTCGCGGCAATGAATGAAATCATTATCGACACGCTTGCGGGTGATGATGCGGCGGCCTGGGTCGGCAAGTTCGAATCAGCCGGCGTTCCCTGTAGCCCGATCAACAGCATTCCCGACCTGATGCGTGAACCGCAGGTCGAGCACCGCGGCATGGTGCGCAACATCGATCACCCGGTGGCCGGCGCTGTGCCACAGGTTGTCAGCCCGATGCGTTTCAGAAATGCACCGCTTGAGTTTGAGCGGGCGCCGCCGCTGTTGAGCGAGCACACGGAAGAGGTGTTGCGCGGGCTGGGGTTCGACGACGACAAGATTGACGAGTTGCGGCGCACGAAGGTCATCTGACCCGGTCGTCTGAACGGAACTGCCTCCACGCAACAGTCCGGGCTACTGCGTCTTTCCCTTATAGATCCCTGCTGCGCCGGGATGCATGCTGTCAGATAATGGCAACGGCGGAGGGCGAACGCATGCTGAACAGTCTGAAAATCCTTGCAGGAGCGACAGCGCTGTTGCTGCTCGCGGCCTGCGATACCCGACCGGCGGCCTTCGCGCTGCCCGAAGGCGACATCGAGCGCGGCCAAGCTTTGTTTGTCGAGTACCGGTGCACGACCTGCCATACCGTGCGTGACCTCGATCTGCCTGCGCCGACAGAGCCCGGGCCAGTGAAGGTTTCTCTCGGCGGTCGCGTCAGTCAACTGGCCACCTACGAGGAACTCGTCACATCGATCGTCAACCCGTCTCACAAGCTGGTGCGCTTCGGCAAACCCGAAGAGGTCACGGCGGACGGCGAATCGCTGATGACCGTCTATAACGACGTCATGACGGTGACCGATCTCATCGACCTGGTCGCGTTCCTGGACTCGCGCTACGAGAAGTTCGAGCGACCCGGATACCGGTATACGCTGCACAAAGAATGAGCGCAGTCGCGGGCTGCCGTCAACGGTGGCGCGGCGTCAAGAAAATCAAGTACGGCTAGTTCGCCACCGGCGCTACGGTGCGCAGGTACAGAATGACGTCGTCAAGAGTCTCGATGCTGGCATCGGTAACGGTGGCGCTCGCGCGAATTTTCGCGTTGAGCTCATCACCGTCGTTGTCAAACATTTTCGATATTTCGTACATTACATCGATGATCGCGTTGCGCGTGACTGCTTCCAGCAACTCGCCGTGGCCTTTCAATCGTCCGTTCGGCGTGAACCGGGTATCCGAAACATGGCTGGTGCCGATGGCCGTCGTAGAAAACAGGTACTCGCCCGTCGCCGTTTGCATCGCGACCTGAATGGCCACGCGGGCGGAAACATCCAGCTGTGACCGCAGGCCCCCGGGCTTAACGGCAATCGTCGGCTTGAAGGTCAGCAGCCGGTAGACGAGCGTTGGCTTGCCGTCCAGCCTGGCTACCGCTGTCGCGCGGGAAAAGTGTTGCCGAGTCAGTGTCAGCAGCGCTTTCTCCAGAGCCGGTCCGGCAACCACGGTTACTTCGGGGTAGGTCCGTTCTCCGGATACGGGCAAGACTCCGGTCGTAAGTACTGGGATCCGGGGCTCGATGTAGAGATCAATTGGTTCGTCGATGCGGTGCTCGACGATTCCGTAGTCCGGAATATCGGGGTCCTGAACAATAGTCCTTTCAGGCGCTGTGCTGCAGCCCATCGAAACCGTGAGCCCAAGGAAAAGGCTAGTCAGGATCCTGATAACAGACGGAGATGGCGCAGGCATCGGCAACACTCTCATGGGGGTTCAAACGCACTATTCAGCTCTACGCTAGTCACTTTGACGCATGCAGACCTGAACTATCTTGCCTAACGGCAGGAGTCTGTTGCGCGAGCTCTCCCTGTATGCCGCGCGGCGCAGGTCGACCGGCCCTAGGCGTGACGATCCATCGCCAACTCATGGGGTAGTTTCAAACGGGCACGCAACATCTCTGCATCGAAGTTCCAGTCGGTGCCATCCTGGTATTGCGAACAATAAACCGATGGCGCGACGCCGATGCAGCGCCTGAACGTCCGTGAGAAATAGGACGCATCGTTAAAGCCGACCGCGTATGCGACGTCGGTAATATTCATGTTCGGATTCTTGAGAAGCCGGCATGCCTCGAGTACGCGTTGCCGAATAACGAAGTCCTGGAAGGTAATACTGTAGGTTTCGTGAAACGAGCGGCTGAATCTGAACGGACTCATGCCACAGAGATCGGCAACAACCTCGCTCTTGATCTTGAAGCGATAATTGCGGCGCACGTAGTAGATCGCCGGCAGCAACTTGACGTCTGATTGCTGTACTGAGAACGGAATTTCTGCCGGAATGGGAATCGGAATTTTTAGTGGCGAACGCGCTTGCTGCTGTCTCTGCGATTCGACGGCTTTGCTAAGAATTCTCAGGCTGCGGTGCAGATCCGTGCGTGACACGGGCTTGACCAGGTAGTCGATGACCCCGGCGCGAAACGCCCAGATCGCCAGCGATTCCGAGTGCTGCGTAGTCAACATAATAATCGGAAATGCAGGAAACTGTGCTTTTGTCCTGCGCAGCGCGTCGAGCCCGTCCTGATCGGGAAAGTCGAGGTCGAAACAGATGCCGTCGAATTCGCCTCGCTGGATAACGGGCTCTATCTCCGTCGCCTGTGAGCATGGAACAACGTCGCAAAATTCGGCGAACAATGGCGGAAGCTCTGCGTGTCTGACCGATACGGTCCTGTCTATCCAGAGCAAAGTTGGCTTGCGGTTCAGAGTGCATTCCCCTTCTCCGTGGGATTGCATGGATCATCGCGAAATAACAGTCGCCAGATTGCGACACAAATCACACTACGTCGCCATGAAATTCAAAACTTTGCGCTTATTGTCAAACGTCTCGTTTCGGGATTATGTAACCCGCCAAGCCCCTGCATCATTTTGCGAACAGCAAGATAGTCCGACCGCTGCGCAAGTGCGTTCTATTCCAAGTCAAGTAACTCGACTAACTTGATTCTCGGTCGGTTCCATCGCCGTCCGGACGTGAGTAACGCAGTATTCGATCCGGAATGCCGAGCCGAAGTCGGCCGACAGTGACTGTCGAAAGTCATAAAAAGGCAATAACCAATTGGAGAAATCAATGAAAGCAAAAATAATGAAGTTCCTTCGTCGCGAAGAAGGCCTGACGACAGTCGAATACGCTGTTGCAGGTTCTTTGGTTGCAGCCGCTGTGGTCCTTGCGTTCACGACACTTGGTGGTCAGGTTGAGGTCGTGATCAACGGCCTGGAAACCGCCATCGGCGGTTAATTCCCGGGAACGGGAGGAAGCCGGCGGGCCTCCTGGGCTCGCCGGCCCACTTCACGCAAATAACAAGAAGAAGCCGTGCTCTCGAACGCCACAATTGCATCGTCATTGATCACCGTATTCGTGATCATGTTGGTTTCGACGTGTTCGCTAACCGATATCATCAGCCGGCGAATTCCGAACCCATTGCTGGTCGCCGGTCTCGCCGTCGCAATGCTGTGCCATGGTATCGGTTTCGGCATATCCGGTCTCGGCAATAGTTTCCTGGGTCTGTTTCTGGGTGGCGTTCTGTTTCTGCCGCTGTACGTACTCGGCGGCACCAGCGCCGGCGACGTGAAGCTGATGGCCACGGTTGGTGCTTTGCTCGGCACAACCGGCGTCATCGTCGCGGGCATCGCGACCTTCATCTGCGGCGGCATCCTTGGTGTCCTCTGGATTCTTTGGAGGATTGTCGAGTCACACGCTGAGAGCCACGTACCGGCATCGTCGTCCACGCGTCAGTTAGACACTCAGAGTTTTGGCGTACCAATCGTATCGCTAGACCTGCGCACACTGTCGTTTCCCTACGCGCCAGCGATCGCTGGCGGAACGTTCATCGCAATTTGGCACCTCGACCTGCTCGGTCGAGCAACAGGATGATTGGCATGCCGGAGCCTCAACCGAGTCCAACCGAGATCAACGAGTTCCAGCGCGCCATGTCGCGTATGGCGAAGCTCGTCGCACGCCCGGCAAAAATCGAAGATACCGGCCTCAGCGACGGCTTCCTTTCTGATCTGGCCGCCAAGCACATACTGACGAGCGGAGTGTTGACGATTGCGGAGTTGAGCAAGCGTATGGGTTTGGCAGGGGCCATCGTCGAAAGACTGCTTAAGTTCATGCGCGATGAGGCCCGCATTGAAGTACGACCGCGCATCGGTTGCGAACAAACTCTCTCGTACGCGCTGACGGAGCGCGGCCGCAACTCGGCGCTGGATGCAATGATGCGCAGCGGCTATGTGGGTCCCGCACCGGTGCCGCTGAAGCAATACGCTAGCGTTGCGCGCGCACAGTCTATTCACAACCGCAAAATTTCTAAAAGTGATATGCACCTCGCGTTTGATGACCTCGTGCTCGCCCCTTCCCTGGTCGACAAACTTGGTCCTTCGATGAATTCAGGTCGTGCGGTGTTCCTGTACGGACCGGCCGGCACCGGCAAGACCTACGTTTCGCAGCGCCTGGTTCGCCTGTTCAACGATCTCGTTTTCGTCCCGCATGCCGTAAGCATCGATGACATCGTTGTACAAATTTTCGACCATCAGCTGCATAAGGCGATAAATACGAAAAACAGCAGCGATGCGATCATGCTCGGCAAGGGCTTCGATCCGCGCTTCAATCTGTGCGAACGACCAGTCGCAGTCACCGGGGGCGAGCTGACGGGTGACATGCTCGAAATTCGCTACGACCACGCGGCAAGAATCTACGAGGCGCCGCTGCAGCTGAAGGCAAACAATGGCCTGTTCATCATCGACGACATGGGTCGTCAGCGCATTACCCCCGCCGAACTCTTCAATCGCTGGATCGTTCCACTGGAAGAAAAGCGGGACTACCTCGATCTCGGCTCAGGCAAGCACTTTTCCACGCCCTTTGACGTTGTATTAATTTTCTCGACCAACATCCACCCGCTCGAACTCGCCGATGAAGCGTTTCTGAGGCGCATTGGGTACAAGATCGAGTTCAAACCCCTGACTCCCGACGCATATACCGAAATCTGGAATCAAAGCTGCCGTGAGAACCGTGTGCTGTGCGAACCATCAGTACTCGACTACGTCATCAATGATCTTCACGCGGTGAACAACGTGCCGCTGCTGCCCTGTCATCCGCGAGATCTGATCGGCATGGCGATGGACTATGCGACGTACTCCGGGGATCCACAGCAAATTCGCGAAACACATTTGAACTGGGCGTGGCACAACTATTTCGTGTCCGTCAAAGACTATGTCGACCCCACTGAGAAACAGCTGGCTGTCTAGGAGCATGCACAATGGCTAAACGTAGAGGACTCGTTCTAATATTCCTGTCGCTATTCATGGCGGTAGGTGCCGCCTGGGTTGCCAACAACTGGGTCAAGGCGCAACAAATTTCGAAGGCCAGTGCGGAACCGAACACGCAGCTTGTTGTCGCTGCAGCGGTCGCAATTCCGTATACGACAAAAGTCGAAAGTCGCCACCTGAAGTTAATCCAGATACCGGACGATGCACTGCCGGCCGGCGCCTACACGGAAGTGGCCGATGTCGAAGGCCGTGTTGCGACGACTTCGATCGCGCGCGGTGAAATTCTGGTGCAGGAGAGATTCGCCAAACATACAAAAGGGAGCACCCTTGCCGCGCTGGTTGACGCGAACATGCGAGCCATTAGCGTCCGCGTCAACGATGTCGTTGGCGTCGCCGGCTTCTTGCTGCCGGGGAATACGGTTGATGTGCTCGCGGCTCGCAAGGACAGAAACCAACGGGCGACCATCGAAACCATTCTTACAAACATCAAGGTGTTGGCTGTCGACCAGACGGCGTCAACCAACGAGAACGAGCCGGTCATCGTTCGAGCCGTCACGCTTGAGATGAAACCGGACCAGGCTGAAATGCTGGTCAAGGCGAGTACCGAAGGCTCGATCCAGCTGACGCTCCGCAATCCGGATACCGAGGAGGTCATCCCCGAGCCAGTAAAGAAGCCAGTCGTCCGTACTCCGCGGAAGCGCACCGCTCCATCGAGCTCGACCGTTGAAATTATTCGTGGTACCGACGTCAAGAAAACGAAAACCCAGACCTGAGCCGACTGGATCAATGGGTGTGACAAAAAGAATAACTAACAAGGACTGCTGATGAATACTTCATTGTTGATATTGCGTCGTGACTCGTTGCTGGCGGCACTGTGCTGCTTGTGCATGCTGTTCGTCGCGACCGGCGCGTTGGCCGAGTCACACTCGACCAGCCTGGGTCGTGGCGCAGAGAACGCGTTGTCGGTGCCGCTCTACAAATCCCGCGTCGTCATACTGGACGCGCCGGCGACCCGAATTTCTGTCGGTAATCCCGAGATTGCGGACATCCTGATCCTGCGAGCCACGCAGCTTTATGTGCTCGGCAAGGATCTCGGGACGACCAATGTCTTGTTGTGGGACCGCAACGACCGGCTCATCGGCACGGTCAGTGTCGAGGTGACACATGACTTGCAGGCACTCAAGGCGAAACTGCACGACCTGATGCCGAACGAAGACATTTCGGTGTACTCGGCGCAGCGAAATATCGTCCTTGCCGGTCGTGTCTCCAACGTGTCGAACATGAATGCCGCCATCCGTATCGCCGAGGGCTACTTCAAGAAGGCGGATGAGAAAAGCATGCAGAATATGGAAGGAACGACGACATTCATGGCGGAGAATGCGCCTGAAGACAAGGTCGGCGAAGTCATCAATATGCTGAGCGTCGGTGGCGCGCAGCAGGTCATGCTGGAGGTCAGGGTCGCAGAGATCTCGCGTACCGAACTCAAGCGTCTCGACGTGCGTTTCAACACGATACTGCGCCGCAGCAGCCGCTGGAATGTCGGCGGCGTCAATGGCGGCGCTACGTTTCCCGACGTCGAATTCGACGACGGGTTGCGCATTCCGGTGTTCAATTCCGGTGCCGATTCACCCTTCGGGCCCATCGTCGACAACAACGGTGCTCCTCTGGGCCCGGTGATTGACGAATTCGCGCCCAATCCGATGAGTATTCAGGACAAGGGCTTCTTCGCAAGTTTGTTGACGGAAAACTACCTCTTCAATCTGGCATTCGACGCAGCCAAGGAAAAAGGCCTTGCGAAGATTCTTGCCGAGCCCACGCTGACGACACAAACCGGTGAGCAGGCCGAGTTCCTGTCGGGCGGCGAGTTTCCGATTCCGGTGCCGCGCGGCGACCGTGGGGTCACAGTCGAGTTCAAGGAGTTCGGCGTAGGCGTCAAGTTTCTGCCGCTGGTGCTGGACTCGAATCGCATCAACCTGAAACTCAACATCAGCGTTAGTGAGCTGGTCGACTCGAACAATCTGAGCCTCCTGTCGGATGGCGTTTCCCAAACGTTCCTGATTCCGCGCCTGACGAAGCGCAGTGCACAGGCAACGGTTGAACTGGCCGATGGGCAGACGATCGGTATCGCTGGACTCATCAATGAGAACCTGCGCGAGACGGTGACTAAGTTTCCCGGCCTCGGCGACATCCCCGGCATCGGCATGCTGTTCCGCAGCCAGGAATTCCAGAAGGGCGAAACGGAGTTGCTGATTCTCGTTACGCCACACCTGGCCAAGGCAATGACTCCAGGCCAGATGCGCCTGCCGACCGATTCGTTTGTCGAGCCGAGCGACAGCGAGTTCTTTTTCGGCGGCAAGACGGAAGGCAAGTCCGATACGACACGTGAAGCCTCTCTGTACGGTCACGACGTGAACTGAAACCCGAATAATCAGGCGAGTAAAAATGATGAACACTAAAAACATGGCAGTACTGGCACTGGTGGCCAGCATGATGACCGCCGTCGGCTGCGCAAGCAGCTCTCGTACCGAAATCGAGTACGGTAAGGCCGTCAAGCAGGTGACGGCAGCGCAGGTCTACGATCCGAGTGCGGCCGCGAACCCCGATCCGGCTGCCGTTCTCGGCGGCGACCCCGACCGACTCAACAATTCACTGGAGGGCTATCGCAAGGAAGGTACAAGTCCGTCCAGCGTCGGCGATCCGATCACCGTCAATATCGGTGGCGGAAAGAACTAGGACGAAACGGGCGGAATCACCGAGCAGGAGCGTGATATGCGAGCAATCCGACGATTAGTGCTAAACCCTATGCCTGCCAGCAGTCGGCGTCAGAGGGGCATAGTGGTGCCAATCGTGGTGATCGGCATGCTGGCTATTCTCGCCGTTGCCGGCCTTGCACTCGACAGTAGCCATGCGCTGGCAAACAAAACACGAATGCAGAACACCGTCGACGCCGCTGCACTTGCTGCGGCAAAAGTGCTCGACCAGACGGCAGACACGACCGAGGCGACGGTCGCCGCATTTGGATTGTTTGGTATCAATGCGAGCGCTGGCGGCAATCAGGAACTTGACGCTGCCTACAGCAGTGGCGAGATTACCGTGAGTGTGCAGTACTCGACGACGGTCAATCCGTTCACGCCGGGATCACCTGACGGGCCATTCGTTCGCGTTGCTGCGACCGGCTTCGACACCGACACAACGCTTTCGCGCGTGCTCGGTATCGACGAGATTGCAACACCGGCATCGGCTGTCGCCGGGCCCAGTGGTCCCCTCGGCGTCGGTGACGGTGCCGAACTTTGCGATGTTGCACCGATCGCGGTTTGCCCCCCCGAAGGCGGCTACGTGGACAATCAGCTCGAGGTGCTCAAGCCCGGGCCGGGCAATCACTCGGCGATCGGGCCCGGCAACTACAAGATGCTTCGACTCGGCTGTAACGGCGGTAGCTGTCTGCGCAAGAACCTCGCCGGTGACTACGGCGGCTGCGCGACCCTGGGTGAAACTGTTGAGACCGAGCCGGGAATTTCATCGGGTCCGACGAGTCAGGGATTCAATACCAGGTTCGGCATATACCAGGGCGGCGGTATGAATTCGGACGACTACCCGCCGGACCGAGTCCTGACGGACCAGTCGCCGCAAAACCTGAAAGCCTGTGAGGACGACACCGTGGACCCGGTTGTCGATCACGTTTACCTGCAAAATGGCAATGGCAAAAACTATTGTAAGTCACCTGATCCGACCGACCAGGTCACGATGGCCGACGAGATCCCTTATAGCTACGACAGCTCGTACGCGTCGGACTCGGAGGGTGAGGCGGGTCAGTTCGCGCCGGGATCCGCCAAGAACCGACGGCTGCTGATATTTCCAATCGTCAACTGCACGGGCGACGAATCCGGGCAGTCGACTCTGACGGTTGAGGGCTTTGCCTGCTTTTTCATGCTACAGGCGCTGGAAACCGGGCAGTCGGACGGCGGCGGCAAGATCATTGGCGAGTATGTCGATAGATGCGAGGCGAACGGCACGTCGGGCAGCAATCCGGGTGGCGGTCCAGCCGGGCCACTGCTCTACAAGATCCAGCTCTATAAAGACTCGGCGTCGGTGGACTCGTAAATGAAAGCTGCGCGCACAATCAGGCGACAACGCGGTTTGGCCCTGGTCGAAACGGCGATCACGCTGCCGTTGTTGTTGTTCGTCATGCTGGCTGCATCCGAATTTACGTTCGCATTCGTGCAGCACACGACGTTGACGAAAGCGGCTCGCGACGGCGTGCGCTACGTGGCCGAAGAGGCAATCGACGGTTCGCTGACGGTGAATCTGACGCAGCAGTTGATCGACGAAACACGCCGACTTGTCGTATACGGTGATCGCGACCAGACCTCGGGAACGCCACTCGTCAGTGGCCTGACCGTCAATGACGTCAGCGTGCTGGATGCTGGCGGAGACAATCTCGAAGTTCGCGTCAATTATGCGCATACCGGGATCCTGGGCTCGGTATTGCCCACATTTGGTTACGGGTCGGACATATCTCTGCTCTTCAACATGACGGCGTCGGTCACGATGAGGGCTCTGTAATGACGAGCATGAGGAACCAGCGAGGCACAACCGTCGTCGAATTTGCAGTTGTTGCTGCCGTTTTTTTCGCGGTGTTGTTTGGGCTGATCGATTTCTCGAGACTGTATTTTGATGTCGCCGCGATGGACGAGGCGACACGACGTGGCGCACGCCTGGCGGCAGTATGTCCGATCAATGATCCCTACGTTGCGCAGACGGCCATCTTTGGAAACGGCGGCAACCAGAGTGTTTTGATTCCTGGGCTCGGCACGCAACATGTTGCGATGCAGTATCTCGACATCGACGGTGATGTCGTGGCTGATCCAGCGGGAGCCGGTTACGGCAGCATTCGCTACGTGCGGGTGAGCATACAGAATTTTCAGGTGCAGACGTTTATTCCGGGTTTCCAGAAACTGATAACGCTGCCGTCCTTTCAAACCACTATACCCAGCGAAAGTCTCGGTCGTGTCGGTACCGCCGATATCGCCTGCTGACCGTCCAAGGAAAGACAAATGTCGCGAATGAGGATATTACTGGTTTCACGATCCGCCACAGTTGCAGCCGAACTGGAGCAACTGTTACGCGATCATCCGGTTTGCAAGGTTTCGACAAAGATCGTGAGCAACGGTCATTTCGATCCACTGCATGACGTATCCGTGAAGCCGGATGCGTTATTGCTGCACTGTGAGTCGTCGTTGGGAGAACTGCAGTACCTCGCCGATTCGCCACCGCAGGATCGACCGCCTCTGATCGTGATTGGTCCGCCGACCGATCCAGACGTGATGCGCCTGGCAATGCGCGCAGGCGCCGCGGATTACCTTACGTCGCCCCCGCAGCGGCACGAGATTGTCGACGCCATCGATCGCCTTGCCGCGCGCTTCGCCGCTACTGAGTCCAGATCAGGCGAACTGGTCACCGTTGTCAATAGTCGCGGGGGCTCCGGCGCGAGCTTCCTGGCGGCGAATATCGCGTATGGCCTGTCCACTGCTGACGATGTGAAAACGCTGCTCGTCGATTTCGACCTGCAGTTCGGCGGGCTCTGCCGCTACTTCGACATGAATCCCAAGCAGGGAATTATTGAAGCCGTAGAAGCCGTCGAGGATCTCGACGAAGTGTCCGTGGAGACCTATATCACGCAGCACAAATCGGGGATGCGGTTGCTCGCCGCGCTCTCGGATACGCTATGTCTCGCCAACGAAATATCCGTCTCACGAGTCGATATGCTGTTCCGCATGCTGTTGCAGCATAACGAAATGGTCGTGGTTGACCTGCCGCGGCGCGTCGACGTGCTGGGCGCGACCGTACTCGAATCCTCCGATCACATCCTGCTTGTAGTGCAGCAGTCGCTGAGCCACTTGCACGATGCCAAGCGAATGATTCGTCTGATCACGCAAGAATTACGTGTTCCGGCTGATCGGATAACCGTCGTTCTTAATCGCTATGACAAAAACTCCATTATCGAGATTGACGACGTGCAGCAGGCGCTGAAAATCGATCGTACCGTGGAAATCCCCAACCAGTACGACCTGGTCACCGAAAGTATCAACAATGGCAAGCCGATTATCGATCGAAGCCGAAATTCTGCAGTCACCCGGGCCATTGGCAATCTGCGCAACCGAATTCGTGGTGTATCGGATAATGCGACACCGCAGGGTCTGCTGCAGCGTGCTCTGCCATCGATACTCAGGAGATCAAACTAATGGCGGCAGACCCCAAGAACTTCCGTGAATCGGTTGGCGGTAACCTGAGACAGGAGGCCATCGACCGCAGCAGGTCGCTCTCCGACCTGGAGCTCGAGTGGAAGCAACGTATCAACGAGCGGCTTCTCAGTGTGCTCGACCTCTCATTAATCGGCACGATAGGCGAAGAAAAGGCGCGCTCTGAAATCCGGGACGTATCGCTCAAGTTGATGACCGAAGAAGGCGCGCCGCTCAGCGTCAAGCAACGCAAGCTCATCATCCAGCGTATCGAAGACGAGGTCATGGGCCTCGGTCCGCTCGAACCGCTACTGGCAGATACGACGATCTCCGATATTCTCGTCAACGGGCCCAAGTCGGTTTACATAGAGCGTCGCGGCAAGCTGGAGCAAACGAACGTTACGTTCGCAGATAACGCGCATCTGATGAATATTATCGACCGCATCGTGTCTGCCGTTGGGCGCCGGATCGACGAATCGTCCCCGATGGTCGACGCGCGACTGGCCGACGGCTCCCGAGTCAACGCGATTATTCCCCCACTTGCAATCGATGGACCGTCGGTTTCGATTCGACGTTTCGCCGTCGAGCTGCTGTCAATTGACGACCTGATATCTTTAGGAACGATGACGAGAGAACTGGCCGATGTTCTGAGCGCGGTAGTTAAGGCTCGACTAAACGTTCTGATATCCGGTGGTACCGGCTCCGGCAAGACCACGACCCTGAACATACTGTCGGGATACATCCCGCATGACGAACGAATCGTTACGATCGAGGATTCCGCTGAACTACAGCTGCAGCAGCCACACGTCGTCAGGCTCGAAACCCGCCCGCCGAATATCGAAGGTCGTGGTGAGGTAACAGCGCGCGACCTTGTACGCAACAGCCTTCGCATGCGACCGGAACGGATCATCGTTGGCGAGGTTCGCAGCGGTGAAGCGCTGGATATGCTGCAGGCGATGAATACCGGCCACGATGGGTCGCTGACAACCGTGCACGCAAATTCCGCTCGCGATGCGCTGGGCCGCGTCGAAAACATGGTGTCGATGTCCGGTATCAATTTTCCAATCAAGGCATTACGAGCGCAGATCGCCTCCGCTATCGATGTCGTGATCCAGGTTTCGCGTCTCGACGACGGCAGCCGCAAGCTCATAAGCTTGCAGGAAATC
>JAHHOT010000049.1 GCA_018677555.1 Gammaproteobacteria bacterium | reverse complement strand
GGTTGAGTCCGCCCTTTAATACAGCGGTTTCAAAACCTTGCTGACTCAAAATGAATGCTGCCGCCGAACTGCGCCGGCCGGTATCACAGTAAACGACGTATGGCGTCTTACGATCCAGGGCATCCAGCTTGAAGCGAAGCATGTACAACGGCAGATTCACCGCGTTCACTTTGCTGAAAGCCTTGAACTCGCTCGGCACTCTGACATCGAGCCACTTGCTGCCCTGAGTTATTGCTTCATCGGCATCGTCATGCTCCAACGACACCACCATCGGGTCATTCAACAGCAACTGAAAATCTTCCCGGCTCAGTCGCATCAGACTGCCATCGGTATCCATTATTATTGTCGCGTTGCGAGCTTCGTCTGAGAGCAGCGCTTCCTCGCCAAAGGTATCGCCGACACCCAATTCTGCAAGAAAGATATTGTCTCTGTCCCCCGGCGTCTCGCGGGCAACCTTGCAACGACCGGTTCTGATGATATAGAAGTGGTCGCCCTTGCTCCCTTGTCGAAATACAATGTGTCCTGCCTGGTAGTCAACTCTTTGCAGCCGCATGAAAATCATTTGAATGTTCTGCGGCGGTAAATTCTGAAACGTATTGGAGCCGAGGAGGGCGCTCATCCAGTCGCGTTCGCCTCCAGTTAACTCGGACTTGACGTCGCCGACCTCATAAACCCCCGTGTGGTCCAGCGTGAGGGTCAAATCCACCAGCTCGCTATCGATACTGAAGTACTCAACATCGTCGACGGCGACGGCAGACAGGCGGCGAGGCAGTTTCGGGGCAACGGGATTGCGCGCCTCGTCAGTGCCGCCTTCGATCGTTCCCAGGTTCTGGTCGCCATTTCGCAATGCGAGCGTACCGGAGAGCACATATATTGAGCGTTTCTCCGTGTCGCCCTTTTGAAACAGCAGCTGACCCGGAGGGGCGTGACGGATATCGACGTTCTCCAGCAGATCGGCGAGAGCGGCGGATTCCAGCGTGTCGAACGGTGAGAAATTGCCGAGCTGTGCGGCATCCATGCTCGTAGTCATTGGACCAATAGACTCCAACCTCAGGCGACATCATTTCGCGAGATACCGCAGACTAGCAGCCGGCGGAGGGTCAATTGGGGACGTATTTCTCAAAATATCGAACTGGACAGCCTGGCGTATGGCGGTACGGCTACATATGGGTCGGTGAAACCGCAATCGGGCTGTTCAAACTGCTGATCTGCCCGTTTGGCCGACCTCAGCCCAATAGCAGCACGGTCACGTCATCACGGGACGCTTGCAGCGCCCGGCGAAAGCTTCAGACATAGAGGTCGTTGCCCCGCAAAGCGTTTTCGGCTGAGACACTCGCGGAATAAGCGGTATCACCCTTGTCTTTGAGTCGGCTTACGGTCTTGTAGAGACTACGCGCAGCCAGATACTCGTCGTGGGTACCGTCATACGTAGCGAATTCCGCAACCCGCTGCCGATAATCGTCGAGTTGTTGCAAGCCTTCGAGGTAGTGCCGCCGCGCAGTTGCCAGGTAGACAACGTCCGGGTGCTTTTGATTCGCAATTTCGATATCTGAAAGCCGATTGGCGTACCGGGAAACCCTGGCTCGCAGATCGTCGATCTGGTCGAAGGTCATCTCGCAGTTATCCCGTAGCGTGGCTATTTTCTCCTTGAGGTCGTTCTTTCGGGCTCTGGAGCGCCGCCTGGTTTCGATCATGAAGGATGTCAGTCGAACCACAACTTGACCGACAATTATCGTGAGCAGCACCACGACGACCCACCATGGAGGCGCTTTCTCAACCAGGAACTTCAGGATTGCGTCGGCGATTGGTTGAAGGAACTGGGGCATTTTTTGGTGAGTGAGCTCAGCGAGTCCAGGAGGATCTGCAGGCCAGCAATCTTGCATTCATCGAGCCCCTGAATCCAGACGCCTTGCGACGCCAGGGGCAGCCCAGCTCAGTTCGTGACGCGCTGCGGTGCCTGCCTGCGTGCTGATTGCCGGTAACCCGGCCGGAAAGCCTCCTGTTCGGCCGGTTCATAAATAGTGCGTATAATGTATATTATGTTAAATTACGTATTGATGCCGGGAGAGGCGACTAGCTGTGCCCGAGGATTGTGGACCCCCAGGGAAATTCCTGCACACCCCTGACTGTTTCTTGGCTCAATTCAGTCTGTTGGAAGTTGATTGACGTCCTATCCAAAGCTTGGACCTTGTCAGACGATGCAGTCAGCACTTTGCCCGGTCCTGGCTTCCGTGCTGAACTTCATATGGCAGCTAAGACCGAAATTCCGCACGACACCAACACACGCATTGGAGTGCTTCTTAATATTCATTCGGCAGCATGCTCGCTGTTGCCCGATCGAAAACGGGCCGCCGCGTACCTTCGTAAGCCTGATACAGCGTTGAGTGGTGAATCGATCATGTCGATTATGCTCAGAGGATCGATCGACGATCTCGGTCAAATGAGGCAATTCCTGGAATTACGGTTGGTTTGACGATTTTGGCCGATTCACTGCTATCTTAACTATTGCGGAATTGTTGGGTCGCGGCCGCTCCCCTGCCCTCGCCAATTCGACAAGGGATATTGCCGCATCCTGGCGTCATTGAATCTGGGGCTACTCGATCTAGCCGGAGAAATGCCTGTCGGGGCGGGGTCAGTCCACGGCCTTTTCAGATGTGTCCGCGATATCAGTTGTTAACCCCTCATGCGATGCCCCAGAATCCTGGACAGCCACGATGCACGCAAGTGGGTTACTGCGTGCCTCATCGTCACGCGCTGGCGCTATGGGTGGGGGGTCGTCCGCCATAAAAGTTGTGTATGACGTCGATGATCTGCTCGGCTGTGTCCACGCGCGCAACGAGTTCGGCATCCTGTGCGGCGATGAATTGCTCTTCCACGAGGTAATCGATATCAATCACCCTGCTCCAAAACTCCTTCCCCACGAGGACAATTGGCAATCGGGGCATCTTCTGAGTCTGCACGAGCGTAAGAACCTCGAACAGTTCATCCAGCGTGCCGTAGCCGCCGGGGAAGGCAACCAGTGCCCGCGCGCGTAATAGAAAATGCATCTTGCGCAGCGCGAAGTAGTGGAAGCGAAATGCTAGCTCCGGCGTGATGAACGGGTTGGGCGCCTGTTCGTGCGGTAAGGTGATATTCAATCCGATCGAACGTGCACCAGCGTCGAAAGCGCCCCGGTTGGCGGCCTCCATGATTCCCGGCCCTCCACCGGTGACGACGACGAAATCCCGTCGTTGTTCGCATTGAAAGCGGCACGAAATCAGTTCCGAGAAACGTCGAGCCTCCTCATAGTAGTGGGCATGCGCCAGATGCCGCCTGGCTGAGGCACGCTCCTGTTCCAGTTCGGATTCTGCATGCCCGTTGCGGACTTGTGCATTGCAATCATCCAGTCTTGCTTGCGCCTCCTCAAGGGACACGACGCGTGCACTTCCGAACACTACAACTGTCGAGCCGATGCCCTGTTCGCGCAGGCCATGCTCGGGCTTGAGCAGTTCCAGTTGCATACGCAGCGGACGAAGGTCGTCCTGGACCAGAAATTCGACATCTTCGTGTGCCAACCTGTAAGCCGGTGCGTTCAGGATTTTCTGACGCAAATCTCTGTACGGGTCAGGATCGTTCATGTTCGTTCCTCTCGGATTCGAATCGGCTGGTGCGACATGCAGGATGCGGCAGGTACCCGGTAAAATCTGATGACGATGAGTCGCACGGGTCGCCATACGAATCGGTGGGCTGACAGCGGTGGAGAGGCCGCAATCGCCAAGTCAGACTGCGCCGCGCCATATGGCGGCCCCTGAAACCCAATCCGGTTGGTGGTGCGCGGATGGTGTTTTCGCGCAGCGTGCGGTGGCGGATCCTTACGCAACGGCCTGGCCTGCGCGTTGAAAGGAAATCGGCCCGATGAGCGTCGCCGGACTGCACGAAGCCGTTGGCGTGCCCTCGGAAGCGTGCGCATTCCAGCCTCCGCCCAGAGCCTTGAACAATGCCACGAGCGCAACGGCGGTGGCGCTGTGGGTGCGGGCGTAAGCATCCTCCGCATCGCGCAACACACGCTCGTCCGCCAGCAAATCGATAAGCGCGATGTCGCCGGCTTCATAGCGCTGCCTTGCGTGCCCAAAGCTGCGGAAGGCAGCGTCCACCGCGACTCGTCGGCGATGCACCGCGTCAAGGCCGTGCCGATAGTTGCTGAGCGCACGCTCGGCATCACCCAAAGCGGCCAGTACGACCTTTTCATAAGCCAGCGCGGCTTGCTGCTGACGCGCCTCGCTGACGTGAATCTCCGCACGCACCCGGCCACCGTCGAACACACGCCAGGAGATCAGTGGAATGATCGAATGCGTCTGGCTGGCAGAGTCAAACAATGTGTTCGTATCCAGCGATTGGAAACCACCCCCAGCGCCAATCGATAGCTTCGGAAACAGCTCCGCGGTGGCGGCGCCGATGTTGGCGGTGCTGGCCGCAAGGCGGCGCTCGGCGGCGCGCACATCGGGCCGGCGGCGCAGCACATCGGCGCGTTCGCCCACTGGCAAGGGGACCAGCACGAGCTCCGGCAGGTTGCTTTCGAGCAGCGACAGCTCGCGCTCCGGCGGCGCCCCGAGCAGCACGCCCAGACCCAGAGCTGCGGCGTGCAACTGCGCCTGGATATCAGGCACACCAGCGGCCGCAGCGGCAAGGCGCGCCTGGGCGGCGTCGACATCGGCTTGCGACACGTCACCCACCGCATAACGCATGCGGACCAGATCGAGAGTTTGCTGCAGGGTGTCCACCGAGGCCTCGCGAGCGGCCAGCTCTCGCTGCGCACCGCGCAACGTGAAGTAGCTGCGCGCGACCTCTGCAACAACACTTACGCGTGCGTTATTCGCGTCAGCCTGTGTGGCTTCGACACTGGCCTCTGCACTCTCCACAGCGCGCCGGGTTCTGCCGAACAAATCGACTTCCCAGGCGGCATCGAAACCCGCGTCGTAGATTGTCTGGTCACGCTCGAGGCCCGGGATCAAGTCAATCGGTAACGGCCCGTTTACGCTCTGTCGGCGCCGGTTAATGCTGCCGCTGACTCCGACCGATGGGGCGTAACCGCCCGCGGCGCGGTCACGCAAGGCACGCGCCTCGCGGATGCGCGCCTCTGCCTGGCGCAGGTCGAGGTTATCGGACAACGCCGTGGTCACCAACCGATCCAGCACGGGATCGCCCAGCGATTTCCACCAGGCAGACAAGTCGACCTGCGCTCCATCTGCACCGGAAGGGTGGGTCCAGCCGCTGCCGGTCTCGACCGGCGGCGCCTCACGATAATCGGGACCGACTGCGCAAGCGCCGAGCAGCAACGCACTCAACGCAGTGACCGGTACGCGTGCCGCTCGGTATCGGATGAACAATGTGATTTTCATGACAACTCCTTCATGAAGGGTCTTTCTCATTGCAGTCGGCCGCGGACAAACACAGTGGCCATTGTCAGCGTGACCAGCGCGATCACGGCCAGTGGCCAGGTATTGGCGACAATGTCGGAAGCCGGCATCGCTTTGAGGAAGGTGCCTTCGACGATGACCAGGAAGTGGGTGAGCGGAATCCCCTGCGCCATCCACTGCAGCACCAGCGGCATGTTTTCCACCGGCGTTGCAAAGCCCGACATCAGCACCGCCGGCACGCCGATCGCGAAGGCCCCCAGGATAGCCTGTTGCTGCGTCGCGGAGACCGCGGAGATCATCAGGCCGATGCCCACGACCGACAGGATGAACAGCAGCAGGCTGGGCAACAACAACCAGAACGAGCCCGTAAAAGGAACGCCAAACAGGAACGCCGCCGCGCCGATCATCATCAAACCCAGGACGGCGCCGATGGCAACCGCGGGTACGGTCTTGGCGACGATAATTTCCGGCGTGGTGGTCGGTGAGACCAGCAACTGGTCGAACGTACCCAGCTCGCGTTCGCGGGCGATCGACAGCGACGTGATCATCAGTGCGCTGAAGAAAACCAGAATGCCCGACAGAGCCGGCACCACGAACCAGCGGTAAATCAGGTTGGGATTGAACCAGTGGCGGACGACGACCGGCGGCGCGCGCTGCGACTCCTTCCTGGCAGTGGTGCCGACATCCGCCGCGATGGCGTTGAGATAGCCGACCGTGATCTGACCAGCATTGCTGCGTCGGCCATCGACGATAACCTGTGCGGTCCCGTTGCCTCCGGCGGCGATATCGCGTGAAAAATTCTGGCCCACGTCAAGTCCGGCGATAACCTTGCGCCCATCAATCAATTCGCGCAATTCGTCGCGACTGTGCACCGTGTGCAGCTTATTGACGAAGTCAGCGGCGCCCACGCGCGCCACCAACTCGTGTGACCATTGACCGGCGTCGCGTTCATAGACGGCGATGTCGGCGTTGCGTACCTCCAGCGTCGTGGCGAAGGTGAAGATCAGCAGCTGCATCAGCGGCGGTACGAATACGATAAGGCGGCTACGCGGATCGCGCAGGATACTGAGAAATTCCTTGGCGATTTGCGCGCGCAGGCGGGAGTTGATGAGGGCATTGATTCGGGACCACATCGCTCAGGACTCCAGGTTCTTGAGAGTCTTGCGCTTGGCGATCGCGAAGAAAAACACACCGATCGCTGCCATCGCTGCCAGATTGGGTAGAAACACCGACCAGACATCACCCGCCAGGAATACGGTTTGCAATGAGGACACAAAGTAACGCGCGGGTATCAGGAAGGTAATGGTCTGGATAGGCACCGGCATGGCGTCGATCTCGAACAGGAAACCCGAAAGCAGGAATGAGGGAAGAAACCCCGAGAACAGCGCGATCTGCGACGCGAGAAACTGATTCTTGGTAAGTGCCGAAATGAGCAGGCCCTGGCCAAGCGCAGGAATCAGGAAAACCGCGGACAGGGTCAATAGCGCGAGTAGCGAACCGCGCAACGGTACATCAAACACAAACACGGCCAGTGCCGCAGAACCTAGTGTCGCAATCATGCCGAGCGCGAAGTACGGCAGGAGTTTGCCGATCAGGATTTCGAGGACCGAAGCCGGTGTCGACAGCACGGCTTCCATCGTCCCCCGCTCCCATTCACGCGCGACGACGAGTGCCGTAAGCATGGTGCCAATAATGGTCATCACGATAGCAATGGCGCCAGGCACCAGTGCACGACGGCTTTCGAGTTCGGCGTTGAACCAGAAGCGCGGCTCAAGTTGGATCGCGGCTGTCGGTACACCAGCGCTGCGTCCTGCTCCCCAGGTCTGCACAACACCTTGCGCATAATTGGAGACAAAGTTGGCCGTATTGGGCTGCGAGCCATCGGTAATCACCTGCACCAGTGGCTGCGGCAACTGCGACGCCAGCCGGCGTTCGAAATCCTGCGGGATGACGACGAAGCCGCGCAGCTTGCCGGACACCACCTGGTCGGCGACCTCACGGCGATCGCGGGCCGGCGTGACTTTCAGGTAGCGAGTACCGGCGAATGCAGCGGCAAGTGACTGCGCAGTGACGCCATCAGATTCCAGCACAACACCGATGCGCACCTCGCGCACATCCAGCGACACCGCATAGGCGAACAGGAACAACAGCACTACTGGCAGCACGAAGGCGATCAGGATGGTGGACGGGTCGCGGATCGCCTGCAGGCTTTCCTTGCGCACCAGCGCGATCAGGCGCCGCCCGTCAAAATTATGGCTGGCACGTTCTCCCGGCGCCGCACCTGCGCGGATTTCAAGGGTTTCGCTGTTCATGCTGCGACCTTCGCGTTTGCGCGAGCCTCGTCGTCCAGGTCCGCCGACTCGACCAGATGGATGAAGGCGTCCTCCATCGTCGGGTCGGGATGCGCGTCGCTCCTGGAAACACGCTTCAGCGCGTCGGGAGTGTCGAGCGCGATCAGCCTGGCGCGGTACATCATTGCCACGCGGTCGCAGTACTCAGCCTCGTCCATGAAGTGGGTAGTCACCATCACCGTCACGCCCTTGCGTACCAAGCCGTTGATATGGGTCCAGAACTCGCGTCGGGTGATCGGATCGACACCCGAGGTTGGTTCGTCGAGAAACAGTACCGGCGGACGGTGCATCAGCGCACAGGCCAGCGCAAGGCGTTGCTTGTAGCCCAGCGGCAGCGAATCGGGCGAGGTACTGAGATATTGCTGCAGCTCAAAGGTCTCGATCATCTCGTCGATGCGCTGGCTCTTGCTGGCGCCTTCCAGCCCGTACACACCGGCGGAAAATTCGAGGTTTTGCCGCACCGACAGTAAGCCGTAAAGAGAGAACTTCTGCGCCATGTAGCCGAGCTGGCTCTTGGCCGCACCCGTGGCGCGACGCAGGTCATGCCCGACGACGTGCGCCTCCCCTTCGGTCGGCTTCAACAGCCCGCAGAGCATCTTAAAGGTGGTCGACTTGCCCGCGCCGTTGGGGCCGAGCAAGCCGAAAATTTCACCCTTTTGAACTTCGAAGCTGACCTTGTCGGTCGCGGTGAAGTCGCCGAAGCATTTGGTCAGATCGCGACAGGACACCGCGATGTCCGAATCAAGTTCGACGGCATGCATGCGCTCGGCCAGCGCTGACGTGCCGCCCGGCCCACCACCGAGTAAGTCGATGAAGGCATCCTCAAATCGCGGCTGCACGGGTTCGAGGATCGCCCCGACCTCGTCGGCCAGCGCCCCGATTTCCGCGCGCCCGGCATCGGCGCGCAGCACCACGCGCACGGCATCGCCCTGGATTACGCCGTCGCCAACCGTGCCCAGATCCAGTGCCTGCGACAACACCGCTCGGCGCTCGTCGCTGACGCCTGTCAAACGGAAGCTGCGTTGCTTGATGCGATCGGTAAGCTCCTGCGGCGGGCCGTCGAATTCAAGCTTGCCTTCGTTGAGCAGTAGCACGCTTTCGCAGCGCTCGGCCTCGTCGAGGTAGGCCGTCGACCAGACCACGGCCATGCCGTCGTCGGTCAGCGCCTGCACCATGCGCCACAGGTCCTGGCGGCTGACCGGATCGACGCCGACGCTGGGCTCGTCCAGCAGCAACACCCTGGGTTTGGCCATCAGCGCACAGGCCAGTCCCAGCTTCTGTTTCATGCCACCGGAGAGCTTGCCAGCCAGGCGCGTGGTGAACGGTCCGAGCCGGGTGAAGTCGAGCAGACTTCTAAAGATGTCCGTGTTCTGATCGGCATCCATGCCGCGCAACTGCGCGTACAGGCGCATGTTCTCCATCACCGACAGATCCTCGTAGAGGCCGAAGCGCTGCGGCATGTAGCCGCTGGCGATGTGAATAGCGTCGTTGTCCTCAACCACGTCGAAGCCGGCCAACGTGACGCGGCCGCCATTGGGCACCAACAGACCGGTCATGATGCGCATCAGCGTGGTCTTGCCGGCGCCATCGGGCCCGACCAGTCCAGTGAGACGACCGTAGCGAATGTCGGCACTGAAACCGCGCAGGGCCTCGACCTCGCCGAAATGCTTGACGACGCTTTCGACTACGACGGCGACGTCCTGATCCTGCGTGCCTCCGCCGTCGGTGGTTGGGTGCGTGCTCATCTCATTGCTCGCGGGCGCGTTCGTCACGCGTTGTGTTGGTGTCGACATCGACCGTTACCGGCATGCCCTGGCGCAGCGCCAGATCGGCATCGGTGACGACCACGCGCAGGCGGTAGACGAGATCGGTGCGCAGATCAGCGGTCTCTACTGTCTTCGGTGTGAATTCCGCACGCGGCGAGATGAAGCCGATCTGGCCGTGATAAATCCTCGATGAGGAATCAGTCCGTACCTGTACTCTTACACCCGGCGCAATGCGGCCGAGGTCCGGCTCGCTGACGTAGGCACGCACATAGACCGGATCGCGCAGGCTCAAGGAATACACGGGCGTACTGCTGGCTACCATGCTGCCGGGTTCGCGCACGCGCGCAATCACGGTGGCATCGCTGGGCGCCACAAGTTCCGTGTCGCTCAGTGCGGTCCGTGCCTGGGCCAGCGCCGCGTCAGCCACGGCCACCCGCGCCTCACCGGCCGCGATGTCCTCGTCACGGAATCCGGCTGTGGCCAGCGACAGTGCCGCCTTGCTGGCAGCCAGATTTGCGGCCGCCTGGTCCCGTGCGGCGATCGCGGCATCGAGCGTGCGTTGGCTGCTGGCGCCCGATTCGAGCAGCGAATTCTGGCGCTTGAAGTTGCGCTCGGCTTCGTGAGCGGCCGCCTGCGTCTGGCGCACTCGCTCCTTTGCCTGCTCGATCTCCTGCGGACGATTGCCGCTCAGCAGCTTGTCCCGTTCAGCCTTCGCTGCGACGAGCCCAGCCTCAGCCGCAGCCACCGCATCGTGATACGGCCCGGCATCGAGCCGAGCCATCACCTCGCCAGCGCTGACGCTGTCGCCCTCATCGAAGATCATCTCAGCCACGCGACCAGGCTGGCGAAAAGACAGTTCCACTTCGCGGATATCGACGTTGCCATACAGGCGCAGCGCATCGTGATTGTTGCTGTCGCGCAGCAGCCAGAACAGGACTGCACCAAGGGCGATTACAGCGAGAACGATTGCGAGCCAGCGGACCTTGCCAGTAACGATTGTTGCGGTTTTCATGAATGGGCTCCCGGTCGTAATCCTCGTTCGTCAGGGTTGCGGCAACCAAATTCTCGGATCGCTTCCCGTTGTGCTGGTTTTGAATCTTTTTACGCGCATGTCGGGGTCAACGCCAAATTGCACTGCGCCCGCTGGCCAGGCTCGGGTACGGTCACGTTCCAGGCGCGTTCAGCTCTTAATTGCTCGGCAAAAGCCTGCGCTGCGCTGGCCTCGCCATGCACCACGAAGGTTTGTGCAGGCGGCTTGCGAAACTTCGCGGCCCAGGCCAATAAGGCCGGTTGGTCGGCGTGCGCCGAGAGGCCGCCCACGGTGTGGACTGCCGCGCGTACCGGAATGTCGTGCCCGAAAATCCGCACCCGGTCGGCACCGTCGACCAGCTTCCGGCCCAGTGTTCCCTGCGCCTGGAATCCGGTGATCATCACGCTGCATTCCCGCCGCGGCAGATTGTGGCGCAGGTGGTGCAAGATGCGACCGGCCGTACACATGCCGCTGGCGGAAATGATGATGGCGCCCGAGCGAATCTGGTTCAGGGCCATGGATTCCCCCACACTGCGCGTGAAATGGAGAAAGGGAAGATCCCTCCCTAGCGCGTGCCAGCCGGCGAGGTCGCTGGCGTTCTCATCGAAGAGTTCCAGGTGTTGCTGCGTAATCCGCGTGACCGCAGTAGCCATGGGCGAATCGACGAACACCTTCAGTCCCGTGAGTCGCCCTTCGCGGGTGAGTCGATGCAAGTGGTAGATGATCTCTTGCGTCCGGCCAACAGCAAACGCGGGAATAATTACGTTGCCGCGCTCGAGTGTGTGTTCCACAATCGCAATCAATTCGTCCTCGGTTGCAGCCAGATTTTTGTGCGTGCGATTGCCGTAGGTCGATTCAATGACCAGAATGTCCGCGTCCTCGATCGCGGTCGGATCCCTGACGATCGGCCGCCCCGGCTGACCGAGGTCGCCACTGAAGACAAGCTTCGTTGTCTGGCCATTTTCCTTGAGCCAGACCTCGATGATGGCCGAACCCAGAATATGGCCCGCATCGCGGAAGCGGCATTGCACATCGGTTCCGGGCGCAAACTCCCGGTCGTAGTCGACCGGTTGTACCTGCCGCAGGCATTCGTCCGTATCCTTAACAGAATACAACGGTGTTAAAACATCGCCTTCCCTGCCACGTGCAGTCTTTGCATGGCGACTTGCCCGCTCAGCATCGCGCTCCTGGATGTGCGCGCTGTCGGGCAGCATGACCGCGAGCAATTCGGCCGTTGCGGCGGTCGTATGGATCGGTCCGCGAAAGCCTGCGCGGGTGAGCTTGGGCAGCAACCCGCTGTGGTCGATGTGCGCGTGAGTTAGCAGCACGAAGTCGATGGACTCGGGATCGAAGCCGAACGACTCACGATTGCGTCCCGCCGCATCACGCCCACCCTGAAACATGCCGCAGTCCACCAGGAAACGCACTTCGCCGGTATCGACGAGATAGCACGAGCCAGTTACTTCACGAGCGGCGCCGAAAAACTGTAGTTTCATTGTTACTCCCGATAAACGAGTCGAGAAGCGAGCCACTCGCTAGTGCTGTAAATAGTCGGTCAAGGCAAAGCCAATACCGATGCGCCGTGAGCGTGTACGGTCGATCCATGGTGTCAAACTCGGAGCTGAAACGACGCCGGATTGCGCTGGTCCCGCCAGCGGCGGGTTCCTCTCTCGACGGAGTGCTCGTCGCACCCTGATCCCGACACAACGCGCATAGTTCACCAACAGTCGCACTGTCACTCGCACGTCGTATGGACTCGACAACACTATCCTCGGCCTCGCCGGCCAAGGCCGGGCTCATCAGCGCCAAGCGAAAAAGCCACAGCGAACGTTTGACCGACGACGCCCCCGATCTCAAAACCCAGCCGCCTTGTGACATCAGTATTTTCCGCGAGTAAAGACAAGCAAGGGCGACCACCGCAGCGAAGGCAATGACCGATCCCAGTATGACGAGTCTTGCATTCACGGCTGTGCCCTAGTTCTCTCCTGCGGTCGGCGGAAACGCTGCGAGTAATCCGGCGACAGCCTTGTCAATGGACGGTGAGGGATCTTGCCGGTCGGCGCCAGAGATCGTCTTCGTTGCCCAGCCATGCCAAACGGGTTCTTTTGTTTTTCCATCGAACACATCGACGCCCAGCGTGCCTTCGGTGTACATGCGGTGCTCGACTTCGATGCCGTAGTAATTGCGACCATACAAGTGCCATCCCCAGGCGCCGCGGTAAGCGCTCGGATAGGAAGTTGCTTCAACACGGTCGCGAGTGCCCACCGTGTAGCTCAATACGAAATCTGCATCGCTCCGATTACTCGTATAGACGAAACCCTTGCGCGTTAACTCGCCGACAATTGCGTCCACGATTTTCTTTTGCGTTAGCGGACTGACGGAGGGGTTATTACCTTGACCCACGATCAATGGATTGTCCGCAATCCAACTGAAGGTGCGATAGCCAACAAAAGTCGCGGCTTCATCATGGTGCGAACCGGTCTTTATCGTCGCGCAGCCACTTAGTAGCACCCCCAGCAACAAAAAGGTCACCGGCAATCGCCAGCGAACTTCACTCCTGTAGTCGACGTTCATAGATTCTCTCCTCATCGTTAGTTCACCGTTTCGCCGTCGCGATCCGATACCTCGACCGTCACGGGAATTCCGCTGCGGACACTTTCGGTGACCGTACAAAAGTCTTCAAACTGGGTCCGGATTCGATCGAGATGTGTTAGCTCGGCTTGGCGTTTGCCCAGTCGGATGTCGACGATGATTTCCTGGATACGGAGCCGCTTATTGTCATTGCGGTCAATCCGAGCCGTAGCGGTCGCCGTAATACCGCCGGCATCCTGCTTGTATTTGCTCAAGGCAAAAAACAAACTCGATGACAGACAGTTGGCCACCGCCGCCAGCAATAATTGATTCGGCGAAGGCCCATCGCCGGTGCCCAGTGGCGCCGGTTCATCGCCTTGAAGCTCCGGTATCGCCTTCCCGAAATTCACTACAAACTGGTAGTTGCTTCGTTGCGTAATACTCACACTGACGGTATCGCTCATGGTTTTGACTCCAGGGGTTGGGGAGTGAGGTCTCTTGAGATCGCACGCCACCCAATCGTGGCGATGACGATCCAAATGGTGCTGCGCAGCGTCATCGCCACCACGGTGCGCGTCTCATACGCCCCGCCGCTGACCACATGCAAACCGAACGCGGCGAACACCAGCAATGTCGCCGCGGCGATGGCAATCGCCAGGCGAGCGCCCCAGTATTGGCGAAACCAAAGGCCGACCCCGGCAACGACGTAGGCAAAACCGGCCAGGAAGTTGAACCAGAGAACAAACGGCACGTAGTCGCCAGCAGCGACCCGTGCCGCGCCGTCAACGAACAGCACGGCGCCGCCCTCGCGGATCGTCATTAATCCGAACAGCGCGCCGAACACCGCCGCGACCCGCAGCCACACCGGGCGTTTCCAAACTGGCGATTTCATCGGTTTTGCCTCTCAAATGGATACTAATTAGTAAGTGAGTACAAGCTAACTAAAATACTGCAATATATTGATCGTGGAAGATACGTATCTCGGCACGCCCTAAGGCGACTTGCTGAGCACAGCTGCCACTCGCTCTTTGAATGCCGCGTGGCAGGCCACGCAACCATCGACCATGCGTCGATAGTTGACGATGACCGCATCGCGGTCTTGATCACTGGCCGCGGACGCGATCGCGAGGGATAACGCATGCACCTGCTCATCGAATTGCTTGAACGCGGGCATTTCAGGCCCAAGCGCTGCTGCAATTTGCTTTGCCTGCGGCGCAGAGATGGGTGCATGCTGCGCAACGCCGGCCGCACCCCGCGCGACGCGCTCGAAATCATCGACCAGCAATCCGTCAGTGATCTCGACCAGGTTGTCACGCAAGTCCTGCATGATTTCCTTTAGGCTTGGCTCGGCCGCCGTGGCCACGATGGTGGACATCGCGAAGATTAGTAGGCTGATACTGTGAAGCGGTTTCCGACGTGTCATGACAATACCTCTTGTCGTTGTGGCGGCCCCAACGCGGTGCGTGATCGATCAAACACGATGGATAGCAGCACCAGTACGAAGGTCAGGCCGTGAATAAGCAATAACAACCCGTTCACGAGCGCGACTCGCCGTGACCAGGCGAACCAAGGCCGTCTTGCGACCCCGCTCACCGGACCCGCCATCTTGGTGCGTATACCTGCTTCCACGTCGTCACGGCTCTGTTGGTAATAATTAGTGAGTACATGCTCACTATATAGGTTCCCGGAAACGCTTTGTCAATAGCGGATTTCCAATCTGCCGGAAAGCCGGATTCGCCATGATCCGGTCAACAGCGCGCTCCCAGCCCTATCGAACCGCGGGTTTAGCTGTAACCTCACTGGTTGACGAGCGTGCTTGCGCTACGACCTCCCACACGATATGTTAGCGATTACCTACTCCCTAATAGTTGGGTCTGTGCTCAATGAGAATCCGAAAATCCGCCGATGAACGCAAAGCCGAGGTGGTGGCCGCGGCGCTCAAGCTCGCCGATGAAATTGGCCCTGATCGGGTCACGACCGATACACTGGCCGGTGCCGTTGGCCTGACACAACCGGGGTTGTTTCGCCACTTCCCGAAAAAGCAGGACATATGGGAATCCGTCGCTGGCCACATCGGGCAGCAAATGCAAAAGCGCTGGGCTGCCATCGAGCGGCGGCGCGACGACGCGCCCGAGGAAAGGCTGCGGCGGCTCATCGTTGGCCAGCTCCGCCTGATTCAAACCTTTCCCGCGATTCCGTCTCTGTTGTTTTCCCGCGAGCTTTTGGTCGAGAATGTTCGGCTACGAAAGATTTTCGGCAAACTGCTGGAGCAGTTTCACCAGCGCCTGACACAGTGCGTCATCGATGCGCAGCAGTCCGGACATTTTCGCGCGGACCTCGTACCCGGCGATGTGGCCTACTTACTTATCGCACTGGTCCAGGGCCTCGCTGTGCGATGGTCGGTCAATGAGCGGCGATTCAGCATCGTCAAAGAAGGCGAGCGGCTGCTTGCGCTGCAGCTGCAGGGCTTCCGTCAGCCTTAAATCATCAAGAGACGTCACGACCGGTTTTCGGCGCTACTGGCAGCGAGATCCCCATCCGCCGGAGCTTCGCCGATCACCTTGCGCCCGGAGATCATGGCAGATACCAAGCCACTTCTCTCTCGAAATTCGCCAACAATTACACCGATGATGTGCAATACGCTGGCGGCCATCAGCAGGTAAAAGACGTACAGGTGCGTCGTCACGACCGGTTTTCGAAACGCCCGCATCTCGTCGTACGCCGACCCTACGACGTGCTCTTGAGACCCTGGCTGCAACTGGCGAAGTCTATCGGGGTCTCCCTCGGTGACCCATTCGGCAATGGCGCCTCCGAACGGTGGCTTGTATAGGTCCGTGCCCGCAAGTATCAGTCCCGTGGCGGCCTGTGAGAATAACAAAACCAGTAACAACAGGACCATTAACCGGCCGAGTGGGTTGTGCCCCAGGTAAGGCCGCGTGTGTCCCGTCGACCAGGTCGCTAGGTAGGCCCGTAGTTCCGCGCCGAATCCGCTCCTGAACGGAAGGATCGCCGACCAGCGCGCATGCCGGTTACCAATAAAGGCCCAGGCTATACGCCAGCCCAAATTCACGGCAAAGACATAGCCGACATACGCGTGCAACGTCTTGAGTAGAACCTTGCCGGCGGCGCTGACGCCGAACGCTTTCTCATTCAGTATGGCCAACCCAAGGATCGCCAGCGACAATACGCACACGACATTGATCCAGTGGAATAGCCGTGTGCCGCGATCCCATACGGAGTGACTAACGAGCGTATTGGCACTACCGGATGCCTGTGCGTTCTTTTCCTGAGTCTGTGTCAAGGTCCCTACTCCATAAGATGCTGACTTCCAGCGGTGCTGAAGCCCCGTCGCGTTTCAGCAGTCGCCGACGGCTCAGCAAATACGTCGTCTCGACGTACGAAACGCAATTGTTGCTAGCGAAAAGTTGGCCAGTCAGTGTTACCCGACGACGAATCCCGTGAAATACGGAGATTCCGATATGCCTCAAAAGTCAATTCAGACCCGTGCACGACCGTTGCGCCACCGATTCTGCCTGGCCGCCCGTCAACGCGCTCTCGCATCAGGCAGCTCCGTAAATGCCACTGCTTCTTGCCTGTACTTGTCAGAGTATTTTCTTCTCGCCATTGGACACCTCTCATGGCTCTTTGAGCCTGTTCTAGTGTGTCGATCGTCGAGCGCACGGAAACTTCGGTATTCGGTTGCTCTCAGGCACCGCTCAGTCGCGGGCCTGTCGGATGCATCATGGACGGTCAGGTTCAAAACCTCTTCAATTCGCGCGTCTCGCAATTCACGCTGAGTCACCGTCGCCGGTGATGTGGCACAACCGACGAGCGGCGAAAGAATCAGGGCCGACATGAGTATTTTGATCCGGGTCGTGGTCACTGTCAGCTTCCGAACGAGGTGTGTCCCCTCGCCGCACCCGCGGCAGCAATCGAGGAATCAGCGGGGCTATCGCGCCCGGGACCGCGAAACGCATCGACATGTGGTAGCTCGTCACTTGTCAGCGTCTCCTTTTCGAGCAAATTGGTTGCGGTCTCGTCGAGTAGCTTGCGGTGCAAAGTCAGAATAGCTGTGGCCTGCTCGAACGCCCGGTTTACCAGCTCCCGGACTGCCTCGTCGATTTGCCACGCGGTTTGCTCGCTGTAGTTGCGCGCTGGGAGAAATGCGTCCGCGTTCGGCAGGAACGCCTGCCTGTCGCTGTCGTAAGTCACCTGGCCCAAGGTTTCGTTCATGCCGTAGCGCGTGACCATTGTGCGCGCGATATTGGTTGTCTGCCCCAGGTCGTCCACCGCACCCGTGGACAGCTGATCGAAAACGAGCATCTCCGCAGCACGCCCACCCATTAGAGCGGCCATCTTGTTCATGAGCTCGTCCTCCGTCATCAGATAGCGCTCTTCGGTTGGACGCTGAATGTTGTATCCGAGTGCCCCAATGCCACGCGGAATGATCGAGACTTTGTGGACCGTCTCAACACCCGGCAAGGCGAGCCGCACGAGCGCATGGCCGGTCTCGTGATAGGCCACGATCTTGCGCTCGTAAGGGTTCAGCAGGCGGTTCTTTTTCTCCAGTCCCGCGACGATGCGTTCGATGGCACGGGTGAAGTCGTCCATCGTAATGTTGCTGCCGTGGCGCCGCGTGGCCAGGATCGCCGCCTCGTTAACCAGATTCGCCAGGTCAGCACCGCTGAATCCGGGCGTCAGTGCAGCAATCTCCTCGAGTACGACCGCCGGGTCCAGTTTGATTTTGCGAATATGCACCCGCAAGATTTCAACCCGCCCCTGTTTGTCCGGCCGATCGACAAGGACTTGCCGATCGAAGCGGCCGGCGCGAAGCAGTGCCGGGTCCAGGATTTCGGGTCGATTGGTCGCAGCCAGGAGCACAATACCCTGTTGCGTATCGAAGCCGTCCAGCTCACTCAATAGCTGGTTTAGTGTCTGCTCTTTCTCATCGTGGCCACCGAGCATTGGGCCGGCGCCACGCGCACGGCCCAGGGCGTCCAGCTCATCGATGAAAATGATGCAAGGCGCACTTTGTCGCGCCTGCTCAAACAGATCACGAACCCTGGCGGCACCCACGCCGACGAACATCTCTACAAACTCGGACCCGTTTATCGAATAGAACGGCACCTGCGCTTCGCCTGCAACCGCACGCGCCAGCAAGGTCTTGCCCGTGCCCGGCGGCCCCACGAGAAGCACGCCCTTTGGCACATGCGCACCCAGCCGGCCATAGCTGGCGGGGTCCTTGAGAAACGCCACGATCTCTTCGAGTTCGGCTTTGGCTTCGTCGACTCCGGCGACGTCGTCGAAGGACACCTGGGTGTCCGTCTCGACATAGACTTTGGCCTTGCTCTTGCCCACCGACATCAGGCCACCCAGGCCTTGGCGTTCCGTCATGCGACGAATAAAGAACAGCCAGATGCCAACGAACAGGATGACGGGCAGCACCCAGCCAATTAGCTGGGTAATCCAGGTGCTTTCCATGACTCCCGCGAATTCGACATCGTAGGTCGCCAGGTCCCTGGCGAAATCCGGATCGATGCGCACGGTCTTGATGAACTCACGGCCGTTCGTCGGTTGCTTCAGCTTGCCGCGAATCTCTGTCGCCGAGACGCTTATGGATTGCAGCCGCTGGCCCTCCAGCAGCGCCTGAAATTCGCTATAGGGAACGGTCTCGACGCGTCGCGATTGTTCCATCCACAGTTGCGCGGCAAATATCATCGACAGCGCGAATACGATGTACCAGAAATTGATGTGTGTTCGTTTGTCTACCGTCGGGTTCTCCAACGCGCGAATCCTCATTCCACC
>JAHHOT010000260.1 GCA_018677555.1 Gammaproteobacteria bacterium | reverse complement strand
CCGCTGCACCGTCAAGGCATTCTCGGCTGCGGTCGAAAAACTCTCGAAGGTCGACATCGGTGTGAAATTCTACCTGCTGCCTTTTCGCGATTGCGTGTACCTCGACCTGCGAAAGCGTGCGACGCAGGACCTCGCGACGCGAAAAATACCGTGGAAGATCAAGGACTGGGGCGAAAGCACGGTCTTGCCACACGTCTTCAAGTCGCTTAACCGGATTGTTCCGGTCTCCGGCGTTCGCTACCGGATGATCGACGCATTCAGTCGCGCAACGCAGGGAATCGTCAACAACAGGCTCGTCCGCTCGGGCAGCAACGCGACCGCCCAGTCGAATGTCGGCCACGATTCGGACCCGATGCACTATTCGACCTGGCTTTTCCCCGCCGGCGACTTCGCCATCGTTGTCCAGACCTACGCCGAATTCTGCCGTCGCATACACGAAGAAACAGGATTCCGCTGCGACATGCCAACCGTTGGCTTCCGCGTGAGCGCGGACCGCTCGGCAATGCTTTCGCCATGCTTCGATGAACCGATGTTTGCTCTGCGCGCCGTGTCGACACAATCGGCCGGCTGGGAGGACTTTGCCATCGACTTCGCGGAATTCGCACAGCACTGGGGAGGGTCGCCGTTTTTCAACCAGACGCGCAGCCTGTCGCCGGACTACGCGAGCGAAATCTTCGGCAGCCGTTTCAGCTTTTTCCGCAAGATTCGTCGCCAGCTCGATCCGGACAACCGCATGATGAACCCGTTCCTGTCACAGTACTTCCTCTAGGACGGACCAGTGACAGGCGGGAGACGCGTCGCGGGTTAAAGAACACCACGACAAGCTGCTCGGCACGCGCAAGAAAGCACTCCATCCTGGCAGTAGACCGGGCTGCCGGACTATCCCGCTCGCAGACATGAGTTACGGGGTAGTCGCCATTGATTGAGCATCAACCGGCTCGCGGAAAACATGGACTGCGTGCCGGGCAACTCGAGCACCACCGGATGATCGTGATGTCGGCCGTCAGGCCAGCCTGAAGCCCGCCGCGGCGGCGCTCCGCCCCCGCAAAACCCTGATCAAGTGGAAAATTTCGCACATGGAGCGGAACTTACTGGTTTCCATATATCAAACTGATAGTATGCATCGGCCCGATATAGGGCAGGATGATCAAGGGATACTGGTATGGACGTGAAAACGGTTTGCCTGGGCATGCTCACCAGCGGTGCGGCATCGGGCTACGACCTGAAAAAATACTTCGAGTCATCCTTCGGGCACTTTTTCGTCGCGGGCTACGGCTCTATTTATCCCGCGTTGTCGTCCCTGGCCGAAAGCGGGCTGGTCACCTGCAGGGACATCCCGCAGGAGGGCAAGCCGGATCGCAAGGTCTACAGCATTACCGCGGCCGGGCGGCAGGAACTGATGTGTGCTCTCGCGAAGCCAAAGCCAGGGCACAAAGTCCGCTCTGAATTTCTCGCGATGCTGTGGTTTGCACACCTGATGAGCCATGAGCAGATCAATACGGTGATTGACTATCGGCTTGACGAAGTCGACAAGTTTCTCGACATGCTCGATGAACTGGGTGACTGCGACGAGCATGAAGAGTGCACCGGCGCCAACTTCGTCGCAGGCTTTGGCCGCGCGATAGCTACGGCCTGCAAGAATTACCTCGAAGAAAACCGGCACACACTGGTCGCCGGCAAAACGAAAGAATTGAAATCTGCGACGGGCTGATACCGTCGATCCTGGGCACAACGAAATGGAACTACAGAAAACCAAACAGTATCGATCGTGGATCATCTCTGCGTCGATCGCAGTCATCATCGCGCTGTGGCTGATCAGCGGGCAGTTCAGCAGCGACGGCGCCGAATCCGCCCCTGACACGCTCTCGCTCATTGGCAACGAACCGGGTAGCGCCGTGCGTGTGCGCCGCCAGGCGGCCGAGGAAATCACGCGCATTATTACCGTCAACGGCAGAACGGCGCCGGCACGTATTGTCGAACTCAACACCGAAACCGACGGGCGCGTCGAAGCGGTTGGCGTCGGGCGCGGCCAGCGTGTCGATGCCGGCGGAATCATCGTGCGTCTCGACACACGCGATCGTGAAGCACGGTTGTCGGAAGCAAAAGCCGTCGTCCGGCAGCGCGAGCTCGAATACGTGGCACGTCAGCGTCTCAAGAGCGAGTCCTATGTATCCGAGGCTCAGCTGGCGGAGGCTGCGGCACAACTGGAATCCGCCCGCGCGGCGCTCAAGCGTGCCGAACTTGACCTCGAATACATGACCATCCGGTCGCCGTTCGATGGTGCACTACAGGAACGGCATGTCGAAGTCGGCGACTTCGTTGCACAGGGCGACCCTGTCGCAACCGTTGTCGACGACCGGACGCTGATCGTCAGCGCCGGCGTGTCCGAGTACGAAGCACAATTCGTGGACGTGGGCGAGACTGCCACGGCCCAGCTCGTCACCGGCGAATCGGTCACCGGCGTTATTCGTTACATCGCTCCCGTAGCGGATGAGGCAACCCGTACGTTTACCGTTGAACTCGAGATCGACAATACCGACGGGGACTACCGGGCCGGCGTCACCGCCAGGCTTGCGATTCCCGCCGAAACGCTTTTCGCGCAGCGCGTATCTCCATCGTTGCTTACGCTCGACGACGAAGGAAATCTCGGCGTGAAGATCGTCAACGACGAGGGAGTGGTCGAGTTTTACAACGCGGATATTGCAAAGTCGTCCAGCGACGGCGTGTGGATCGCGGGCCTGCCGACTGTCGCGACGATCATCACCGTTGGCCAGGGCTTTGTCACCAGCGGCGCGGCCGTGCAAACCGTCCCTGAAGACGACGTCGACTCCGCGGTCGCGATCAAACTCGAGAGCCGGGAACAGCCGTAATGTCGGTCATCGAAACAGCGATGATCCGATCGCGCACCGTCATTATGACCCTGGCGGTCATTCTCGTCGCCGGCGTGGTTACCTACGTTTCCGTCCCCAAGGAAGCGGAGCCTGACATGCAGATTCCGATCGTCTACGTCAGCATGACGCACGACGGAATCTCGCCGGAAGACGCAGAGCGGCTGCTGGTCCGGCCGGTCGAACAGGAAGTACGGACGATCGAAGGCGTCAAGGAAATCACGGCGAATTCCTACGAAGGCGGCGCCAACGTTCAGATCGAATTCGATGCAGGCACGGACACCGATATCGCGCTCGCCGACACGCGGGCTGCGGTTGATTCCGCGCGCGCCAAGTTCCCGGACGACACCGAAGAACCGGTCATACAGGAGGTGAAGTTTTCGCGCTTCGAACCCATGCTGGTGCTGAATCTCGCCGGGGATGTGCCGGAACGGACCCTATTCGCCATTGCGCGTGACCTGAAAGAAAAAATCGAAAGCAATCCCGGCGTGCTCGAAGTCAATGTCATCGGAGCCCGCGAGGAACTGATGGAAGTCGTGGTCGATCCCCTGGCCATGGAAAGTTACGGCCTCAGCCAGGCAGAGATTTTCTCTCTCGTCGAGCGCAACAACCGGCTCGTGGCTGCCGGTGCGCTGCACACGGGAGAAGGCAGGTTCCCGGTGAAGGTTCCCGGCGTGTTCGAGTCGGCGGAAGACGTGCTCAACATGCCGATCAAGGCGGTAGGCGATCGCATCGTGCACTTTCGCGACGTTGCCGAGGTTCGTCGTACCTACAAAGATCCCGAGAGTTACGCGCGGCTGGACGGCAACCCGGCGCTGGCGATCGAGATCATTCAGCGTGCCGGCGCGAATATTATCGGCACGGTCGAGGAAGTGCAGCAACTGGTTGCACAGGAGCAGCGCTTCTGGCCGGACAACATCAGTACTTTCTATTCACGCAACAAGTCCGACGAAGTTCACGAGATGCTGACCGAGCTGCAAAACAGCGTTATCGCTGCGGTGTTGCTGGTGTTCATCGTCATCATCGGCATTCTCGGCGTGCGTTCGGCCCTGTTGGTCGGAATCGCCATTCCCGGCAGCTTCCTGTTAGGCATCCTGGCGATCGCCGCTTTCGGCGTGTCCGTGAACATGATGGTGTTGTACGCGCTGATCATGGCGGTCGGGCTGCTGGTGGACGGCGCCATCGTCGTCACGGAGCTCGCGGATCGCCGCATGGCGGAAGGCATAGACCGGCACGCAGCCTATTCCGGTGCGGCCCGGCGCATGGCGTGGCCGATCATAGCGTCGACCTGCACCACGCTGGCGGCGTTCTTCCCCATGGTCTTCTGGCCCGGGATGGCGGGCGAATTCATGAAATACCTGCCGATTACACTGATCGCCGTGCTGACGGCATCGCTGCTGATGGCGTTGCTGTTCGTGCCGACGCTGGGTTCCATTTTCGGCAGAACCGGTGCGATGAGCGAGGACGCGAAGCGCAACCTGACGCTGGCTGAAACCGGCGACCTCGACCAGCTAACCGGATTCTCGGGCCGCTATATTCGTTTCCTCAAACGCGCGCTGCACAGACCGTGGCGCAACGTGGCTGTCGTCACTGCGCTTCTCGTCGGCATCTATATCGCCTATTTCTCATTCGGGCGCGGCGTCGAATATTTTCCGGACATCGAACCGGAGTTTGCCAGCGTCGACATTCGTGCACGTGGCGACCTGTCTATCGACGAAAAGGACGCGCTCGTACGCCAGGTCGAGGCCTATGTGCTCGGCATGGACGAGGCCGAGAGCATCTATTCGAAGACCGGCGGTTCGGGCCGGGGCGCGGCAGAAGACACCATCGGTTCGATTACGATCAATTTCGTCGATTGGGAACAGCGCCGGCCCGCCGATGAAATTCTCACCGAGATTCGGCAGAACGTGTCAGGACTCGTCGGCATCGAGGTGCAGGCGCGCAAGCCGGACCACGGTCCGCGACAGGGCAAGCCGGTGCAGATCGAGCTGACGTCCCGCTTTCCGCGGGCGCTGGAAGCCGCAGTGGGAGAAGTCCGCAATGCGCTGGCGGAAATGGACGGTGTCATCAATGTGGAGGACTCACGCCCCTTGCCTGGCATCGAGTGGCAGATTGACGTCGATCGTGCGCAAGCGGCACGCTTCGGCGCCGATATCACGTTAGTCGGCAACATGATCCAGCTGGTCACGAACGGGATCAAGATTGGCGAATATCGCCCGGACGACGC
>JAHHOT010000062.1 GCA_018677555.1 Gammaproteobacteria bacterium | reverse complement strand
GGCCTTGATCAACGAGCTCTTGCCGGTGCTGATTTCACCGAAAAAACAAAGGTGGACAGACTGCGATTCCTGCCTGGCCGCGAGTTCCCGCAGCTCCGCTTGTGCAGCATGCGTGTTGACGCCGGATTTTTCCGCCTCCCGCAGCCGGGTCAGGATGGCGGCCTTGTCGAGCGGCTGATCCGCGGCACTCTCCGGCGTGACCTTCCTGCGCACGACCAGTCTGGCAATCAACCAGATCGCGGCAACCACCAGCGCGAGCAGCACGGCGATGTAGCCATACAGGATGAATTTCGGCCCTTGCACCAACCGATCCCAGACATTGAGTGCGGACTCGGTCATGAACAGGAGTGCCGCAATCGCGATGACAAAAACGAGAAATACGACAATGCCGATGGACAGTCGGATGAATCGATCAAGCTTCATGGCGCGTAGTCTACGTGCAAGCCGAAAGCAAATCGAAAATTTGCCCCTTTTTCCAGCGGTAAGTAATTGTTTCAATTTGTAAAGAACAGCCAAGAGTGCTTTTTTGGCACGCTGGTTCTTGGGATACTGTCTGCCCGTCTCCCGGCGCTCAGCGCGGGTCAGGTAACATGCGTAACCCATTGATTTTAAGAATTGTGTTGCTGACAGCGGCAGGCTTACTGGCCGCCTGCACGCATACGGCTATTGCCCCCGACACCGAAAACCTCACGGTTCCGGCCGATTGGGCCCGCGGCGGCGACGAGGGCGGCGTGGGGGTTGACTGGCTGCAGGACTTCGACGATCAGCAGTTGGCAGCGTTCGTGTCCGAGGCGATGGCGAGCAACTACCAGCTTGAACAGGAGCGCGCGCGGCTCTACCAGGCAGCGCAGGCGGTGGTGATTACGGGCGCCAATCGCTACCCGGATCTCAATGTTTCGCTCGGCGGCTCGCGGCGCGGTTTCGAGGATACGACGGGCGCCCGCGTGGTAACGGAATCGTACGACGCAACGCTGGATTCACGCTGGGAAGTCGACCTCTGGGGCAGGTTGAGCAAGCAGCAGCAGGCTGCTCAGCTCGACTATTCGGCACAGGCAGCACGTCTCGAACAGGTCGAAAGGGAACTGGCGGCGGCAACCGTCAGCGCAGTATTCGATGTCATGGAAGCCCGGCAATTACTTGAGGTTGCCGAACGGCGTCTCGAGAACACAGCAGAGGCCATGGACATCGTTGCCAGCGGTTATCGCCAGGGATTGAACGACGCGCTCGATCTTTACCTCGCGCGAAACCAGGTCGAACGTCAGGCGGCGAACTACGCCCAGGCCGAACAGACCTATTCGGAATCGATCGCCGATCTGCAGCTGGCGCTGGCCCGCTACCCGGACGGCCGGATGGAAATTGGCGGTGAACTTCCGGTTATCGACGACCCGATACCGGCGGGACTGCCGTCCGAACTTCTGACCCGCAGGGCCGATCTCCAGGAGGCGTGGCTCAGCCTGCTGTCCGCAGACGCCGATCTTGCTGCTGCTCACAAAGCGCGGTTCCCAAGCCTGTCACTGGTAGGCAGCACGGGCGTCGCCTCGGCCGACTTTTCGAACCTGCTGGATGGCGACGGAACCACCTGGTCTATTGCCGGTGGCCTTGCGCAGCCGCTTTTCCAGGCTGGCCGATTGAAGGCGCTCGAAGAACAGGCGCTGGCGCGGGTCCAGATCGCCGAACACCAATATCTCGATCTCGTGTTTCGCGCGTTCGCCGATGTTGAAAACGCGATTTCCCGCAGCGTGTCGCTGAAGGAACGCTACGAATCATTTGTCGAGGCGGAAACGAATTCCGCCGCGGCACTCGAGCTCGCGCTCGAACAATATCAGCGCGGGCTCGTGACTTATACGACGGTACTCGAGTCGCAAAGACAGGCGTTTGACGCTGAATCCCAGGTTGTCCAGCTCAAAAACCAACGTCTGCAGAACCGCGTTTCACTCTTCTTGTCGCTGGGCGGCGAGTTCACACTCCCAGAGTAATCACTGATGATTCTCAAAAACAAAAAGCTGATCCCTGTTGCCATATTCGGCGTGCTCATTGCCATCGCGATGCTCATTCGCATGAACCCGCCGGAGACGCCGCAGCGCCCCGCATTCAGTGGTCCGTCGATGACCGTCGAAACGACGCCTGTGCTGCCGCGCGACTACCAGATCATGTTGCAAAGCTACGGGACCGTGCAACCAAGGACGAGAAGCATGCTGGTCGCGCAGGTTGGCGGCCAGATCGTGGAAATCAACGAGAATGTCCGGGACGGCGGGTTTTTCGAGAAGGGCGATGTACTCGGCCGGATCGATCCGCGAGATTACGAAGCCGACGTGCAGATCTCGCAGGCGTCACTCGCCGACGCCAAGCAGGCACTGGCCGAGGCGATAGCGCGTTCTGAGCAGGCCCGGGAAGACTGGGAGCGCCTGGGGAATGAGGGCGAACCCTCCGACCTGGTGCTGCGTATCCCGCAACTGGAGGCCGCCCGCGCACGAGTCGATTCCGCCGAATCCGCGCTGACCAAAGCAAAACTCGACCTCGAGCGAACCAGCATCGTCGCGCCATTCGCGGGGCGTGTAATCCGTAAACTCGTGGATATCGGACAGGTCGTTGGCCCCAATGCGCAACTCGCTGAGATCTATGCAACCGATGTGATCGAAATTCGCCTGCCGCTCAGGAACCGTGATCTCGGCTTCATTGATCTGCCCGAGAGCTACCGATACGTCGACGCTGACGATGCAGCCGGTATCGATGCGATCATCAAGTCCGACCTGATCGGCGAAGAAGAGTGGCAGGCAAAACTGGTCCGAACGGAAGGCACGATCGACGAGTCCGCCCGTCAGCTGCACGTCATCGCGCAAATTCTTGATCCATTCGGCCCACAGAGCGAAGGCCGCTCGCCGCTCAAGATCGGTCAGTACGTGACGGCGGAGATCGAGGGCAGGATGCTCCCCGGCGTGCTGGTCATACCGAACAACACGATCTACCAGGGCACGTACGTGTACACGGTCGAGGACGGCATTCTTCGGCGCAGAGACATCGAGATTGCGTGGCAAAATGATTTCGAGGCGGTCGTCCGGAGCGGTCTCGAGCCCGGCGTCGACCTGGTTACGACGCCGCTCGGCCAGGTGACGTCCGGTATTCGCGTCACCGTCATGGGCGCGGAAAGTCGTGGCGGTCGTCGCAATGGGCCGCCCGGTGATCAGCCGCCAGGCGCTGCCGCAACACGCGCTAACAACGCAGGAGGCACACAATGATTTCCTGGTTTGCGAGAAACTCGGTGGCCGCGAATCTGCTGATGGTCACGATCATCATTGGCGGCTTGTTGGCGTTAAATAACGGCGTTCGACTGGAGATCTTCCCCAATGCCGAACCGGACACTGTCACAGTGTCCGTACCGTTACGCGGTGCCACACCTGAGGACGTCGAACTCGGCGTTGCGGTCAGGATCGAAGAGGCCGTCCAGGATCTCGAAGGAATTGACCGGATCCGGTCGGTATCTCGGGAAGGCAGCACCAGCGTATCGATCGAGATTGAACCTGCCTACAACCCGCGGGACCTGCTTGACGACATCAAGAACCGCGTCGATTCGATCAACACCTTCCCCGCTGAGACCGAGAAGCCCGTCATTGCACTCCGGCAACGCATGTTCCCGGTCATTAGCGTCGTGATCGCCGGCGACTACAGCGAGAGCGAAATCCGCACCTACGCGGAGCTGGTGCGGGATGACCTGATGCGGATTGATGGCATCACCCAGGTCAGACTGGACTCGGTGCGTGCCTACGAAATCGCCATCGAGGCCTCGGAAGACAGGTTGCGCGAATTCCAGATAACGCTCGAGGACATCTCACGCGCGATCCGGGCCAGCTCGCTGGATATTTCCGCCGGCAATGTGCGTACCGATGCAGGTGACGTTTTGATCCGCTCGAAGGGCCAGGCCTATCGCCGGGCAGACTTCGAAGA
>JAHHOT010000230.1 GCA_018677555.1 Gammaproteobacteria bacterium | reverse complement strand
CGATGTGCATCGGCGTTGTGCCCGTCTCCATATAAAGGAAGGCGGAATCCAGTCCAGAAAGCTGCTGCATGGTTGCCCCGATTCGTTATTCTGGCGAAGCTGCCGGGCCCGCCGTTACTGTCAGGCGTGATAGTAAAACAAATTGCGCATGCCCACGATTTCAAATCGTGACCATTCGCCATCCGGCTGGCGCAGGCGGTCTGCAACGGCGTACAGGATTGCCGGATTGAAGCCCATGCCGAAATGACTCGCCGCAACGCCGATGTTTTCGACCATATTGTCACGCGGGAGCCTGGATATCTGCCAGGAGACGATTGCATCGGTCTTGCTGAGTATCGACGTCATCGGCACACCTGGAATCGGTTTGCGCAAGCGATCGAGGCGCCTGCGAATCGCATCGTCATCCACCGTCATGCCGGACATCAGCTCATACAGGCGCCAGGCATTGGTTGCCCTGGGATTGCCGAGCGGGCTGCCGAGCGTGATAACGGATCGCACCAGCTCCGGCTGGCGCCGCGCCATCTCGCGGGCAAGCAGGCCGCCGAGGCTCCAGCCAACGAGGCTCACTTTGCCGCCGGACGCATCGGAAAGCGCGTGCAGCCGCTGGTCGAGCAGGCGTTCGAGGTCCCGATCGCGCGTGAAGCCGAGGTTTCGACCGAGGTCCCAGCTATTTGCGTCATAGCCCCATTCGAGCATGTAGCGACGCAGAACCGCCGTCGACCGGTCCGTGGCCATAAAGCCGGGCAGCGTCATGACCGAGTGTCCATCGCCGGATTTCAGGCCGGTCAGCAGCGCATGCGCCGGGATCAGCGTGGTCGCCTCGGTCAGCGCACGGGGCGCTTCGAGCAGGGTTAAAAACAGGGAGGGTGCAGTTGCCGTGTCCGCAGCGTGATCCCTCACCGTCAATTCGGGGTCCGTGTATCGCACACCGTCACTATACACCATTCCTTGCTCAAACGAACTGACTCGATAAATTGTAAAATTCTTTTATTTACATATATTTATAGTATTTTATTGATGTCGTATATGCGATTGAAGTTGCCAAATTGCGACAGCCATCACGCTCTCACAGCGGCAGCAGTCGTGCTTCCATTCCGCCGTTGTCCAGCACCTGCGCAAGATCGTCCGCCAGCTCGCGACAGGCATCCACTGTCGCCTGCCAGGCCTCGCGCCGGTCGGACGGGCTCATGGTGACGAAGTCGCTGCGGTCAGGAACCTTGCCGCCCGGCAGGCGGCTGATGAATTCCGTCGACGGGCAAATAACGATGCTGCGGTCCGTGTGGCGGGGATCGAAGCGCCGCCACGGCAGGCGCTTGTCGAACCAGCCCGGAACGAGCTGCTCGAAAAAATGCGGAAACAACGTTAACCGATCCGGCTCGCTGAGCGGCAGGTCGAGGTGGTAGTCGATAATACCGCCGTCACGATAAGTACCGGCCGGCGCGTCCGGAATGTCGCGGACACCGTCGAGAACGAGCGGTATGGAGCCGGACGCGACGACGGCGTCCTGCAGATTTCTCTCTGTCAGCTCGATGCGCTCGATTGGAAATCCGCTGGCATTGTAGAACGGGGGCAACTCGCGCCCGTCGTAGAACAGCCCGCGGGTGAAAAACGCGCCGAGCGAGCGCCGACTGACGGTGTTCGCGGCGGCGGCAACCAGGAGTGACCCCATCAACAGAGGCCGCCGATCGGACGCGGTCATCGCCCGGCTGCGGACGGTCATGATGTGAGTCCGCAGCTGCGGATTGCTCAGGATCTGACGCGGCCCGCTCTGGCCGAGGACCTCTCGCAGGATTTCCCGGCTCTTTGCGGTAATCTCTGCTGCGTCCGGCTTCTCCGAGTAAGTCTGATTCAGGTAGGCGTATTCCAGCCGTTCGAGAGCGGCCAGCGGATCGGACTGACCGTAGCAGGCGAAGCGCCAGGCGCCGATCGACGAGCCGAGCAGGTGCACCGGCCCGGCCAGCTTCGGCAACAACTTGTCGATCAGCACGCGGTCGATCTGGCTGAGCACCAGCCACTTGGCGCCGCCGGACGCTCCGGCGATCGTCCCGATGCGTTCGGCGGAGAAACCGCGGCGCCGGATATCGTCAAACGCGGCCGGACCGGCCTTGAACAGAAGAGGACCTGCTTGTATCACTGCTGGGAACGGGGGGCGAAAAGCCGGTATTTGACAGGTAACGACGGCACTTTCGCAAGCCTTTTGTGCCGCCGACGCGGGAACCATGCACGCTCACGGCGATCCCAATGGAAGTGTACAATCGAGTTTCGCGAGCCGCGACGAGCGACCTGATCGCCGCGGCGCCGCCAGGATCCGGAAAAGGCTGCAATGGACCGCTGCGCATGACTGACTCCCTGACATTCCGCCGACTTCTGCCTGCCTTGCTGGCCCTGCTAGCGCCACCGGCCCTGCATGCGCACGGCGGCCCGGAGGTCCCGCTGTACGTTGCGGAAGACGGAATCGACAGCGGCAACTGCGAAGATGCCCGGGCACCCTGCGCCACCATCGGCTATGCCCTGAACAAGGCCGGCAAGGGCACCGAGATCCGGGTTGCAGAGGGCAGCTATGAGGTCGCCACGACCGAGGATCTTTTTCACTTGCTGAGCGATGTTGTGACCGTAACCGGCGGATACCGCGCGCCGGACCGCCCGCTGGAATCCGAACCTGCACGCTCGATACTGACCGGAGTACCAGTTGCGTATCGCAACATGCTGCAGCAGCGCGGATTTCACGTAATTGCCGATCGCAAAGGCATCGACGGCCCGCGGGCGGCTGAAGCCGCGCGCCTCCTCGGCCTGCGCACGACCATGCAAGCCAGCCTGCCAACCACGCCCTGCGTCAACGGCGACGCTGGCGGCCTGGACTGCGACGCCGTTGATCTTGTGGCGCACGTGCCGTTTGCCGAAGTGAGTTCCGCTGTCGGCGCATCGAACGACATCTGGGGGTTCATCGATCTGAATACACACCGCGAATACGTCATCGTGGGATTCAACAACGGCATTGCCGTTTTCGATGTTTCCGATGCGGAAAATCCCGCCGAGATCGGCTTCGTACCCGGGCAAAATTCCGTTTGGCGTGACATCAAGGTCTACCAGTATTTCGATGCCGCACTGCAGCGCTGGATGGCCTACGCCTACGTAACGACCGATGGTGCAAGCGACGGCATGATCGTGATCGATCTCACCGGCTTACCGCATTTCGTGGTCAAGCGGAGCTACGTCAGTGATTTCAGCGCGGCACACAACGTCTACGTCAGCAACACCGATTTCAGCACCGGCCTGGCGCAAAACGATGCCGCAGCACTGGTGATTGTCGCGGGGGCGAATGTCGGCAACGGACGCTACCGTGCATACGGCTTGAGTAGCCCCGCGTCGCCCGCTTTCGTCGAAGATGCGCCCGTGCTTACCGACCGCTACATGCACGATGCAGCCTCATTGCTGATTACGGACGCGCGCAAGGACAGCTATTGCGTTAATGCAACGAGCACGCACTGTAATGTGCTGCTCGACTTCAACGAGGACACGATTGAAATCTGGGATATTACCGACCCGGCAAATCCGCTGCAGCTGTCCAGCACACCGTATGCAAACGCCAGTTACGTACACTCGGGATGGTCTTCCGAAGACGGCCAGTACATGTTCGTGCACGACGAACTTGACGAACAAAGTGCGGGTCTTCCCACAACACTGCGAATTTTCGCTCTCGACGATCTCTCGAATCCGCAACTGGTCGGGCAATGGAGCGGGCCAACCAACGCGATCGACCACAACGGATTCGTGAGAGGCAATCGATACTACATGTCCAACTATGCACGTGGCCTCACGATTCTGGACATCAGCGAGCCGGCCACCCCTGTAACGGTCGGCCGCATTGACACCTACCCGTTCTCAGACGGCTCGACCTTTGTCGGCGCATGGGGCGTCTATCCGTTCCTGCCGAGCGGCATAATTGCCATCAGTGACATCGACAGCGGCCTTTACCTGGTCAGCGATCAGACACGCGATGTTGCAGAAGGAAAAATTTCGCTTGCCGCCAGGTCGTTCGCGGCCGTTGAAGGCGCACAAGCGTCGATCACGTTAGAGCGTAGTGGCGGAGCCACCGCCGACGTATCGGTTGACTGGGAAGTCCTTGCAGCCACCGCGGGCATTGACGACCTTGATCTTGCAGGTGCCGCGTTGGCACGTGGCACTGTCAACTGGTCCGACGGTGACTCTGCAAGCAAAACCATTTCACTTTCGGTAAGCGATGACGGAGTCGCAGAAGGCCTCGAATTCCTGATGCTGCGCCTTGGCAACCCGACCGGTGGCGCGACACTGGATAACGTCAATCAGGCATTCGTCTATCTCAGCGATCCCGGCGATGCCGCCGACATCAGTTTTTCGTCAAGCCTCGTGGAGGTTGCCGAAAACGATGGTGTCGCCGCTGTGATCACCGTTGCCCGCCGCGGTACCGCGGTCGGCGCCAGCAGCGTCGACTACAACCTGACTGCCGGTGACGCAATTGCCGGCGTGAATTTCGAGGGCAGCACCTCGGGAACGATCGCGTGGGACGACGGCGACGCTCGTCCGCAAACACTGGTTTTCCGGATTCTGGATGACGGGCAAAACAACACGTCGAGTTTTATCGAGCTAACGCTCAGTAATGCAAGCGGCGCGACCGTTGCTGCAAATCCGACCGTGCAGCTCCTCATCGAGGATGGTGCCGGCAACAATCAGTCGCCTGTCGCCAACGCGGGTACCAGCCAGACGCTGGACGAATCAACGGCAGTAACACTCGACGGAAGCCAGTCGAACGACCCGGACGGTGCGACGCTGCAATACGAATGGACACAAACGTCCGGACTCCAGGTGGCATTGCAAAACGCGGACACGGCGACGGCGTCGTTTACGGCGCCGTCAGTCACCTCCGACACCATGCTGCAATTCGACCTCACCGTTTACGACGATCGCGGCGCCAGCGGAACGTCATCCACTACCGTGACCGTATTGAACACGGATCCGGTGAGCAACGTCGGCGGTGGCAACCGTGGTGGCGGCGGCGCGCTTGGGTGGATGTTGCTACTCGCTCTGTCGCTGCTTCTGCGGCTAACGCCCCGCGGCCTATTCGAACGGATGACGTTTGATGATGGTCTGTTTCCGATCCGGACCCGTTGAAATGATGTCGATCGGTATCCCTGCCAGCTCCTCGATTCGCGCGAGGTAGCGTCGCGCATTCTCCGGCAGCTGGCCGTAAGACGTCACGCCGACCGTCGATTCGGCCCAGCCTTCCATGTCCTCGTAGACCGGGCGACAATCGGCGAATCGATCGACCACGACGGGCAACCCGTTGATCGGTTTGCCATCGATTTCGTAGCCAACCGCGATACGAATGGTTTCCAGCCCGTCGAGTACATCGAGCTTGGTCACGCACAAACCGGAGACGCTGCTGTTGATGATCGATCGCCTCAAAGCGACGGCGTCGAACCATCCGCAACGCCTGGGACGTCCTGTCGTTGCCCCGAACTCTGCCCCAACGGTTGCAAGGTGCTCGCCCATGTCGTCGAACAGTTCGGTCGGGAAAGGTCCGGCACCGACGCGGGTGGTGTAGGCTTTCACAATGCCCAGGACATAGTCGATGTTCCGCGGCCCGATTCCGGTGCCGGTACTCGCTGCGGCAGCCACGGTATTGGATGAAGTCACGTACGGGTAGGTGCCGTGGTCGATGTCGAGAAACGTGCCCTGCGCTCCCTCGAAGAGTATGCTCTCGCCGGAATCGGCGATGTCCTGAAGTATCTGCGTCACATCGGCAACAATTGGCGCCACCTTCTCCGCCGCAGCCATCGCCTCGTCGAGCGTGCGTGCAAAGTCGACGACTTCCGTCCGAAAATAATTCTTCAGCATGAAATTATGAAAATCGAGCACCTCACCGAGCTTCGACGCGAATTTCTCGCGCACGAAAAGATCAGAAACCTTGAGCGCACGCCGTGACACCTTGTCTTCGTAAGCCGGACCGATTCCGCGACCGGTGGTGCCAATAGCTCCCGCACCGCGGGCAGCTTCGCGCGCAACGTCCAGCGCGACGTGCGACGGCAGGATCAGGGGGCAACCGGGGCTCACCTTGAGCCGATCGAACACCGGTACCCCGTTGGCGACCAGTGCATCGGCCTCCTCGATCAGCGCATCGAGAGAAACAACGACACCGTTGCCGATCAGACAGCTGACGTTGTCGCGCAGGATTCCGGATGGAATGAGATGCAGGACGGTTTTCTTGCCACCGATGACCAGGGTGTGCCCGGCATTGTGGCCACCCTGAAACCGTGCAACCGCAGCGGCCCGGTCGGTCAGCAGATCGACGATTTTCCCCTTGCCCTCATCACCCCATTGGGTGCCGACGACAACTACATTTTTCCCCATGATCGCCCTGCCTGTTTAAAGACGAATCAAATACAGAAGACCGACGCCGGTAAGCATCACCATCAACCCAACGACCCGCAACTGATTATCGTCCAGCTGTGCGAGCCTGACGACGTTGCGCCGGAAAAACCCCGGGCCTACGAACGGGATCATCCCTTCGATGATCATGTAGAGCGCAAGCGCCGTGAGTATTTGCTGCATCGTGCTCATTACACAGGGCTCTGGCTTCAGCGGGCAGCCCGCTCCCGGGGTCGCGCGGCACGCAAGCCGAATGATCTGGCCTTGTTACTGGCCGCCGTCGGACCGGTTCAGATAGCGGAAAAACTCGTTATCGGGATCCAGCACGAGGATATCGCCCTGCTTGCCCATCGACCTTTTGTACGCATCGATGCTTCGATAAAACGCGTAGAATTCCGGGTCTTTGTTGTACGCATTCGCGTAAATCTCCGCGGCCAGGGCATCACCCGCACCGCGAATTTTCTGTGAATCACGATTCGCGTTGGCCCGGATAACGATAACGGCCCTGTCCGCCTCCGCGCGCATTTCTGCTTCCCGCTCACGACCACTGGCGCGGGTTTCTGCCGCAATTCTTGCACGCTCCTCGCGCATTTCCCGGTATACGTTGTCGCGGACATCGTCCACAAACTCGACCTGCTTGACCCGTAGATCGATCAATTCGACGCCGAGGTCCTCGGCGGTACCGCTTGCACGCTCCAGCATGTCGCGCATGAGTTCCGCGCGTTCCACCGATATCGCTTCCTCGACCGTGCGCTGGCCGAATTCGGTGACGATCGCGTTTTTGATGATCTCGGATATACGATCGTTGCCAACCTGCGCATTCCCACGTGTGGACGTATAGAACTTGACCTCGTCGATAATTCGATACTTGACGAAGAAATCGACCTGCAACGTGAGGCGTTCAACCGTGAAAATTCTTTCCGGCCGATCCTTGATCGTGAGGATACGCTTCGGAAACTTGACGACGTTCTCGATGAAGGGAATCTTCCAGTGCAATCCCGCATCGTAATTTGCCTCCACAACCTCACCCACCCGCAGCCGGATAGCGAGGTCACGCTCGTTCACGGTAAACACCGACAGCCCGATAATGATGAGCCCGATACCCGCCACTACTACGATGCCAAATCGGCTGCCGTTCATTGTCTTGTCCTCCGCTCGCGGGTCGTCTCGGATTGCTGCGAGGCATTCGGTGTGGCCGCCGATTGGCTGCCGGACGGGCGCAACCCGTCGCCCATTCCCTGTGAACCGCCTTGCTGAATCAGCTTGTCGAGGGGCAGATACAGAAGATTTCCACTGCCCTCCGCATCAAGCAAAACCATGTTGGACTTGCCGTAGACGTCTTCCACCGCTTCGAGATACAGTCGGTCGCGAGTAACCCGCGGTGCTTTTCGGTACTCGGTGAGCAGCGCCTCGAATCGTGATGCCTGACCTTCGGATTCGGCAACGACCCGATCACGATACGCTTCAGCATCAGCCCGAATCCGTGCCGCCTCACCGCGTGCTCTGGGAATAATGTCGTTGGCGTAGGTCTCGGCCTCGAGAATGTAACGGTCGCGGTCATTGCCCGCTTTTTGCGTGTCGTCTACAGCCGCTTGCACGGACTGCGGATAATCGAGAGTTTCGAGACTGATACACGTCACCGTGATGCCTGCACCGTAAAGTTCGAGCGTTGACTGCAGAGCTGCCTGGGTACTGATACCGATCTGCGACCGCTGCTCCGTAACCAGCGATTCAAGCGTGCTGGTGCCAACGACTTCTCGCAGTGCGCTTTCCGACACGTCGTGCAGCGTATCCTCGGGATCCTGCACGTTGAAACTGTATGCAACCGGATCGTTACGGCGATATTGCACAACCATCTGGATGTAAACGTACTTGCGGTCGGCAGTCAGCATTTCTGTGCTGAACTGGTAATTCTCGACGGCGCCGACGTTGACCTTATCCACGATTTCTATCGGGTAGGGAAAGCGCCAGTGCAGGCCCGGCGCCGTCGTGACGGTATAGGCGCCGAATCGTTGCACTACGCCAAGCTCCGCCTGGTCGACGCGGTACAGGCCGGTCAGCGCCCAGGCGATCAGCAGCAGGATAGCCAGCACGAACCCGCCACCTGTTGCTCCACGCGCGGAGCCGCCACCGACGATGCCGCTCAACTTTCGTTGCCAGTTCTGGACGATTTGGTCCAGGTCATTGGGCTCGTCCCCGTCGCGTTTCCACGGGTCCTTGCCATTTCCAGATTCATTCCAGGCCATTATTCCGCCTATCGTTGCGTTACTGCCTTCGACGAAGCGTTCGCCGAGGGCGCCAGTACATCGGCGGAGAGATTCTCACGCTTCAAGAAGCGCCGAAACTCCCGCTCTCCCATTTCAATTTCCAAAATCCAGCCGCCGTCGTCGGACGCTTGTTCCCGCAACACCGCACCCGACTCGAACAACAGGGCGCGCTGTCGGCCCTGGCCCGGCTGCAAGCGCATCGTACCGTGGACCGTGCGCGGTCGCAGGCGTTCCGCAATTGTTTCAAGTAATAGCGGAATTCCATCGCCCGTAACGGCAGAAAGCCAGACGGCCCGCGCCCGTCCCTTGCGATTGTTGGTCAGGCGCGGCGTCCGGTCCAGCTTGTCGATTTTATTGTACACCCTTATTTGTGGCACGCGTTCCGCGCCGAGTTCGCGTAACACCGCATTGACCTGCCGCACGCGCTGCCAGCGATTCGCGTCGCTGGCATCGATCAGGTGCAGTATCAGGTCCGCGTTTCGCACTTCTTGCAGCGTAGAGCGAAATGCCGCGATGAGTTCGTGCGGCAGGTCACGCACGAAACCCACCGTATCGCCCAGGATCACGTCGTGCCCGTCCGGCAGCGTTAAACGCCGCAAGGTCGGATCCAGGGTCGCAAACATCTGGTCCTCGACGTAGACGCCGGCCTTCGTCAGCGCATTGAACAGTGTCGATTTGCCGGCGTTCGTATAGCCTACGAGCGCGACCGTTGGAATCTCGGCGCGAACCCTGTTCTGTCGGTTCATGGCGCGCCGGCTGTCCACCTGGTCCAGCCGTGACCGAAGCTGCCGAATGCGCTGCCCGACGAGTCGCCTGTCCGTTTCGAGCTGCATCTCACCCGGCCCGCGCAGGCCGATGC
>JAHHOT010000119.1 GCA_018677555.1 Gammaproteobacteria bacterium | reverse complement strand
ACAGTCGCGCCGGGGGCGGCGCTCCTACAGTGTATTTATCGGAATGTGTCGCCTCAGGTCTCGTCGTAATCGAGTTCGATGCTGCTCGACTTCGGGCTGGACTGGCAGGTGAGAATGAAGCCGCGCTCCAGCTCCCATGGCTCGAGCGCATAGTTCAACGCCATGTCGACGTCACCGCTTTTGAGCTTCGTGCGGCAGGTCGAGCAAACCCCGCCCTTGCACGAGTAGGGTAGCTCAATGCCATTCTCCAGTGCGGCGTCGAGAATCGACGAATCGTCCGCGCGCATATGAAATGACTGCCGGTTGCCGTCGACAATGACAGTAATTTCCGCGCCGTCTTTCGGGATCGCGGCAGCTTTGATCGGTGCGGCTTTCTCGCCCTTCATCCCGGCGCGAAAGCGCTCCGAGTGTATTCGTTCTTTGCTGTAACCGAGTTCCTGCAACGATGAGGTCACGTCGTCGATCATGGGGTTCGGGCCGCACAGAAAGAACTCGTCGGCACGGACGTCCCGGAGAAACGCGTTGTGCAACTCGCTCATCTTTGCGCCGTCGACGCGGCCGCTGTAAAGATCGATATCAGTCGTCTCCTGGCTCATGATGAAATGCAGCGCCAGGCGATCGCGGTAGGTGTTTTTCAAGGCCCAGAGTTCCTCCAGGAACATCGTGGACGCGCGTTTGCGATTGCCGTAAAAAATCACGAATCGACTCTTCGGCTCTGCTTCCAGCGTCGTCTTGACGATCGACAGGATCGGCGTGATGCCGCTTCCTGCGACGCAGGCGACGTAGGTCTTGTCGTTCGCGGGGTCCAGTTGCGTGTTGAAGTGCCCGAAGGGAGGCATGATCTCCAGAACGTCGCCAACGTCGATGCGGTCAGCAACGTAGTTGGAAAATACGCCACCGTTCTGCACACGTATGCCGAGGCGCAGGACGTCGTCAGAGACGCTGCTGCAAATCGAGTAGGTGCGGCGAATATTTGCGCCATCGACCGACGCACGCACCGGCAGGTGCTGTCCCTGGTCGTAGGTAAAGTCAGCCGCGGCGTCTTCGGGAACCTCGAGTGTCAGAACGATCGAGTCTTCGGTTTCCCGTTTCTTTTCGATCACCGTCGCTGGATGAAATCGTGGCATGGCTTCGGCTCGCTAGCTCGTCAGATTGTCGAATGTCCGGGCTACAGACACTTGAAATATTCGAACGGTTCGAGGCAGGAGTTGCATTTCCAGGAGGCCTTGCACGGCGTGGAACCGAACTCGCTCACCCGGCTGGTGTCGATACTCGCGCAGCGTGGGCAGGCAATTCCTTGCCCGCTGTGAAACAGGGCGCGTTTGGATTCCGCCGCCTTGTCGGGCGGCGCGATGCCATACACGGCGAGTTTCTTGCGCCCCTCGTCGCTGATCCAGTCGGTCGTCCACGGCGGTGACAGGACACGTTCGACGCGTGCCGCGGCGTAACCAGCACTCTCGAGCGTTTCAAGAACGCTCGCCTCGATAACCTCTGTCGCCGGGCAGCCGCTATAGGTGGGAGCTACGCCCACGACGGTAGTGTCGCCATCGGAACGAATCCAGCGGATGATGCCCAGGTCCGTCAGCGTCAGTACCGGGATTTCGGGATCGGGAATCGAACCAACGAGCTGCCACGCTGCGTGATCCTGTTGTTGCAAACCTGCGCTCACCATTCGGCTCCAGGGTAGGTTCGCGGGATGTGCTGCATCTCCGCCAGGATGTAACCGAGATGTTCGGTATGCGTTCCCTGCTTTCCGCCGGAGGCCATCCACTCTTGCTCCGGCTTGCGCAAAGTCGCCTCGTCGAGCGCTGCCTCGACATAAGCGGCCCAGGCGTCGTGCAACGATGACGGGTCGGGGCCGACGCCCGATTCGGCCGCCCAGGTATCGATCTCGTCGCGCGAAAACATTTCGCCCGTGAAACGCCACAGGTCGTCGACGGATCGCTGCATGCGCTGATGACTTTCTTCGGTTCCGTCGCCGAGGCGCACGAGCCACTGGCGATGGTGGCGCAGGTGATAACGGATTTCGCGCGCTATGCGTACGGCGATTTCCGCAATACGCGGCTCCTTCGATTTCGCCAGCTCCGCCAGCTGGTACTGGTAAAAACTCTCGAACAGGAATTGCCGCGCCGTCGTCTGCGCGAAGTCGCCGTTGGGCTGCTCGAGCAAAAGCAGGTTGTGGAAGTCCATGCCGTCGCGCAGGAATGCGAGGTCGTCCTCGCTCCGTCCCGCGCCCTCCACCTCGGCCGCGAGGCTGAAGAACATGCGGGCCTGGCCGATGTAGTCGAGCGCAAAGTTGGCGACGGCCATCTCTTCCTCCAGCTCCGGACCGTGCGCGACCAGTTTGCCGAGTTGCTGTCCCGCGATCAGCGCGTTATCGCCGAGGCGCAGCAGGTAGGCGAAAAGCGCATCCTTATTGTCGCTGACGATGCTCACAGGTTCTCCACGCCGTCCGGCACGTCATAGAAGGTGGGATGGCGATAGATCTTGTCCGCAGCAGGTTCGAAAAGTGCGCTTGACTCCGCGGGATCCGACGCGTGGATGTTCCTCGATTCAATCACCCAGATGCTGACGCCTTCGCCGCGCCGGGTGTAGAGATCGCGCGCATGATCGATCGCCATCGCGGCATCGGCAGCGTGCAGGCTACCCACGTGCCGGTGACTCAGGCCGGACTTGGCGCGTATGAATACCTCGAACAGTGGCCAATCCTGTTTGCTCATTGCTGTACCCCTCTGCTCAGGCCGCAGCGCGGCGCGCCTGCTTCCCGGCATAGGCCGCGGCGGCTTCGCGCACCCAGGCGCCGTCATTATGGGCCTTGTTTCGCGCCTCCAGGCGTTCGCGGTTACACGGACCGTTTCCGGCAAGCACCTCGAAAAATTCCTGCCAGTCGATTTCGCCGAAGTCGTAGTGGCCCGTTTCCTCGTTCCACTTGAGGTCCGGGTCCGGCATTTTAATGCCCAGGTAGTCGGCTTGCGGCACCGTGACGTCGACGAACTTCTGCCGTAACTCGTCGTTGCTGAAACGCTTGATCTTCCATGCCATCGATTGGGCGCTGTGTTTCGAATCCGAATCGCTCGGACCGAACATCATGAGCGACGGCCACCACCAGCGATTCAGCGCGTCCTGCGCCATGCGTTTCTGTTCGGCAGTGCCTTCACAGAGCCGCAGCATGATTTCGTAACCCTGGCGCTGGTGAAAACTCTCTTCCTTGCAAACGCGGACCATAGCCCGTGCATACGGTCCGTACGAGCAGCGGCACAACGGAATCTGGTTCATGATCGCGGCGCCGTCGACCAGCCAGCCGATCGCGCCGACATCGGCCCAGGTCAGCGTCGGATAGTTGAAGATGCTCGAGTACTTCGCCTTGCCGGTCAGCAGCTGGTCGAACAGTTCGTCGCGCGATATGCCGAGCGTCTCGGCGGCACTGTAAAGGTAAAGGCCATGACCGGCTTCATCCTGTACCTTCGCCAGCAATATCGCCTTGCGCTTGAGGGATGGGGCGCGAGTGATCCAGTTACCCTCGGGCTGCATGCCGACGATCTCGGAATGCGCATGCTGCGAGATCTGCCGTATGAGCGTCTTGCGATAGGTTTCCGGCATCCAGTCCTTGGGTTCTATCTTTTCTTCCGCATCGACGCGTTCCTGGAATTGCACCAGGCGCGCCGCGTCATCAGCCGCATTTGCGCTTTCGCCTTTCTGGTCCAGACCTTGTGTGTACACCGCGTTCTCCGGTTTCGATTGCCAATGCCCGCAGGGCCGTGCAAGCCTTGCGAGGCCAAATATGTCACGAAAAAATTAAAAATTCAATGAATTTTGTATCATTTTGGGTCCAGGATTTGCCGGCCGATGTGCGCTGAGCGGCCGCGAAACAGCGCCACGAGGTGGCCATCGGGACCCCGCACCTCGATCTCGTAAACGCCCATGCGACGACCACGATGTGCCTCACGCGCGACGGCAATCAGCTCTTCCCCGAGCCGCGCCGGGGCAATGTAGTCAATCGATGCGCCGGCCGCCACGGACATATCGTCGTATCCGTTGCAGGCGTAGGCAAAAGCGCTGTCGGCCAGCAGGAAAATGTAGCCGCCGTGACAAACGCCGTAGCCATTCACCATGTGCGGAGTTACCGACATGCGCACCTCGGCCACACCCGGTTCGATGACGTCGACCGACATGTCGAGAAATTTCGCGGCGTCATCGTCTTCGAGCATCTTTTCCGCGCAGGCGCGGGCAAGCTCGAGGCCCGTCAGGTTCTTACTCATTCAGTAATCAATCCACCAAAACGTCGAAAAAAATCGGGCCCCGCAGGCGGCAGCGGCCCGTCGGCCGTCTCCATCTCCGCGGTCAGGTACTCTTCGGTCGGCAACGCGACCTCGTTGTAGAGATTGCGGCACAGCTGGTAAGCAGCTACGCCGTCCCAACGCTCCGGCAGCAGGTCATCCGGCAAAAACGGATCGCGTAACAGGATCTTGCGGTACTCGTGGATGAGCAGCGTGCGCACGCGAAACGCGAGCTCGGGGTCCGGCGATCGGCGGCGGCGCAGGGTCTGGTACACGGGCCGAAAACGCTGCAGGAACTCGCCGTAGCGCGAACTCAGATCGGCAAGCGCCCAGGACTCGTGCACGAGCCGCCGCAGATATCCCTGGCGGTTGCTCATGGCCTCGGCACGCATGATCAGAAGCTGATCGTTGCCCGGCAGGCCATCGAGCCGTTCCTCGACGGCACGCATGTCCGCAGACGGGTGCGCCAGGACATTCGCCGAGAACGGCGCAAAGCCGGACCACACCAGCTCTTTGCGAACGGCGTCCCGGTGTTGCGCGTCGACGCCGGACAACAGCACCAGGTTCCAGGTTCCCTGCCAGTCGTGGCGCGGCTCGCTGTAAATGCGCCGGCTGGCTGCCTGGAAACGGGCACGGCCTTTCGGCGTAAGGCTGTAAAAACTGCGGCGCCCGATCTGCTCGCTGTCGAACCAGCCCTCTTTGGCAAGCCGGAACACCGATGTACGCACCAGTCGTTGATTGATGCCGAAGGGTTGGAGAAGGTTGATCAGACTGCCGAGCCATATGGCGCCGCCACGCGGCGCGATGGCATCCCCGAATACGCTGATGACCAGCGATCCGGCTCGCAAGGGCCTGCGCGAGCGGAAGTCCTCGACAAGGCGTGCGGCCGCCTGGCGAAAACTGCCCGGTTTGGTGTCACTGACTTTCGCGGCAGGCATGCATTGCTTCCATTCCGTTCTTCGGTTGCAGCTCGGCTGCTTGAATGTGATACTGATCATACAACACAAGCATGAATTTTGTTTCATGTCAGGGGGAGCCATGGTTACCCGCGCACCCAGCCGGGAGTCGCTCGAGCCGATTGAAACGGCCAGTGCGGATGAATTGCGATCGTTGCAATTGCAACGGCTGCAGCGGACGTTGCGCCACACCTACGACAACGTCAGTTCTTTCCGCGCCCGCTGCGACGCCAGGGACGTTGCGCCCGGCGACCTGAAGTCACTGGACGATCTCGCGCTGTTTCCGTTTACGGTCAAGGACGATCTGCGCCAGGCCTATCCGTTCGGCATGTTTGCCGTGCCGCGTGAGCAGGTCGTGCGCGTGCATGCGTCGAGCGGTACGACCGGCAAACCGACCGTGGTCGGATACACGAAAAACGACGTTTCGATGTGGGCGGATTGCGTGGCGCGTTCGATCCGGGCCGGCGGCGGGCAGCCGGGCGACAAGATCCACGTTGCCTATGGCTACGGTCTTTTCACCGGTGGCCTGGGTGCGCACTACGGCGCGGAGCGCCTCGGCGCAATGGTTATCCCGATGTCGGGCGGACAAACGCCGAAACAGGTGCAGCTCATCCAGGATTTCGAACCGGACATCATCATGGTGACTCCGTCCTACATGCTGAACATCGCGGACGAGTTCGAACGGCAGGGTCTGGACCCGGCCGCATCGTCACTCAAAGTCGGCATTTTCGGGGCCGAACCCTGGGGCGAGCCCATGCGACGGGAGATCGAGCAGCGCTGCGGTCTCGACGCCGTGGACATTTACGGCCTGTCCGAGGTTATCGGCCCGGGCGTTGCCAATGAATGTATCGAAACCAAGGACGGGCCGACGATCTGGGAAGATCATTTCTACCCCGAAATCATCAATCCGGAGAGCGGTGAACCCGTGCCCGACGGCGAGATGGGCGAACTGGTGTTTACCTCGCTGACCAAAGAGGCCATGCCGATCATCCGTTACCGGACGCGCGACCTGACGAGGCTGCTCCCGGGTACCGCAAGAACGATGCGGCGCATGGACAAGATTACCGGGCGCAGCGACGACATGTTGATTATTCGCGGAGTCAACGTGTTCCCGACACAGATCGAGGAACGTGTGCTGCAGGTAAAAGGG
>JAHHOT010000017.1 GCA_018677555.1 Gammaproteobacteria bacterium | reverse complement strand
CCCTCGCCGCGACCCGACGACACATCGTAGTCGCGGCGAGGGCGCCGCTCCTGCATGAGACAGGTCCGCGGTCCGAACGCAATCGGGTCGCACCGCTGCTACATGCGGAAGATGCCGTGACGCCCTTCGCGATCGCGCGGCCGGTTCATCGATGCCGAGATTGCCTGGCCGAGCACGCGGCGCGTGTCAACGGGATCGATGACGCCGTCGTCCCACAGGCGTGCGCTCGCGTAGTAAGGGTGGCCCTGTTTCTCGTATTGCTTGCGGATTCTCGTGGCGTAGCGCTTCTGTTCCTTTTCACTCCATGCCTCGCCGCGCGCCTCCTTGCCGTCGCGTTGCACGGTGGTCAGTACCAGCGACGCCTGTTCGCCGCCCATGACCGAAATGCGTGCGTTGGGCCACAGCCACATCAGGCGCGGGTCGTAGGCCCTGCCGCACATGGCGTAGTTGCCTGCACCGAACGAGCCGCCGATGATGACGGTGAATCGCGGCACGGTTGACGTCGCTACCGCGTTAACCATTTTCGCGCCGTCTTTGGCAATGCCGCCATGCTCGTATTTCTTACCGACCATGAAGCCGACGATATTCTGCAGGAACACGATCGGGATGCCGCGCCGGTTACACAGCTGAATGAAGTGTGCGCCTTTTTGCGCCGACTCGGAGAACAGGATGCCGTTGTTCGCGATGATGCCAACCGGGTAGCCGAAGATGTGCGCGAAACCGCACACGAGGGTCGGCCCGTACAGCTCCTTGAATTCCTGGAACTCGGACGCGTCGACAATGCGGGCGATCACTTCGCGCGTGTCGTAAGGAAAACGAAACTCGCGCGATACGACACCGTAGAGTTCGTCGGCCGGATACGCGGGCTCGCGTGATTCGCGGAGCGCAAGCGGCGGGTCCAGCTTCCAGTTCAGGTTCGACACGATCTCGCGAACTCTTTCCAGCGCGTCGACGTCATTGTCGGCGAGGTAGTCGGTGACGCCCGAAATCCGCGAATGCACGTTGCCGCCGCCCAGCGTTTCCGCGTCGACGATTTCACCGGTTGCGGCCTTTACGAGTGGCGGACCGCCGAGGAAGATAGTGCCCTGGTTCTTGACGATGACGGCCTCGTCGCACATGGCCGGCACGTAGGCGCCGCCTGCGGTGCAGGATCCCATGACTGCGGCGATTTGCGGGATGCCGAGTGCGGACATACGGGCCTGGTTGTAGAAGATTCGCCCGAAGTGGTCCCGATCGGGAAACACCTCGTCCTGTTTCGGCAGGAACGCGCCGCCGGAATCCACCAGGTAGACACAGGGCAACCCGTTTTTCTCCGCTATTTCCTGGGCACGCAAATGCTTCTTGACGGTCAGCGGGTAGTAGGTGCCGCCCTTGACCGTCGCGTCGTTGGCGACGATGACGCAGTCGATCCCGCTGACCTGGCCGATGCCCGCGATGAGGCCGGCCGACGGCACCTCGTTGTCGTACAGGCCGTAAGCAGCGAGCTGCCCGATCTCGAGAAACGGGGAACCCGGATCGACCAGTCGCCGCACACGATCGCGCGGCAGCAGTTTGCCGCGCGACAGGTGTTTTTGCCGTGCGCGTTCGCTGCCGCCCTCCGAGATGCGCTCGAGCACGTCGCGCAGTCCGTCCGCCAGCCCGCGGTTGGCTTCATCGTTCTTCCTGAAGTCGGCGGAATCGGTTTTGACCTTCGATTGGATGACGGGCATGGACGAATTCAGCCGGTGGCGTTGAATAACTCGCGACCGATCAGCATGCGGCGAATCTCGCTGGTGCCGGCACCGATCTCGTAGAGTTTTGCATCGCGTAGCAGGCGTCCCGTCGCGTACTCGTTGATGTAGCCGTTGCCGCCGAGCGCCTGGATACTCTGGCCCGCCATCCAGGTCGCCTTCTCCGCGGCCAGCAAAATACATCCGGCGGCATCGAAGCGCGTCGTCTTGCCGTCGTCACAGGCGCGTGCGACCGCGTATACGTAAGAACGGCAGGCATTCATGATCGTGTACATGTCAGCGATTTTCCCCTGCATCAGCTGAAACGTGCCGATGGGCTGGTCGAACTGCTTGCGATCATGCACGTAGGGCATGACGATATCAAAACAGGCGCGCATGATGCCGAGCGGGCCCGCCGCCAGCACCAGCCGCTCGTAATCGAGGCCGCTCATGAGAATAGCGGCGCCCTGCCCCGCGGCGCCGAGCAGGTTGTCCGCCGGCACGCGACAGTCCGCGAGTACGATCTCCCCGGTGTCGGAGCCACGCATGCCCAGCTTGTCCAGCTTCTGTGCCGTGCTGAATCCCGGCCTGTCGCGCTCGACGATGAACGCGCCGAGCTTCGGTGATTCGAAGTCGCCGTTGGTCACGGCGTAGATGATGGAGACGTCGGCTTCCGGCGCGTTCGTAATCCACATCTTGTTGCCGTTGAGGACGTAATCGTCGCCGTCCTGCACGGCCGTCGTGCGCATTCCCATCACGTCGGAACCCGCGCCCGGCTCGCTCATCGCAAGTGCGCCGACCTGCGTACCGTCGATCAGCCCGGGCAGATACCGCCGTTTCTGGTCCGCGCTGCCCCAGCGCCGCAATTGATTGACGCACAGGTTCGAATGCGCCCCGTAGCTGAGCCCGACCGAGGCCGAGGCGCGGCTGATTTCTTCCATTGCCACGACATGGGCGACGTACCCGAGCCCGGCGCCGCCGAACTCTTCCTCCACGGTAATGCCCAGCAGGCCGAGTTCGCCGAGCTCCGGCCAGAGGTCGCGCGGAAACGTGTTCGAGCTATCGATCTCCGCGGCACGCGGCGCGATGCGATCGTCCGCAAAGCTGCGCACAGCGTCGCGCAGCATGTCGATGTCTTCCCCCAGCCCGAAATCGAATTCCTGCATGGTCTGTCCCGGCGCCAGCACGCGCAGCGTAAGTTATTAAAGGATCGACATTTTTACCGCTCGTTGCAGTGACGTGAATACCATTTCGGGGGTATGGCCGGCGGTTATGGACTAAACGGCGCCTCCAGGCTGTCGAGCAACAGCGAAAACAGGCCGTACTGCGAGCTGATACCGAGCTTGGCGAACAGGTTGCGCTTGTGGACCATCACCGTGCCGGGCGCGATGTCGAGCTCCCGGGCGATGGACTTGGACGAGTGGCCGCGCAACAGCAGCTGGCTGATCTGCCGCTCCCGGTCGGTCAGGACGCCCTCACCGAAACGTTCGAAGCTCTGCGTCAGGCGGGCGTGCATGCCGTCGTCAGCACCCTCGGTGCCCGCCGCCCATTCCTCCCAGATGGCGCGCACGGTGGCAAGCACGGTCGCCTCGATCAGGTGCAGGCGATTTATCTCTCTCTTGCTGAACAGGGAATCGCGCCGCGCGACGACCAGCACCGCGGTCGTCGATTCGGATACCCGGGCAATGAAGTCCATCTCGTCCAGCAAATGCGTACGCTCGCAGTATTTGCGGTAGTACTCGCTGGAACGGAAGCGATCGGGCTGCGCATCGCGAAATCGGCACAGTGACGGTTTGCGTTCCGCGATTGCCAGCTGATACAGCGGATCGAGCAAATACGGCCCGGCAAGATAGCGCTCCAGGTAGTGCTTTGCCCCGGCAGGTTCGATCGTGTGATGCAACACATCCGGGCTGGCGTCCCCGTGAAACGCGATCAGGCAGGTTCCTTCATGCCTGACTGCCGTGCCGATCGCGTTGATCAGGGCATCGGCGCGCGCACTGAAGTCGTTTGCAGCAATGATCCCGGCAACCGCCTCGTCCCATCGCTTGAGTTCCGCTGTGTTTGGCATGTCGGATTCGCCGCGCGGCCTTGCGTCAGCTTTCGGCGTCCAGTTCGGCCCAGATCGTCTCCACCCAGTGCTTGATCTGAAGCGACTCTTGCCAGCGGTCAGACAGCTCGCGCTGCTCCGCGTCGGTAATCGCGTACGGTGGCGGGCCGAGTTCGCACAGAAATACCAGCGTCGCGTCAGGCTCGCTACGCCGCCGCCACATGCGCATGCCGGATTTCCACCAGCCCTTGAAAATATTCACCCACTCCTGGTGCTGCGGAAAATCGATCTGGATCTGCACCTGCTCGCGACTGGCAATGCGGCCCTGGAAACAGTCGGATCTCTCCAGCACCCGATTCACGTAGCCCGCGTCGACATCGCGCAGCGGCGAACGAAACTCCCTGTCGACGACGAAATGCGACAGGTCAGCGCACAAGCGCAATTCCGGTATCGAATCGATGACCTCCAGCGTGTAGAAAAGATCGTTGAGGATGCCATCGCGGTGGGTTTCGAACAGCAGTGGAACGCCGACGCGGTCGGCGTCCTCCATCCAGCGATAAATGACCGGAATCGCACCCGCAACCGTGACCGGCATTACGCCGCCGATGACGTTGACCATGCACGCGTCGAAATCACGCGCCAGTTGCAGCACCGGCAGAAGATCCCTCACCTTGTAAGGGAACGCATTGACCATGCAACCGAGCGAATACCTGTCGTAATACTGTTGCGCGTCGCGGAAGTCGTCGATCTCGTCGGCGCCCAGGTCGATGCACATACCCGCGAAGCCGGCTTCCGCGACCCGGCGGAAGTTCTCGTCCATGGACCGCTCCTCCGCGTGTGGCGAACGCAACTCCATTCCCCAGAGCGACTGGTACACCTCGAGTTTTTGCATGTTCGTCCCCGGATTCGACTGCCCGCAGGCAGCTCAAAAAGACGTGAGAAACGAGGCAGCGTTGCCGCCGTACACCTCGGCTTTGCGTGCCGCAACGAGAAATTCCCTGCCCCACGGCTGGTCGCCGTCATGGTTACCGACGATGCGCCGGACCCTGTTCTTGTGAAAGATCCGGAGCTGCGACGCCAGCGGTACGACGTTCTCCGGGCTATCGCCGAAAAACTCGCGATGCTTCTTCGGCAGCCGGTACCAGGGCACGGTCATGTCCTTGTGATGCACGTTGTGGAAGCCGAAGTTGAGTGTCAGCCAGTTGGGCACCTCGTAACGGAATGAATGCGGATTGCTGAACGTATGTTCCTGCTCCCATTCGTAGTCGCCCTTGCGTGGCGGCCGGCCGCGCTCGAACAGCGTCAGGTTATAGCCGAAGTCGTGCTGGATGCTGTCCATGAAGCGCAGCACGGTCATCATCAGCAGGTAGGCAATCGCATACAGGATTACCACCTTCGGGAAGAAGATCAGCAGCGCCGCGAAAACGCCGCCGCGCACGAGAATGACGATGACATTGCGGACGCGCTGGTTGCGACGCTGCGGGATGATGAACGATGTGAACACCATGATGAAGTGCATGATGAGATCGTGCGCGGGTATGTAGAACCATTCGAGAAATTTCGTGACGCGCAATACGACCGGGTGTTTCTCGAAGAATGCTTCGTAGTCGAACCAGACGACGTCGTCGACGTCCACGTGATGCCTGAAATGCTTGTAACGTATATCTTCGTAGGTGCCATAGCAGGAGCCGCACAACCAGCTCAGAAAGCGGCCAAGGTAAGCGTTGTGGCGAATGCTGCTGAACACGAGGTTGTGCCCGCACTCGTGAATCATGTACGCCGCAATGACCATTGCATGGGCCAGCAGCAGCGTCCCCAGCAGGTTCAGCGTCCAGTGGCTGGCGAACAGGCCGGCGAAGCCCAGGATGTAGCCGGCGACCGCGTAAAGCACCGCCCCGCCATGGTATTTGAGACCTTGCGGCTCGTTCAGCAAGCTTTTCCCGGTCGTTGTATTCATTTGTGCTTGTAATACAGTGTTCTGCCCGCCCGGCCGGCGAATCCGGCCAGCAAGCGGCGCGAGCGAGGCGGCGACGATGTGGCTCTATTCTACTTGATTTGGGTGTTAACCTGCCGCTCCGACGCGGAATCGCGAATTGCCGTATACACATCGGGGACCGGGTTGTTATTCTGCAATGGCAGCGCCACAGGGGAAAAATCGTATGGACTTCACGGACAAGGTAGTTGTAATCACCGGCGCGGCGCGGGGCCTCGGCCAGGAGTACGCGCGCCATTTCGCGCGGCGTGGCGCCAGCGTCGCGGTTAACGACATCCGCGACTGCGACGAGACGCTCTCGATCATCGATGAGGAAGGTGCCCAGGGGATCGCGGCACGAACTGACGTGACCAGCGCCGAAAGCACGGCAGCAATGGCGGCTGACGTGGTCGCAAAGTTCGGGCGAATCGATGTCCTGGTCAACAATGCGGCACTTTACGGCAGCCTGCATCTCATGCCATTCGAAAAACTCGACGAAGCCGAATGGGATGCTGCAATGAACGTCAACGTCAAGGGTGTCTGGCAGTGCTGCAAGGCGGTCCTTCCGGCGATGAAAGAACAGCAGTCCGGCTCGATCGTCAACATCAGTTCGCTGGCGGCAACCTACGGTATGCCGAACAACCTGCATTACACCACGTCGAAGGCCGCAGTCATTGGCGCCACGCGCGGGCTGGCGCGCGAAGTCGGCCGGCACAATATCCGCGTAAACGCGGTGGCGCCCAACGTTGTCAACACCGATGCAACCGCCGAGTTGTTCCAGGACAAGCGTGACAAGATCATCGACGTGACCGTGTCGCAGCAGGCCATTCGCAAGCCGCTGGAAACCGGAGATATTGTCGGCGCGGTGCTGTTTCTGGCCAGCGATCTGAGTAAACTCACTACCGGGCAAACCCTGATGGTGGACGGCGGCACAGTGATGCTGTAGCCGGCACAACCCTGGATACACTATGAAACTCGTAACCGCAATCATCAAACCGTTCAGGCTGGACGACGTGCGTAATGCGCTGAGCGAAATCGGCGTGCAGGGCATGACGGTCACCGAGGTCAAGGGCTTCGGGCGTCAGCGCGGCCACACCGAGTTGTACCGGGGCGCCGAATACGTCGTCGATTTCCTGCCCAAGGCCAAGGTCGAGGTGGCCGTGCCGGACGATCGCGTCGACCAGACCATCGAGGCGATTATCGAGAGTGCCAAGACCGGTAAGGTCGGTGATGGCAAGATCTTCGTCACGACGCTGGACGAGGTCTGGCGCATTCGCACCGGCGAGACCGGCGACAGCGCGTTATAGGTCGATCCAGGTTTAACCCTCACCCTGGCACTTTGCCGTAAATCTCCGATTCCTCGGGAACGCTGAAGAATCGTCCGTCCATCGCGGGCGGAACGGGTCGAAAGAGCGCGCGGCCGCTTGCGGCCGCGCGCGGGCCTGCCCTGCTAGCTGGACGGCCGGGTGAAACAGAAGGTGTTGAGCTTGTTACCGTCCAGGTCGCGGAAATAGCCGGCGTAGAAACCGTTGCCACGATCCCCCGGCGCGCCTTCGTCCTGCGCCCCCAGCTCCATGGCTTTGGCATGCATCGAATCGACCTTGTCGTTCGAGTCCACGACGATGGCAACCATCACGCCGTTGCCGACCGTCGCCGGCTTACCGTCGTAGGGCTTGATGACCGATACAGACGGGCTGGCCATGTCCGTACCCCAGGCGATGAACGTGTCGCCCGACATCACTCGCTTTGCACCGAGCTGCTTCAGTAATGCATCGTAGAAGCCTGCCGCCTTTTCCATATCGTTGGTCCCAAGCGTTACGTATCCAATCATCATTCGCTCCTCTCTTTCTCGTTGTAATTCGATCTACCGTCGAGACACCAGCGCGAGCAGATGCCCGTCCGGGTCCCGTAAAAATGCCATCCATTCCTCTTCGCCCGGCGCACCGAACTGACCTTCCGTATCGGGAAACACGAGCTGCGCTTCCTGCTCGAATGCGACCCCCTTGTCTTTCAACGCCGCCACCGCCGCTTCGATATCCGCGACCTGAAAATAAACTACCGACGAGGACGCCTCGACGCTGTCGGTTTTTTGCAGCGACAGGCGCACGCCGCCGGCATAGAAAAACATCAGGCCGGGCGGGTCGAACCGGGCCACCATGCGCAGGCCGAGCTTATCCTCATAGAAGGCGCGGGAGCCGTCGAGGTCGCTGACGGTTAGCCCAAGCTGGTAAACAGCGGTAATGTCGGTCGGACTCGACATGCCGGTACGTCCGTCAGGTGCCGAAACGCGCCGCCGCCCGGGCACGCGCTTTGGCGGCTTCTTCTTCGCGGCTTTTGGCCGGCGCATTCGTGACCAGCGACGCAAGAAGCTCACGCGCTACAGCGGCCACATCGTCCACCGCCTGGTTGAACGCAGCCTCGTTCGCTTGCGACGGTTTGTTGAAGCCGCTCAGCTTGCGGACGAATTGCAGCGCGGATGCACGAACTTCCTCGTCCGTTGCCGGGGGCTCGAAGTTGAACAGCGTTTTGATATTTCTGCACATGTTGACCTCAATTCGTATCCAGGTATTGCATGATCACGGACCAGGCCTTGATTTTGTCGTCCAGGCCCATGCTCGCGTGCGCCGCACTGCTGGATGGCAGCAGTACCTGGTTGATTTGCGGCCATGTTAGCGCAAGATCCCGATCGATATGCCGCAGGAATGACTCTTGTGACGCACGGCCGTTGAACGCGATGAGGCGAATACCGGCGTTTGCCGCAAGAAAGGCCTTGATATCGTTCGGCTGCGCCGTTGCGTGGTCGATGTTCGCATCGAGGCTGCCCGGTCGCCGCGACGAGGCCAGTGAATCCCACAGCGCGATGCCACTCGATTTGAGCTTCTCCAGTCGCGCGCCGTATTCCACGTCCTTGCCGGCGCCCACCAGTGCACCCATGATGTTCCAGAACGCATTGGTCGGAAACGCATAGTATTGTTGCTGCGCAATGGACCTGACGCTCGGCAGGCTGCCGAGAATGAGCACCCGCGGATCGTCACCGGCAACCGCCGGCAGACCAATGCTGCGCGCCTCAACCAACGCCACCGGCCACGTCGATAAATGACCCGGTGCAGTAAGAGGAGTCCGCGGACAGCAGCCAGACGATCGCACTCGCTGCCTCCTCCGGCGTGCCGCCACGCTTGAGCGGGATGCTGTCCCGCAGGCGCTCGACCCGGTCCGGCTCGCCACCGGCGGCATGCATGTCCGTTTCGATGAATCCCGGCCGGACCGCATTCACGCGGATGCCGTCGGCCGCAACCTCTTTGGCAAGCCCGACGGTCATGGTATCCAGCGCTCCTTTGGACATCGCGTAATCCACGTACTCGTGCGGCGAACCGGTTTTCGCGGCGCAGGACGAGACGTTGACGATCGCACCCCCACCGGACGCCGACATACGGACGATAGCTTCTTTTGCACACAGGAACGCACCGATAACATTGGTGCGAAAAATTCGCTCGAGCCGGGCGGGCGACAGGTCTGAGAACCCGCACTGCCGCTCGAGGATCGCGGCGTTGTTGACCAGGCCATAAAGCGGCCCGAGCGAGCGTTCCGCGCTATCGAAAAGCTCGACCACCTGTCGTTCGTCGGATACGTCGGCCCGCCGGGCAATGGCTTTGCCGCCGGCTTTCTCGATGGTCTGCACGACGCTCATGGCAGCGCTTTCATTCGCAACAAAGTTGACGCAAACCGCATAGCCCCGGTTCGCAGCCAGTATCGCGGTTGCCGCACCGATTCCGCGGCTGGATCCTGTCACAATGACCGCGCGGCCGGTGGTTGCCACCTACATCCGACCTTGCAGGTAGGCCTGGCGTCGTTGCTCCGGGAATTTCTCGATCGCGTAGCGCAGCATCGTGCGCGGCATCTTTTTGTAGTGTTGCCGGAGAAATCGCTCTTCCGTCGCCAGGTCGCGGTTACCGACCTCGCGGAGCATCCAGCCAACCGCCTTGTGCATCAGGTCATGCGGGTCATCGAGCAGCAATTCCGCAAGCGCAAGCGTGTCCGCGTAGTCCTCCCCGCGTATGTAGTGAAACGTCGCCATGATGGCGACGCGTCGTTTCCAGATGTCCCTGGACCTCGCCAAGCGGTACAACGCGCGCCGGCTGCGATCCTGCAGCTGCGGACCGACGATGAGGTGGGCGGTCGAATCGACCAGGTCCCAATTATTGACATAGTCGAGATTATCCATGTACAGCTCGTAGACGCGCTGTTTCATCCCGTCATCGCCACGCCGGTAACGGTCGACGAGTGCCAGCAGGCCGAACATGCGCTCCTCGTGAAAACCTGACCGCAGGAACGAAACAACGGTTCGCAGCGGAATGCCGCGATGGGTCCTCACGAACTGCCGCACGACTGGCACACGTATGCCGAGGAACCGATCTCCTTCACCGTACTCGCCCGCCCCGGTCTTGAAGAAACGCTGTGAATGAATTGCGATGTCGGCGGAACCGAGTTCGCGAAATTCCGCGCGTATTTCCGTGGTATTTCCCGGCATCTATTTCCCCGGATAATTCTCCCTGTCGTAGTCCTTTACCTTGTTTCTGCAAAGCACGTACATAGCGTTGCCTGTACTACTAATCATAGTGAATTCAGCGGTGAACGCGAGCCCTGCGTGCGTGATCGCGCGCAGCGGCAGTACTCATCGTTTGCATGGGTTGCCGCAGCTCAGGCCTTCGATGCAACCGCGTCGCTGCTCCTCGAAAAACGCGGCAAGTCATCTGCGATATCGAACCAGTCGATTTGTTCGCTCGTCCACACGTGGTCGTCGATCGTGATGCGATTCGGTTCATCGAGACTGCCGACCGCGATCTGCACACGATCCGCCAGGACTTCCTCGTGCATGCTGACCGTGCTGCCGCAATTGCGGCAGAAGCCACGCTCGGCAAACTCCGAGGAACGGTAGCGTGCAGGCTCATCGCCGAGCCAGCGAAACTCTTCTCGTGCAAAGTGCACGAAGGAAAGCGCCGGGGCGCCGGAATGGCGCCGGCACATGGCACAATGGCAGATGACGCCGCGCAGCGGCATCGAGCTCGCACGATAGCGAATGGAACCGCAAAGGCAGCCGCCTTCAATTGCCTGGATATCGCTCATTTTTGTTCAGCCGGCTGGAATCAGCGTCGGTCTTTTATCGCCTTGTCGACATAGCGACACCACGCGTCCGCATTACCACGCGGTACGGCGGCGTCGCCGCGTAACCCGAGCCTGAACTCTACTACTGATCTCCACTCATCGGAACCGACATCGGGACCGTGGCCCTCTTTGTCGCTCGTGGTTACCGTAGCGTCGACCCAGCTCATCCATTCAGTGCTGCAGGGTTCGGGTGCCGGGCCGCAGGCGGCCAGCATCAGCAGGCCCAGGAAAACTGTCGACCTAACCCGGCTCATCGTATTTGCGGACGAGCGTCTTCGGCGCGACGTTGCGCCAGGCAGTCACGATGACGTCGTGCAGCGAGTCGGTATCGATTTGCACCAAATCAACATTGGTCCAGCCCTGCTGCGCCCAGCCACCGAGCGAAAACCGGTCGGGTTGCATCTGTACGAGCGCCTGCTGGTCCGCGACCGCCAGTTTCACGACCGCGCGCCCCTCGTCCGGCCACAGCGTGGCGAAAATCTTCTTGCGCACGCGGAAATCCGGATGCCCGTGATGCTGCTGCTCGGTCGACTCCGGCAGCTCGAGCGCGAACCGCCGCACGTCATCCGGCGTGGCCACTTTGAACCTCGGCGTACTCTGCCATTGCCCCGCCCCCCGCGCTCACCCCTGCGGTTTGAATTGACTCTCGAGCGCCGTCCAGCAGTCGCGATAGTCGGACTGCAACTCCGGCGCGTTCATGGCAAAAGCCGTCGGCTGAATCAGGTAGCGGGATTCGAACATGAACGCCATCGTGTCCTGCAGCTTGTGCGGCTCGAGCGTCGCGCTGCTTGCGCTATCGAAAGCATCGGCATCGGGGCCGTGCGCGGACATGCAGTTATGCAGGCTGGACCCGCCAGGCACGAAGCCGCCGCCGGTTTTGGCGTCATAGTCGCCGAAAATAAGCCCCATGTATTCCGACATGACGTTACGGTGATACCAGGGCGGGCGGAACGAGTGCTCCATGACCAGCCAGCGTGGCGGGAAAATGACGAAATCCACGTTGGCGACGCCGGCGGTTTCGGATTGCGACGTCAACACCGTGAAAATCGACGGATCCGGATGATCGTAGCTGATCGAACCAATGGTGTTGAACAATCGTAAATCGTATTTGTACGGTGCAAGGTTGCCGTGCCAGGCAACGACGTCCAGCGGCGAATGCGTCAGTGTGCAGGCAAACAGATTGCCGCCGAACTTGTTGATCAATTCAAACTCACCGCTTACGTCCTCGTAAGCGGCAACGGGAGTCAGGAAGTCACGGTCGTTGGCAAGGCCATCCGAGCCGATGGGGCCTCTCTCCGGCAAGGTGAGTTTGCTGCCGTAGTTCTCGCAAACGTAGCCGCGCGCCGTCGCATCGGACGGGTTGACCTGGAACTTCATGCCCCGCGGAACGACCACGATCTCTCCCGGCACGACCTGCAGGTTGCCGCACTCGGACCTGAGGTCGATGCGGCCTTCCTGAGGAACGATCAGCAGCTCGCCGTCGGCATCGCTGAAGAAGCGCCCGTCCATCGAGCGGTTTGCACGGTAAATATGTATGCCGATGCCGGCCTGCATCGCGGCGCTGCCATTGCAGGCGATCGTTGCCAGCCCGTCGACGAAATCGCCGTCGATATCCGACATGGCGAACGGGTCCCAGCGAAGCTGGTTCGGCGTCGCCGGTGTTTCGTCACAGGGACCGGTGCGCAGGAGCCCGTTGTCCACCGGCCGAAACTCGCCGTGCACGACCGAAGGGCGAATGCGATAAAGCCAGCTGCGAAAATTGCTGGAGCGCGGCGCCGTGAAGGCGGTGCCACTCAGCTTTTCGGCGTACAGACCATGCGCCACCTTTTGCGGCGAGTTTTGCCCTTTCGGCAACGTTGCCGGCAGCGCTTCGGTCGCGTATTCGTTGGCAAAGCCGGTCATGTATTGCTGTTCTGCCCTGCCGGCCACTGCGTCAACCCCTGGCGACGCGCTGGTCGATCGCGCCGAAGATACTGCGCTCCTGCGCATCCAGCATTTCGACCCGCACAGTGTCGCCGAATTTCATGAAGGGTGTCGTCGGCTTGCCGTGTTCGATGGTTTCCAGCATGCGAATCTCGGCAAGGCAGCTGGCCCCTTTCGAGCGATCGTAGTTCGACACCGTGCCGGAGCCGACAATGGTTCCTGCGCCGAGGCGCCGCGTTTTCGTGACGTGAGCGATCAACTGGTGAAAATTGAACGTCATGTCGACGTCGCAATCCGGTTGACCGATAAGTTTGCCGTTCAGCCAGGTGCGCAGGGGCAGGTGGAACAAGCCGTCCGAAAACGCTTCCCCGAGCTCGTCAGGCGTGACCGCAACCGGTGAGAAAGCGGTCGACGGTTTTCCCTGGTAGAAACCGAATCCTTTCGCCAGCTCGTTCGGAATGAGGTTTCGCAGCGACACGTCATTGACAATCATCAGCAGTTTGATGTGCCGGGCGGCATCTTCCGCCGCGGTACCCATCGGCACGTCGTCGGTGATAATGGCTGTTTCCGACTCCATGTCGATACCGAACTCTTCGCTCGGCACGAGGATGTCGTCACGCGGACCGATAAAGTCATCCGATCCACCCTGGTAGACCAGGGGATCGTGCCAGAAGCTGTCCGGCATCTCGGCGCCGCGCGCCTTGCGCACCAACTCCACGTGATTTACGTAGGCCGAGCCGTCGACCCAGTGGTAGGCACGTGGCAGCGGTGACGAAACATTCGCCGGCTCGAATGCAAACTCGCCATCGACTGTGCCGTTTTCGAGTTTGCGGGCCAACGCCGCCAGCGCCGCCTCGGCGTCGGACCACTGGTCCAGCGCGGCCTGCAGCGTCGGCGCGATCGCGGTCGCCGGTGCCGCACGCGTCAGGTCGCTTGAGACGACCAGCAATGTGCCGTCGCGCGTGCCGTCTTTGAGACTCGCCAGTTTCAAGGTGATGCCCCTTTTGTTATTGATTTGATTGCCGAAATTAATAGTTACTTATGAAACTAATTATATGATAGCAAAACCCCGGCGCGTGTCAAAGCGGCGCAGCAAGGCTGCCGTCGGGATAACAGTATCAGAGAACGACCGCAGCGGCCGCATGGCCGGTCAGGCCTCGGCGGGCTCCTGCGAAGCAGGGATCGGCGCATAGCGTCCACTGCCGCCAAGCCGCGTTACCCAGCTGCGCGACGTGTACGGCAGCACGTCGATCCATTCGCCGGCGTTAATACGATCGCTGATGCGTCGCCACCACGATGCCGTCAGCAGCTCGCCGTGGAAGTGGCTGAACGTATCGCGCTGTTCCTTGCTGAGACCGAGACAATCGAGGAACTGCGCCGGGAAAACGTCGTTGGGCCCGACGTAAAACCAGGCGTCGGCACGCATTTCGTCGTAGTAGTCGTCCGTTTCGGGTATATCGCGAAACTGGCAATCCGTGACGAAACACACTTCATCGTAGTCGTAAAAAATGACGCGCCCGTGGCGCGTCACGCCAAAGTTCTTCGGCAGGAGATCGCCGGTGAAAATATTACTTGACGCCAGGTCACGAATGGCCTGCCCGTAGTCAACGATCGCTTCGCGCGCAGCGTGGGCGTCGGCCTGGCGCAGGTAGAGATTGAGCGGCGTGAGGCGGCGCTCTATGTAGAGGTGCTCCACGATCAGCTGGCCGTCCTCGACGTGGCAGTTTTCACTGCAGTCGTTCAGCAAGGACTCGAGAACTTCCGGCGTGAAGCGATTGACGTCGAATGACAGGCGTCGAAATTCCTGCGCGTCCACCAGGCGCCCTGCCCGGTCATGATTGAAAACGAGCGTGTATTTCTTTTTCACCTCGTCGCGGTGAATGGACTTGGGCGGCGCGAAGCGGTCGCGGATGACCTTGAAAACGACGTTGAACGACGGCAAAGAAAACACCTGCATGACCATCCCGGCTGTGCCTGGCGCAAAGTCGAACAGGTCTGTCGATGAATCCAGGTGGTGCATCAGCGCCCGGTAGCGCTCCGTCTTGCCCTGCTTGGCGCGGCCGAGCACGGTGTAAAGTTCTGCCACGGGCTTGGCGGGCATGAGCTCGTGCAGGAAACTTACGACGCTTTCGACGATCGGGAGATCCACGTGAAAATAACTTCGCGTGAAGCCGAACAGCATGCTGACGTCGCCATCGGCCAGGATGACGGCGTCAGTGACGAGCCCGTCGTCGCTGCTCTCGAACGGCATCACCAGCGGCAGCTGCCATTCCTTACCCAGCATGCGGCCGACCAGGTAGGCGCGTTTGCCGCGGTAAAAAAGTTGCGGCACCAGTTCGATTTCCTCGACCGGGCGCTCGTCGCCCATCGCGGTACGATAGGCCTCGATTTCGGCCGTGATGAACCTGATCGTACTATCGAGGTCGCGAAAGCGCTGCTTGAACGGCAGGTCCGCAAGGATCTCGTCGATGACGTAACGCAGCGTACCGCGATTCCTGTAGATGACTGTTTTTAGCGGCTTCGCGTTGTCGAGTTCGGGCTGGACATCCAGCGCCAGGAACTCGACGTCCGGATCCACGCCCAAGGTGTTGAACAGGCGACGCGTGATCGAACTGAAGAACGTTTTGAAGAACGCGACGTCAGGCTCGTCGCGGATAAACTCGCAGTAGAAATTCTTGATGGACACCCATGCATCACGCTCGTCGATGCGCTTGCCGAGTATCTCGCGCAAGTCCTGGATGACCGCCGAAACCGAGCGCTCGTAAAGCTCGATTCGCTGGACGGCGTCCAGACGGCTGGAGGCCCAGTTGCGGGTTTCAAAGTGACGAATCGCGCGCCGCGTGATTTCGCGAAAGCGCCGGTTGTAGATGCGGAACGCGTCGAACACGCGCACCGCTGCGACGTGTTCGACGTTCCCTGGTTTGTCGGAGCTCATGTCCGCCGATCAGGCGACAAACTGCTCCTCCTCGGTGCTGCCCGCCAGCGCGGCTGTCGACGACTGGCCAGCGGTGACCGTGTTCTGCACCGCGTCGAAGTAGCCGGCGCCAACGAAGGCCTGGTGCTTGGCAGCCCGGAAGCCGTGTTTCTGATCCGCGAATTCCTGCTCTTGCAGCTTCGAGTAGGCGTACATGCCGTCGGCCTTGTACGCACGACTCAGATTGAACATGCTCGAGTTCAGCGCATGCCAGCCGGCGAGCGTGATGAACTGGAATTTGTAGCCCATCTTGCCCAGTTCTTCGCGGAAGTGCTTCATGGTCTCGTCGTCGAGATTGGCTTTCCAGTTGAACGACGGCGAGCAGTTGTAGGCGAGCAGCTGGTCTGGGTACTCGGCATGTATGGCGTCCGCGAACTTGCGCGCCTGCTCGAGATCCGGTTTGGAGGTTTCGCACCAGATCATGTCGGCGTACGGTGCATATGACAGGCCGCGCGCGATTGCCTGGTCGAGACCGGCATTGGTATAGAAGAAGCCCTCTGCCGTGCGCTCGCCCGTGATGAAGCGCTGATCGCGTTCGTCGGCATTCGAGGTGATGAGGTTTGCCGCATCGGCATCGGTGCGTGCAATGACCAGGGTCGGAACGCCGAGGACGTCCGCTGCAAGTCGCGCGGAAACGAGTTTCGCGATCGCCTCTTGTGTCGGCACGAGAACCTTGCCGCCCATGTGTCCGCATTTCTTGGCGGACGACAGCTGGTCCTCGAAATGCACGCCGGCAGCGCCCGCGCGAATCATTGCTTTCATCAGCTCGAATGCGTTCAGGTTGCCGCCGAAGCCGGCCTCGGCGTCGGCCACGATCGGCGCAAGCCAGTCGATGCTGTCGTCGCCATTGAGGCAGTGAATCTCGTCGGTGCGCAGGAAGGCGTTGTTAATGCGCTGAACCATCTTCGGCACCGAGTCGACCGGGTAGAGACTCTGGTCCGGGTACATCTCGCCGGCGCTGTTGCCATCGCCAGCAACCTGCCAGCCGGAGCAGTAAATGGCCTTCAGGCCGGCCTGGATTTCCTGGATCGCCTGGTTGCCGGTGAGCGCGCCGAGTGCACAAAGCGGCTGTTCCTGGTTGACGAGGCGCCACAGCTTCTCGGATCCGAGTCGGGCCAGCGTATGCTCCACCAGCACCGAGCCCCTCAGCTTCACCACGTCTTCCGCGCTGTAATCCCGCTCTATACCTTTCCAGCGCGGGCTGTTCGCCCACTCAACCTCGAGTGCCCGGACCTGCTCACTTCTCTGCATGACTGCCTCCTGCGTCTCACGTCAATAGAAATTCGTGTGGAACCCATAGCCCCACTCAGGTAGTCTATAAAAAATTTCACTGGAATTTCACAGAAAAAACTTCACAGTGTTAATTTCACTGACAATGAAATTATGTCAACCGATCAAGGACTTCTGAGAAAAGCGCACTTCCTGGGAACGAAGATCCGCTCCCTGAGAAAGCGCAACAACCTGACGCTGGAAGACCTGTCGGTGCGCTGTATCCAGATCGACCGCGACGCCGGCCCGTCGGTGTCCTACCTGTCGATGATCGAGACCGGCAAGCGCGTGCCATCGCAACGCCTGATCGAGATCATCGCGCGCATCTTCCAGAAAGACGTCAGCTGGTTTCTCGACGAGACCCTCGGCGACGAACCCATCGAGACGAAGTCTCGCGGCGGCGGCATCGGCGGCATGCCGCTGGAGCCCGGCTTCCTGTTCTCCAGTGAAATGTTGCAGACAGCCATCCCGGAATTGCTCGCACAGACCGGGACGACCGGCCGGCAGTTCGCTCACCTGTTGATCCGCGCCTACCAGGAGTCGCATCACAACCGCTTTCCCGACCTGGAGCGTGCCGCCGAGCGCATTGGCAGAAAGCAATTCCCGATCTCGGTCGACGACGTTTTTCGCATCGCGAAGCGGCTCGGGCTGGAAGTACGCTGGTTCGAGAAAAATACGTTCCGCGGCCAGGGCGAGGTGGAGAATCCGCTGGAGACGCTGGTCCGTTCCTTCTACGACGCCCCGAACGTGGTGTACCTGAATCGCGAACTGGAGTCGAACCCGGCCCGCCTCAAGTACGAGCTCGCCAACCACATCGGTCACAAGGTCTTGCACGACGGCGACGGAGCACGGGCGCCACAGGTCTCCGGCGGTCGCGTAACGGGCAGGCGCCACGACGCGGAATCGCCAAACATGGACGCGAAAGACATCCTGTTTGCCTGGCGCGACTTCGAGTGCAGTTATTTCGCGGCCGCCCTGCTTGGTCCAAAAATGCCGATCCGGCAGTTCCTCGCCAGGCACCGCTACGCCATCAATGCCGGCGAAAAAGTCGAGCTCAGTACCGCTCTTATCATGCGGCGCATGCCGAGCGTCTCGCCCTACCCGCACTGGCATTACTTCGACGCTTATCCGCCCGGCAATCTGCGTGCGGTGTATCGCGGCAACGGGATTCCGCTGCCATGGGGCAACATGCGCATGGTGTCCGACCCCTGCCAGCACTGGGCGGTGTTTCGCATGCTGAGCACGCGGTCGACTGAGCCGTCGGCGCAGATCTCGGTGCTGCGCAACGGCGACGACAAGCGGCTGTACTGCTGCGAATCCGTGCGTGGCAAGGACGCGGCCGGCAACTGGCACGTGATGTGTGCCGGCGTCGACATTGCCCCGGCCTTGACGACGCAAGGCATCGACGCCAGCGACGTCATCGACCAGATCGAAACCAGCTGCAACCGCAACGGCGGCTCGGGCCCTATTCCCGCGGAAGCGCGCCAGAACCTCGAGATGGTCGGCAATATCCTGAACATCGGCTGGATCAGCGACGGCGCGGAAAAAGATGCCAGCATTATCTGTCCGCGCAGTTCGAGCTGTCCGCGCGACAAGCATTGCCTCGGCGCACAGGCGTCGCGGCGGCGCTCGCAGCTCGAGGAGATCCGCGCCAGCATCAGGGAGACGCTGCAAGCCCGCGACTGATGCGATCCGCGTGAAGATCGAAAACCGTCCCGGTTACCGCAGCGAAACGGTAATCGCCGTGGAGCTAGGGACGGGTATCTTCAGCGCGATCCCCGGCATTCTCCCGGGTATCTTCGTCGAGGAGTTTGCGGATCTGCGCGGCCAGCGGCACGGCATCGGTACAGGCCCTGCCGTAGCCCAGGTTGAACGCGTAATCGAAGCCTGCAGGATTCGCGCCCTGGTTGTGCTGCAAAATCGTTTCCAGCTTGTCCAGCGCTTTGGCGACCTTCGCTTCCGGCGACGCCACATTTTCGTACTCGTCCCACAACGAAACGAACTCGGTTCTCAGTCGGTCGGGCAATGGCGCAACGAGCGACAGAAAATCGCTTCGCTCCTTGGCGGACTTGGATGCGGCCGGGTCCTGCAGCGGGGCCGGAATATCGCCGTCAACCGCTTCGCCCAGGTCGTGCAGTACGCAGATCTTCAGCAAGCGCAACAGGTCGATGTCGGGCAAGCTGTCCGCCAGCGTGATCGCCAGCAAGGTCAGGCGCCAGGAGTGGTCCGCCACGCTTTCGGTGCGTCCACCTGTCGTATGAGCACTGCGCAGGGTGTCTTTCAATCGTTCCGCAGCGCGCAGAAACTTCAGTCGCGATTCGATGTCGGCCTTTTGCATCAAGGCATCAGATCCGGGTCTTTGTTGCTGCCGTCTTCTCATCGCCCGTATTCGGCACGCCTCTTGGCTCGATCAGCAGGATATGCGCCTCCTCGTCGGCCACGGGGCAATGCTCCACCCCCTGCGGCACGACGAACAATTCGCCCGGTCCGAGGTGAACCTCCCGGTCGCGGAGCCTGATCGTCAGCTTACCCTTCAGAACCAGGAAGAAATCGTCGGTATCGGGGTGCGAGTGCCAGTCGAACTCGCCCTGCGCCTTGACCACCATCACGTCGTGGCGATTGAAATCGGCAACGATCTTCGGCGACCAGTGCTCGGAAAAGGTTGATAATTTTTGCTGCAGATTGATGGCCGCCACTTTCGCTCCTCCGAATCATTGCATTCCTCTGCCGAACCGATTGCATTGTTCAGTGGGCATGCTTCTCGTAATGCTGACGCAACAGGTCCTTGCCGTAGTCGTTGCCGTTCGGCGTCCGAATCACAGCATGAACGTGTTGCCGGTTTGGCCGCGGTGGATAAATGTGTCGAAGATTTGCCGGGCGCTGGTGATCGAACTCGATCAGGATAACAGGGCTGAGTATGCGATAGTAAAAGACCGCATTGTCATTGATACCGCCGATCCAGGCGAACCAGGTATTCTCGATGTGCGCGGCAACTTCCGTCATTTTTACCTCGGCATGCCCCTCGCGCATGTTGCCGACATACAGTTCGATCAATGCAAGCAATTCGTCTCGCTGGCTGTCGCTCAAGTCACTCCCGGATATTCCGGCGTAGTCGAGATTGATATTGTCACGAAACGCCTCGCCAAGATTGTTTACGTTGTCTTTCTTGTATTTCAGGACGGCCTGTTCCCGCTGGTATCCACTCAGGCCGCGCACGAACGCCAAAGCCAGGTCCTGTTCTTCCTGCATGATCTCGACGCCGGCAAACTTGCCGGACGTCGCAGTGACGGGTTCGGAACCAACAAAAACCGGCGACATCACGACCTGATCGCCGAGCACGAAATAGTTGATGATCACGTGATGACCATCGAGCTGCCAGCCCCAGGGCTCCGAGGCAGAGGGTTCCCCCATTACCGTGATCCAGTACAGCCACTCACCGTATTCCTCGAAGTTGTTGTCGTTCAACTCGCCGAGCGTGTGATTGAGCCGCATGATGTCACGCGTCAGCTGCAGGCCGCGTGTGCTGAGCGACTCACGCAGCATTGAAATTGCGGCGCTGCGTTGCGCATCGTCCATTTCATCGAAGCCGACACCCTGGCGCAGGTAGAAATGCTGATTCATCCATTTACGCCATTCGGGGTCGTCCACGGAAAACAGCGTGCGCGAATGCTGATCGGGCGTCAGCGAATCGAGGAATCCCTGTGCGGCAACGCGTACGGGCTGCGTCGACACCCCGGTCGACTCAATCGAAAAAAGGTTTGGCGTAATCTGACCGCCGATACCGACACCACGGAACGGTTCCGCGAGGCCGTTCTGTTCCGCGCGTTCCGACATCTGGCGGAAGCGCTCAATGCGTTCCTGTGCGTCGGCAAGCACAAGTCCAGCCGCAGCGAGCGATACTATTGTCGCAATCCGAACCACATTTCTCATAGCGCTCCCCCCCGGCAAAATATTATTGCATAAGACCACGCTTAGACCGCATTGGAATATGATTTTCTATTGCCAACTGTTATTAAGGCGTGGACCCCGCCGCCGCACATCAAATGGATTTATGGAATACACAGCCAAACGGATTGAGGTCGATCCGGGCATTCATCGCCTGATCGAATACGCTTTCGACCATGAAACAGGTAAAGCCGTCATATCAATGCGCTATGAGGGCCGTCAGCTCAATCCGTTTGTTATTTACGGACCGCTCGTCGTGGACTCGGAGGAACGCGCGCTGGAGATGGTCGAAGTGTGGACGCGCTGGCTGTACAGGGACGAAAAAAGCCGCTACTAGGCGGCTTTTCCCGATTCTGTCCTGCCGATCGATCAGGCCGGGAAGAAATCGATCGGCTTCGTGGTCGTAATTGCCTCGACGTCACGCGCTTCGAAACGGAATAGCAGAACACGCTGCACGAGCTTGCGTTCCATGTCTGTGTTTTCGAGTTCGCTGGACACGACTTCGCAGAACGTCACCTCGCCGGTCGGCGCGATCGTCAGCCTGAGCACGAGCTTGCCCTCGAGCGTCGGATCCTGGCGCAGCGCACGGTTGTACAGCGCGAAAATTGCGCCCTTGTTCTTGTCGAACACGAGTTCGATTTCCTCGCGGCTGCGAGAAGCCTTGCCGCTCGAGCCCGTACGTCTTGCCCCGCCTGCTGCTGACTGGCCGATGCCCGCCACCGGGCTCGCCACTTCCGTGGTCGCCCTGGCGACCAGCCCGGTGCCACCCGTATTGCGACTCATGCTGGCGGTGTTGATGCCGCCACTCGACGCGCCCACCTTCGAAGTGATCATCGAGCGCTCATTGCGAGTTGATTCACCGACTGACGATGTGAGCGGACGATCTTCAGCGATCTGGTCGACGACATTATTATCTGCCAGCTGCGCGAGATCTTCGGCGAACGGCATCAGGGCTGCCTGCGCCTGCTCGCGCGCGACCTGCACCTCATCGATCGGCGGCGGTTCCGGCTCCGGCTGTGGTTCCGGTTCGTTTTCAACCACCTTCTCCGGCTCCGTTTCGTTCGGAACATCCGGCTCCGGTTCCGGTTCCTTGGGTTTCGGCGGAGGCGGCGGTGGCGGTTTCTGCTCGAGCAGAAGCTTGGCAAAGCGTTGCGGCACTTCCTGGACGTCGTTGGGGTCAACCTCGGGCGTCGGCAGGAACGGCCACAGGATACCCAGCGCG
>JAHHOT010000208.1 GCA_018677555.1 Gammaproteobacteria bacterium | reverse complement strand
GAGTTCGACGGTGCGCTCGACATCGTCGGGATGGATGACCTGCGCGTGCTCGATGCGCCAGCGCCAGTCGGATTTGTCGGGGTGCCGCGCAAATTCGGCCTCGTAGATGTTCAGCAGTTCGCGGTAGGCCCTGTCGCCGATGCCCTGGATTGCCAGCTGATAGTCGTGTTGGACCGCCAACCTGGCCGAGGCCTCGATCTCCTCGATCGGCACGACGTTGAGTCCATTGCTTCGCGGCAGGTCCGAGTAAGGCTCGAGCAGCCAGCCACCGTGCGTGCCCAGCGCGCCATCCAGCACCTTCTCGCCAATCGTCCGGACCGTGAGGAAATTGTTGCCGTAGCCCACCATGCGATATTCGGCCAGCCGGTCTTTCATATCGGCGGCCTGCTCCTCGAACGCCATGTACAGGCGCACCGGCAGGCTGCCCTCTTCGGCCATGGTTTTGATGATGTCGACTTCGGCGAACGTAGTGCCAAGATCCTGGAACGACGTAATGCCGTGCCGCAGGGATTCTTCGCCGGCGAGGGTTATCTTGCGGCGCATCTCGGCTTCGTTGACGTCCGCCGGCCGCTGCGCCTGGTGCGCTGCAAACGCATTACGGAAAACATCCTGGGCTGATTCGCGCATCATGCCCGTTGGCCTGCCGTTCTCGTCCTTGACGATTTCGCCACCCTCTGGCGCCACGCTCGATTCGTCCAGCTCCACGAGCGTCATCGCTTTCTGGTTCACAAAAACACCGTGACCGCTCGTGTGAATCAGCATCGCCGGATTGTCCGGCGTAACAGCGCTCAGAGAATCGTGCAGCGGCAGGCCTTCGACGGACGGCTGCGGCCGTACTTCCCACTTGTCCTGGTGCCAGCCCCGCCCGATTATCCACTCGCCGGCAGGCGTGCTTTCCGCCGCCTTTGCGACTTGCGCAATAATCTCGTCGAAGCTTTTGGCATAGCGGAAATCGAGGATCATCAGGGAACCGCCGAAGCTGGTGTAGTGGCCGTGCCCCTCGACGAAACCAGGAATCGCGGTGGTCCCTTCGAGATTGACAATATGCGTGCCGTTGCCAATATAACGGGCGATTTCCTCCATGCTGCCCACGGCTGCAATGCGATCGCCGATAACGGCGAGTGCCGCGGCGCGCGGTAGCGCCTCGTCTACTGTCACGATGTTGCCGTTGGTCAGCACCATGTCGGCCACCGGCCCGGGCTCTGTCGTGCCGGACTCGCCGTTACAGGCGGCAATGAACACACTGCAAACGATCGCGATCACTGCTCTCATCGGCATCTCCTGGTTACCTTCGCCTGACCGTCAGCGCGGCTCGAAGCCGACGACGACGCCCGCGTAATAGTTGCGTTCGGGCGCCGGTTCGAAAAAGCGCGCGCCGAAGGCATTGATTCGTATGTTGCTATTGTATTCCTCTTCCAGCAGGTTATTGATGCCGATATACGGCTGCACCCGCCAACGCCCACTGGAAAACTCGTAGCCAACGCGCAAGTTCGTTACTACATGACTGGCAACGCGGGTCGCGTTGGAATTGTTGGCATACACACTTCCGGTGTAGACCGCCTCCGCAAGTGCAGAAAATCCGTTTTCGGTTGCATAGCTCAGGGACAGATACCCGAAATGCTCGGGCACACCGGGCAGCCGGTTACCGGCAAAATCATTGCCGTTATCGTCGACGAAGTCGTCGAACGTGAAATCCGACCAGGTGTAGGACAGCCCGACCCCGAATCCATTGTCTGCCGTCCAGCCGAGCGAAGATTCGACACCTGTGCGTGTCGATGACCCCGCATTCGCGAAAAACGTCCTGCCGGGCTGGCCTGCCAACTCGAACGGTATCAGCTCGTTCTGCAGGTCGATACGGAAAATTGCAAGTTCGTAGACCAGTGAACTCGCCGTTCCGCGCAACCCGAGCTCGACGTTGTCGGCTGTTTGCGCTTCGAGGGCAGCATTGAATCCGCCGCTGCCATCGGGGTTTGCAAGCTCCGTCGTCGTTGGCGTCTCGAACGAGCGGCTGTAGGAGACGAACAGCGTCGCAGGTCCGCTGTCGAAACTGAGCCCCAGCGAAGGGCTCAGTTCGTTAAAGCCCAGCTTGCCGGAATCGTTGCCGTCAATCAGAAAGTCGTCGCGGACGTCGTACTCGAGATCGTCGTAGCGCAGACCGGCGCGCAGGGCCCAGCGGTCGGCCATCCGGTAGCTGGCTTGCAGGTAAATTCCGCTGCTATTCACCCGTTCGTTCTGCTCGAAGACGAGATCGCCGAGGTTGCCCATGTTGTTGTCGAAGCGCAGTCGGTCGTCGTCCTGCCGGTCCACGTCCAATCCGACGGTAAAGGACAGGCCGCTATTCGCGAGCCCCGCGCTGACATACTGAACTCCCAGACCGTAGAAGAATCGTTCCAGGTCCACGGCGCCGCCGCCGACGAATGGCAGCTTGTTAGCGAAGTCTCGCCACACGTAGTAATTGCGCAGCATCAGGCTGCCGCCGGGCAGTTTGCGGTTATATACAAGCCCCATGCGTTGCTGCGACAGCTCCTCCCCGGCATCGAAATCCACGTTCTGGGCGCGCGCGGAGCGCCGATCGACCGCGGCTTGTGCAGCATTGATGCCGCCGGGGTCATCGGCTACCGGCTGATCGCTGTGATTGAACGACAGGACCAGCCGGTCATTGCCGGTTATATCGAAGCCGAATTTACTGTTGAGCAATGTTGACTCGGCGCGTGAATGCTCACGATACCCGTCCAGTTCCTGCCCGGACAGGTTAACCAGGTAGTCGAAACGCCGCAGATCGCCGGCTGATTTCAGCTGCAGTTTTCGATACCCGTAGTCGCCGCCCGCGAGACGACCTTCGACGAAAGGCTCGGTATTTCCGAGCTCGCTCGTTACCGAGATGACCCCACCCGACGCGTTGCCGAAGAGCGACGACGCGGGGCCGCGCAGCACCTCGATGCGACTTGCCGAACCGATATCGATGCTGTCAACCTGCGCCTGCCCGTCCGGCAAAGTTTCCGGGATATCGTCGACGAATACGCGAATTCCCCGAATGCCGAAACTCGAGCGCGCACCAAACCCTCGCAGGGAAATTCGCAGATCCTGTGCAAAGTTATAGCGATTCTGCATATACAGACCGGGCACTCCCGCCAACGCTTCGTCGAGCGCCAGCTGCTGCGTCGCGTTCTGTATGCGTTCCTTGCTGACAACCGAAATTGATCGCGCCGTGTGACGCAGGGCCGTTTCCATGCGAGTGGCCGTAACCACGATCTCATCCAGCGCATCGGCTTGCTGCTGCGCTGCTACATCGCGGCTACCGACAATCAATAAAACGAGTGACGCAAAGGCAAGCAGTTTGTTTCGCAAATCCGACATATTCCCTCGATTGGCGATCGACGCGGCCGCAGCGCGCGCCGTTGCGTGACGATAAGAAAACACTGGCAGAATTGCCACCAATTTGTTTCGCGTGACGGCAAACGTTGTTATTGCGGAAATTCGACTCTCGAGCGGACGATCTGCAGCAATTCGTCCAGCACATCGTGTCGCGTTGCCCTCACGTGCCGGCTGTCGGTCCAGATGATTTCGAGGTTTTCCTGTGGCTTCATATGACCCAGTGCGGCGGTGAACGGAACAAATTCGTCGTTTCGGGACGAGATAACGACAATCTTGCGCGGCGCAATCTCTGCGACCCACTGCTCGGTGTCCAGCGACGCGCTGTAACCGACCAGCGACACAGCGCGCGCTATCTGTCGTCGTTTGAACTTGCCGTCGATACGGCGTGGCAAAGCGGTCTCTATCCAGGCGACATTGTCGCGGGCGCCCTGCACGAGCCAAACGCGGTGCACACGGTCGTCAAGGGCGCCGGCTACGGCCACGAAAGGCACACCGAGGCTGACGCCGACAAGCTCCATACGTGCATGGTCGACCCAGGCCTGCCCCGCAAGCCAGTCCAGTGCCAGCAAAAGCGCCGGCGGCGTGTCCAGCAGACCGCGCTGAAACGCCGGCACGGCCCGCAATGATGACCAAAGGCCACGGATTCGGCCGGTGCCCGAGTGCGGGTAGTCTATAGCCGCAAATGCGATGTTGCCGTTGTCGGTTACCAGATCGACAGCGGACCGTCCGGTTCGCAGACCACCCGCAAGCAGGATAACGGGGAGAGGTTGCTGGTCGGCAAGACGCGGCCGCAGCACTCGAACGCTCACATCAAGTCCGGTCGTCGACGTCAGCAGAATATCCTGAACGAGCCAGTCGTCCCGCTCCTCCGTATGAACTTCGACAACCCTGTCGATCTCGCCCGGTCGCTGCAAGAAATATTCGCGTTGCACGGTGGTTAGCTCGATGTAGTAAAGCGCCAACAGGCCAAGCACCACGATCGACGCGCGCAGCAATAAATACCGCCTGCGACTGCTCGGTTTTTTATCTCTCATTGATCATGCCAACTGCTCTTCCGACTTATGTGAATTATCCCGCACATTCAGTGAATTTACCGTACAGTTGGCGGTCAAACACTGTCGATTGCAAAAAATAGGAACGAGCTGATGACCCGAATCGTAATTGCCGTTCTGTTGGCGACGGTACTTGCGGCATCCAGCGCCAATGCCGATAGCTTTCGTTGTGGCGGAAAGATCGTTCGTGCGGGCATGACTATGGATGAAGTGCGCAAAGCATGTGGCAAACCAACGACCACCAGCATCGAGGAACATGACGTCAGGGCAGGCAACCGCGTGGTCGGCACTACACAGATCCACACCTGGCGTTACCGAAGGTCGTCGGGCCAGCGGACCGCAGTGCTGCAGTTCGATGGCGGTGAAGTCAAATCCATAGCCATGGAAAGCAAATAGTCGTCGACCTTGCACGGCCTGACGGTATTGCCGCAGAATCCTGATGCCTTTTGCAATCCTGTGACCTGCGGACGCTGAATCGAATGCCTGAAGAAAAAGTCGTTATCGTCGGCGCAGGCATCAACGGTCTGGTCGCTGCCAACTATCTGCGTCGTGCGGGATGCGATGTCACTGTAATCGAACGTGGCGACCGTGTCGGGGGTGCCTGCGTCTCTGCGTCGGTCAATCTGCAGGGAAAGGCACAGCAGTACGCACTCGGCGCGTCCGTCCTCGGGTTGATGCAGGACTACGTGTTCCGGGAAACCGGGCTCGCCGACCGGCTCGAGACCTTCGTGCCCGAGCAACCGAAGCTCGTCTTTTTCCCCGGGGACCGAAAACCTGCCAGGATTTTTCGTGACCCTGCAGAGCTGGATCGGGAGCTGGCGGATCGCTGGGGCGAAAGCGGCGATGTCGAAGCATTCCGCAACGACGAGGCCCGGGTCGTGCATTTTCTGCAGCAAGGCTATCGCGCAGCGCAACCGCCAACGCTGGATGACGCGCGCGATGCGCTCGGACCAGCCTTGACCGACCTGTGGATATCCGGCAGCGCGCGCGATCTGCTCGATCATTACCTGACCGCCGAACGCAGCAAGGTCTACATGGCTATGACGGTGACCGAAAGCGGCCCCGTGTCGCTTTTTTCACCCTTTTCGGCGTTCACCCTGCCCCTCATGGATTCCGGCTCCATTTTCGGCGGCTACTACGGCTTCGTCAGCGGCGGAATCTGGCGGATCACCGAGGAGCTTGACCGCATCAATCGCGAGCTTGGTGTGACCACCAAACTCGCGGCCCGGGTTCGCAGCGTGGATACCGCAGCCGGCGGCCTGCTAATTGAGCAAGACGGGCAGGAACAATCATTGCGCTACGATCAGCTTTTACTCGCAACAGACCCCATGACGGCGATCCGGCTGACGGGTAAAGAAGAGGATATTCGCGCGCTCGGTCGCGTGCGGTTTCGCGGCAGCAGCGGCAAACTCAACCTGATGTTCGACAAGCCCGTCCGCTGGAAACACGGTGCCGCGGATGCGGACTCTGCCTTTCGCTTCCTGTTTTCGGTCGACTCTCTCGATGCATTCGAGCGGGCCACACTCAAGGTCATGGACGACGATATCGCCTACGAACCGGGTTATATGCAGGTGTATTGCGAAGGTGCAGCGATGCGCGAGCTCGGTCTCGAGGAACCATTCGACCGACTCGCCGTTTTTTTCAAGAACCTGTCGGTCGTCGACCGCGGCGACCTGCTGCCGGATGTCGAGAAACGCGTCCGCGAAACGGTTCTCGCGCAGATAGAGAATGCGGCCGACTGTATCTGGAGCCGGCTCCTGACGCCACGTGACCTCAAGAACCTGTTTCATTTTCCGGGCGGCAATCTCGATCACACCATGCTGCTCGGCGGTCAAACCTACTTCGACCGCAATTTCTCCGCGCAACCGTCGAAGAATTTCTACGGCGTAGGCGAGCTCGAAAACGTCTATGTTTGCGGCTCAGGGACCTATCCCTGCGGCTCTGTGACCGGTACGGCCGGGTATATGTGCAGCCAGCAGCTGTTGCGCTCGCTGAATAAAGCATAGCGGGACCGAGGCGGTCGATCCGCCGCGCGCGGATTTCGGCCCTGACAGCGCGCCCAGTTATTCAAGATTCCGCGGATTTCGCCGATACCACTCATGACGGTGGGCGCATGGCGCGGCACCGCGTGTGCCTATCTTGAGAGACAGCTATGGAAT
>JAHHOT010000233.1 GCA_018677555.1 Gammaproteobacteria bacterium | reverse complement strand
TGGGCAAGGGGCGCCGTATCAACGAGATCATAGACGAGATGTTCATGGTCGCCGAGGGTGTAAAAAGCGCGCCGGCGGTCATGGCGCTCGCGGATCAATACCAGGTCGATATGCCGATAGCGCGCGAGGTATTCCAGGTGGTGCAGGGCAAGAGCACGGCGAAGCGGGCGTTTCGGGGATTGCTGCGGACCCTGGCCGGCGCCGAGTCGGAACCGGGCTGAGGCGCGGGGCGACCGGCAGGCCGGCATTTTGCAGGGTGCGCCGCCTACTTCACCCAGTCTTCGCGCAGGATGTTCTTCAGCGCGTCCATGCGCATCGTGTAGGGCGTGCGCAAATCCTCGGCGGCCCGGCGAATCAGCTCACCGGATTCGCGCATCCCGCCGCGCATATTCCTGAAGGCATTGTCTGCCATTTTCAACGGCAGACCGGCGAGCCCGGGCAACGATGCCGAATCGACGGTATCACGCGCAGCCGCCAGGTTTTCGCGCCATGTCTGCCCGGCTTTGTCGCGCAGCACGAATCCGAGATTAATGCCGAGGTCTGATACCGTCAGCACGCCGTCGAGCAGGGCACTGAGCGTCAGGAATTCCGCGGCGGCAAAATCATTGCGGGCAACGCCCAGACGCGCCTCGAGGTAGTTCGCCAGCCGCCGATATCGGCGGCGCACGCGCGTGCCGAACAACGGGTCTTCGATTTCCTCGAGCTCGTCGTCCAGCGCCGCCCAGTCGGCATCTGCGAGCATTTCTGTCGCGCGCAGGAAGATGCCGTCGTCTTCGTCGAGCATGTGCTGTTCGTAGGCATCGATGAACTGCTCGAGGTCGCGCGCCAGCCGATCCCGGGAGATGCGCTCGCCGTTGTTCAGCCGCATGACGGTAAAGTAGAGGCGGTTGCTCTCGCGATGTATCGCTTCATGCCCGGTGAGCAACGCGTCCAGCGCAGACTCGCTGTCCGGGTCCAGCGCGCGCAGGCGGTCGAACAGAAGGTCCTCACGTGGGTGATGATAGTCTTCCGGGTACTCGGCCAGGTACTGCAACACCTGCTGCAGGATGCCGAGGTCGCTGCGGCCGCCCTTTTTGAGCAATACCTGCTGTTCGCGGCCAATATCGAGAAGCGAGCGGAAGTAGTGATGCTCGTCCCGCAACGAGTCGATGAAAGCCCGGCTACTGCCAGAATTAGTCATAGGCGTCACATTGTTGTGCAGGGCGATTCGCCGCGCTATTCGTAGTTACCAGTACCGCGCTTTCAGCGCGGGTCCGTGAATTGCCCCGGCACACCGAAGCGTCGGTGCAGGTCGTCGATCGCTCCCTGGAAGCTGTCGTAAATCGTAATGTTGTGCTTTTCCGCATGCCTCCGCATGTTATCGCGGACCTCCTGTATCTGCTCGAAATCGGTCGTCCAGTGATTAAAGAACGGAATCGGGTTGCGCATCTGGCTTTTGCGGGAGGCGCAGTTTCGTCGATGGTGGTCCTCCGGGATAAGCACCATGGCGAATGCTACCTCGTGGTCGAATTGTTGGTGGTCAAACCCATCCAGGGTCTTGCGCCCGAACACGACGACCGGTTCATCGTGGCCCAACAGGAACTCAAATGCCTGATCGAAATAAGATCCGCGGTAGCGGCTGGCGAAATCCTTGCGCTTCAACAGGCTCGGGCGCAAGAATGGCAAAAAACGGGTCAGGTATAGCAATATCCGGGTCGTGAGTGTGTATTCGCCGAGCCTTGCCGCATAATCGATAATGCGATAACCGCGGTAGGTTTCGTTCTGGCCGGCAAATGTCGATTTGCCGGATGCCGCCGACGCCATGATATAGAAGCGCTTGCAGGCGCGCTGCGGCGATTGTTTTTGCAGTACTTCAGCCATAGGATGCGTGTCACCGGGCGAGTCCGAATCGCTGTCGATTTTGCCCATTACAGGGATGCCTGCGCCATGTACAGGTCCGCAATTTTGCCATGTCGGCACGGCGGTGCGCGCATGCAGCGCGCGAATGTGCTGCCACAGGGTTGTGACGGCGGTGCTTGTGGGTGCTGCGCGGATTCTGCAGAATCGCCGACAGTGATAGCCTCCGGCGTCGCCTCGGTTTCAAGATTTATTATTAAAAACAGATATTTATGTTGGCAATCTAAGGGTATGTTCAGCACTTCGGGAAAGCTCGTTTGAACGCGGCGAAAGACACAGCGACTGCCGGGGACGGGCCTGATGTCAGCGACGTCCGGCGCAGGCCACTCTGGTTCAGCAGCGGCGAACACAAGCTGTGGGCGTGGCTGCATTGCGCACGCGATGCCAGCGCGGGCAACGGGCAGGCTGTCGTCATCTGCAATCCCGTCGGCCATGAACTGATTCACGCATACCGGTCGATTCGACACCTCGCCGATGCGCTGGCACGGCGCGGCTTTGCCGTGCTGCGCTTTGATTATTCAGGTACCGGCGATTCGACCGGTGAGCAGCTGGACGCCGGTATCGTTACAGCGTGGCAGCAGGATGTAGCGGCGGCGCTAGCCTATTGCCGTGAGCAATGCGCTGCCGAGGCTGTGCACCTGGTCGGAATTCGCAGCGGTGCCTTGCTGGCCGCCGCCGCGGCGGCTGACGCCAGCGTGCCGGGCAGCCTCATCCTGTGGGACCCGATCGCATCGGGCAAGCGTCTTGTGCGCGAGCTTCAGGCCAACAGCCGACTGGCCTATTTCCAGTCCGCGCCGGATATGCTCGAGGCCGTTGGATTTCCCTATAGCACGGAAATGCAGCAGCAACTGAAGGTGCTGGACCTCGTGACCTCGGTTGCCGACGTCGATTCACCGGTGCTGCTCGTTACCCGCGAGCAGCAACCTGACACCCGACTGGCTGCGAAACTGGGTGAAAAAACCGGCGATGTCCAGGTCCTCGAGTTACCCGGGCTCGAAGAGATGCTGATCGAGCCGCACCACACGATCGTGCCGCATGCGGCAAATGCGGCAGTGGCGAACTGGCTGGCGCAGCAGGATGGCGCGACCGCGAATTCCGTCCCCATGCCGAATCCATCGCCTGCGGGCGAGTTCGGAATGACTGTCGAATCGACCGACATCCTAGAGTCGCCGGTCGACATTGGTGAGTCCGGCATGTTCGGTATTCACTGCCGACCGGCGAGCGACGCGGCGACCGAGCGGCCGATGGTACTGTTTGGCAACGCCGGCTCGATTTATCACATCGGCCCCAATCGACTGTATGTCATGCTTGCGCGGCGTCTAGCCGCTGCCGGTTTCGCGTCGATTCGATACGACCTTGCCAATATCGGTGATGGATTGAGATTTCCGCACCTCGAGGAGAACCGTGCTTACCCGGCGAAGGCCGTCCAGTACATCACCGAGGTCATCGAGTACGCCAGGCAGCAACTGGGTCACGAATCGGTGATCCTGACCGGCTTCTGTTCGGGGGCAACGCAGGCGTTTCACGCTGCACTGGCGCAAAAACCGACCGCCGCGCTCATCGAAATCACCATGGTGAATCCGAAGATTTTTTACGTGCAGGATATGCCGAAACACGCCAACGCCGAGAATCTCGTCATGCGCCGCGCCAGCTATTATCGTCGTGCAATTCGCGATCCCGAACGATGGGCCCGCCTGCTGAAGGGCGACATCGACTTTGGCCAGTTGTTCGGCTTTCTGCGTCGCCGCATGGCGCAGCTGTCGAAGCGCGCGTGGCGGCGCCTGTTACGAGTTTTCGGCAAGGGCGCGGGCACGCGCCTCGGGGACGATTTGCAGCGATTCCGGGCAACCGGACGCAAGCTGTCTTTCTTTCTCTCATCGAGGGATCCGGGCCTGACCGTGTTGCTCGAATCGAGCGGCGGTGTTGCACGGCGGCTGATCGACGAGGGCAGCGTGCCTCTTACGATCATCGAGGATGGCGATCACACTTTGATTCAGAAACGCTGTCGCGACGACTTCATGCAGCGTTTCATCGACCACGTCGCTGAAACAAATCTACGCTGAGGCAGGTCTTTGGCCGCAAGCGCGAAGTTGGACCCGGCATGCTGGCAGAGCACGATCTTTTCGGCTAGCCATCATGGACTCTTTCGGCATGGCGGCACAGCGTGTAGTGCGCGCCACCCAGTGGCATTACGATATCGACAAGAGTTCTTGGATTGAATGAGATAATTGGCCGATAGCAGGCATCGGGGAACACGACGAATGAGATTGGATACCCAGGTGCTGGGCCGTGCCAACATGACGCAAACGCAGTTGCTGATGTGGACCGGCCAGATGTTGTCCCGCAAGCTGCCGATCTACAACATGGGCATGGCGATCCAAATCGAGGCTGTGCTGGACTACCCGCGATTTCGCGATAGCTTCGACTTTGTCGTCGAGAAAAGCGACAACATGCGATCGGTGTTTCAATACATCGACGGAGCTCCACGCCGCGTAGTGATCGAACCGGGCGAGATGGACTACGAATTTCCACTTGTCGATTTCAGCGACAATCCGCAGTATGTCGAGGCCTGGATGCAGGAGCGCCTCGCCAGGCGCATTGTCATGACGAGACGACTGTTCCGGTCTGCCTTGTTGCAGACCGGTCCTGCGTCGTTTACGTGGTTTATTTGCAAGCACCACCTGATCTGCGACGGCTGGAGTTTCGCGAATTTTGTCGCTGCCGTCGGCGAGCGCTACCGCCGACTTGGCACGGGTGACGACTCCGACTACGACCTGCCCGCATTCGATGAATTCGTCCGACGCGAGGTGCAGTACTACCTCGGCGATGAATGCGCCCGGTCGAGCGCCTATTGGGATGAAGTTACGCGTGAGCCGCTGCCACCGTTGAGGATGTATGGCAAGGGTGCCGATGAAGGGTCAAGCCGTTTTCAGCGATTTCATCGCCATCTTGATGGCGAGTTCGTCGGCCGCATGCGGGCGGCTGTTGCGGACGGGGAATTTTCCGCGTTCTCGCCTGACCAGGGACTGTACCTGTTGTTGATCACAGCGCTTGTCGTGCAGTTGAAACGCGCCAGCGGCAACAAACGCTTTGCAATCGGCGTTTGTTTGCACCATCGACTGTCGAGCGTCGACAAAAAAACGATCGGTCCGTATTTCGTGTTTTCCGCGCTGCGCGTCAGGCTCGAGCACGGCGACAGTTTCCGTGACTTGTTTCTGCGGGTTGCGCTGGAGTATCGGCGCATGTTGCGGCACTACCGGCACCCGGTCTCCGCGCCGCCGGACGATCGTACTTGGGATGTCACGATCAATTTCGTCAACAAGACTTTCCCGCCGTTTGCCGGGATACCTACAACGGTTACCTGGTTGCAGTCCGGGTCTTACCTGGCCCAGGAATTCGTCGGGATTCAGATCCAGCAGTTCAACGCCGGTCCCGGCTTGACGGCTGAATGGGACTTCAATCTCGGCATATTCGACACGGAAGAACGGCGCCAACGGGCGATGTCGGATTTCGAGCAAGCGATGGATTTTGGGCTCAGGAATCCGGATGCGCCACTGCGGGATTTTATCTGATGCCGGTGGGTCAAGCGCTGTCCCGAGCAGGATTCCGTCACAATGAATACTGAGAATTCCGTCGCAGCGGATTTAGCGCGGCTTCACGTATAATAACGAGGTTTTTGACGGCCGCCCTGCGGCAAGCGAAACCAGGGAATAAGAAAAATATGGACAAGAATTCGATGCGGCAGCTGATCGCTAGCTACGCAAAGCTCAATTCAGATATCAGCGAACTTAATGACGACAGCAACCTGTTCGATGCCGGACTTACCTCACTGAATACCGTCAATTTGATGCTCGCTATCGAGGACGAATTCGACATCGAGTTCGATGACGATTCCCTCAGGCGCGAGACATTCCAGAGTGTCGACGCGCTGACTGCCGTGGTCAGCGACCTGTTGCAAACAGCCTGACAGCAGAAGCCGCTTCTGCTCCCGCCGCGCGGCGCCACGGTCGCTGACTTTTACATAATCGCAGCGTGGACGTCACGACAATTTACGGGTTGTCGGATATTCTTACAATCACCCGAACTGGCGGATTAAACATCTTTTATAAACAATGACTTACCCTGTTGGCATGCTAATTGCTTCATAACAGACAAGTCATTAGATGTTTGAAAATCTACTGGGGTGAATCGTGAAAAAAATACTACAAAAAACAACAATGGCAGGCGCACTGCTTTTCTTGTCGGCACAGGCATTTGCTGTGCCGATCAATGGCAGTGGCTCTGACTTCTACCACTACGTCAACGAAGTAGACGGTCGTATCTACGTGCACTTCGGCGGCGGAAACGCATACTCCTACACGAGCGTGCTTGGCGGCTACGAAAACCTGGAATCCACTCTGGATTACATCACGGGCGGCACCGGCGGGCACAACCCGCGCGGTAACCAGCGTCACTGGTGGTGGCGCAAGCGTGGCCACGGCGATCGTATCCGTCATGTGCCGGAGCCTGGGACGCTGCTTCTCTTCGGTCTTGGCCTGCTGGGCCTGACGACCGCCGGGCGGCGCCGCAAGGCCTGAGCGAACAACGCCAACGGATTTTCAAACTGACATGTGCGGCCGCTTCGAAAGAAGCGGCCGTTTTTTTTGCGCACCCTCCCGGGACGCGGACCCCGTATTCGGCAAGGAGCGCGGTAACCGCAACCCGGCACCGTCGCGGCGAGGGCGCCGCTCGTACAGGTAACCTGCCTGTGTGTGGCGGGTCATTGCAGGCGGCTGCCCCCATGCCGGCTGTGCGGCTGTCGCGGCACGGGCGCCTCTCGTACACGTCACCTGTCTGTGTGGCGGGTCATTGGAGGTGGCTGTCCGCATGCCGGCTGTACGGCTGTCGCGGCGAGGGCGCCGCTCGTACGGATTTCTGTGCGGGTG
>JAHHOT010000140.1 GCA_018677555.1 Gammaproteobacteria bacterium | reverse complement strand
CCATTGTCTATTCGCGCCGGGGGCGGCGCTCCTACACGGGGATTGGTGGCGGTCCGTTGACGATCAGGCCCGGGGGCTTCCGTCGCCGGGGTTTATTGCGATACTATGGTCGGCTCGCCTGCAATATCAAGCGTACGGCACAACTGGAGTAGCTGTTAATGGCCAGAATCACCGTTGAGGATTGCCTCGACAACATCGACAACATTTTTGAAATGGTATTGGTTGCCGCGAAGCGCGCAAGGCGCATCGCCCACGGCTCCGACACCCTGGTGCCGTTCGACAACGACAAGCCGACCGTCGTTGCATTGCGTGAGATCGCCGAAGGCCACATTACCCCCGCCATTCTCGATGAGATCGATCAGCCCCCCACCGAGGAGTTCATGCAGCCGGAAGTGGCAGACGACATAATGCCTATGCGCGGCATTTCGATTGGCGACTAGGCGCGCTAATTACCCTATATAAAGTACTCCAGGACAGCGGCGGCGCTTTGGGCAAGCGCGTATGATAGTCAGTAACCATGGACTACGCCGCAACGTTACTTGCAAAGCTGCCGGGCGCGTCACCGCGACGCGACAAGGGGCTTACGCGCCTGCTCGACACGCTTGAAACCTATATGCCGGCCGAACAGATCGAGCCGGTCGCCAAGGCCTACGAATTGGGCGCGGTCGCACATGCTGGCCAGACCCGGCGCTCCGGCGAGCCGTATATTTCACACCCGATCGCGGTCGCACAGATTCTCGCTGACATGCACATGGATTCGCAGACGATTACTGCGGCGATTCTGCACGACGTTGTCGAGGACACCGACTGCACGATCGCAGAGCTCGAGGAACAGTTCGGATCGGAAGTCGCGGCGCTGGTGGACGGCGTCAGCAAACTGGACCAGATGCACTTCAACAACCGGGCGGAAGCGCAGGCGGAGAGCTTTCGCAAGATGATGCTTGCCATGATCGAGGATATTCGCGTCATCCTCGTCAAACTTGCAGACCGCCTCCATAATATGAGCACGCTCGACGCGATGCCACGCGAAAAACAGGCGCGAATTGCCCGCGAGACGCTGGAGATCTACGGGCCGATTGCGAACCGCCTCGGCATCAACCACATGAAGGTCGCCCTCGAAGAGCTGGGCCTGCGTTACCTGTACCCGTTCCGCTACCGCGTGCTCGAGAAAGCGCTACGCCGCAGCAAGGGCAGCCAACGGCAAATCGTCAGGAAGATTTCCGAGCAGTTGCGCAAGGCCATGGAATCCGAGGACATCGACGGTGAAGTCATCGGCCGCGAGAAGCATCTCTACAGCATTTACAAGAAAATGGCCGAGAAAAAGCGCGCGCTCGGCGACATTGTGGACGTATACGGTTTTCGCATTGTCGTCAGCGACGTCAATACCTGCTACAAGATGCTCGGCATCGTTCACGGGCTGTTCAAGCCGATGCCCGGGCGCTTCAAGGACTACATTGCTATTCCGCGCATCAACGGCTACCAGTCGTTGCACACCACGCTGTTTGGCCCGAAAGGGCTGCCGCTGGAGGTTCAGATACGCACGCGGGAAATGGATCGGGTGGCGGAGTCCGGCGTTGCCGCGCACTGGCAGTACAAGGCAGAGGACAAGTCGAGCGCAACGCCGCAGCGTCGCGCCCGCGAGTGGCTGGCAGACCTCGTGGAAATCCAGCAATCCGGCAGCTCGGAAGAATTCCTGGAAAGTGTCAAAGTTGACCTGTTCCCCGACAAGATTTACGTGTTCACGCCGAAAGGCGACATCATGCCGTTGCCGAAGGGCGCGACGACGGTTGATTTCGCCTATGCCGTGCACACGGACATTGGCAACCGTTGCGTTGCCGCCAAAGTCGACCGCAACCTGGTGCCCCTGCGAACGCAATTGCAGAACAGCCAGACCGTGGAAATCATTACGGCCCGCGGCGCGAAACCGAATCCGAACTGGGTGACGTTCGTTGCCACGGCGAAGGCGCGCTCCGCAATCAGCCGCTACATGAGAAAGATGCGCACGAGCGAGTCGATTGATCTCGGCAAGCGGCTGCTGGATCGGTCCCTGAAAGACCTGGGCTCGTCGCTGCGCAAGGTCGGCAAAGTGCGCATGCGCGAGGCGCTGGACGAGCTGGGCCTCAAAGACAATAACCACCTGTTCGAGCAGCTGGGGCTCGGCGAACGGCTCGCGCCACTAACGGCGAGATTCCTTGTCGGCAGCGGGGACGACGCCGAGAAAAACACCACGACCGCCAGCCTGGTCATCGCGGGCACCGAGGGCATGGTCGTCAGCTATGCAAAGTGTTGTTACCCGATTCCGGGCGACGAAATAATGGGCTACCTCAGTTCCGGGCGCGGCGTCGTCATTCACCGCAACAACTGTGGCAACCTGATCAACTTTCGTAAACAACCCGACAAATGGATTGCCGTCACCTGGGAGCAGGATATCGAACGTGATTTCTCCTCGCAGATACAGGTAGAGACCGAAAGCAAAACCGGGGTACTCGCCGAAGTGGCGGCAACCATTGCCGATGCCAGGTCCAACATCGAACAGGTAGCGGTTCTCGATCGCCACGAAGACGTAACCGTGCTGACCTTCCTGTTGCAGGTCAAGAACAGAAAACACCTCGCACGTATCATGCGTGACGTGAAAAAAATGCAAAACGTAAAGAAAGTCACTCGCGACTGCACCTGATCCTGAATACCTTTCCGGGGGAAACATGAGTAAAGAAATCGTGCACAGCAACGATGCACCGAAGGCAATCGGCACATATTCGCAAGGTGTCAAAACCGGTAACCTGTTGTTTATTTCGGGACAGATTCCGCTGGATCCGTCGACGATGGAAATAGTCGACGGCGATTTCGAAGCAAGGGCCCGTCGTGTATTCAGGAACCTGCAGGCCGTTGCCAGCGCTGGCGGCGCCGATCTCAGCCAGGTGGTCAAGCTCACGATCTATCTTACCGATCTCGAAAACTTCGCCACCGTCAACAACGTGATGGCCGAATTTTTCGACGAACCGTATCCGGCACGGGCCGCTTTGGGCGTGGCTTCCCTGCCAAAGGGTACCGATGTTGAAGCCGAGGCGATCGTTGCGATCTGATGTGGCGCACGGGAAGTGCAGGAAAAAAATTCCAAGCTGCAAGCACCGCTGAGCGTGCTCAACGGCGTGGGCCCCGCCCTCGCGGAGAAACTGGGGAAGCTCGACCTTTATCGGGTCGAAGACCTGCTGTTTCTGTTACCGCTGCGCTACGAGGACCGGACCACCGTGACTCCTCTCGGCGCGCTGCGGCCCGGCATCCGCAGCATGGTGTCCGGCGAGGTGCTGCTCGCAGAAACCGTTTATCGGGGGCGGCGCAGCCTGCTTGTCAGGATTGGTGACGGCACGGGCCAGGTAACGCTGCGCTATTTCTATTTCTCGCGCCAGCAGCAGGCGCAGTTTCAGCCCGGCACCCGGGTCAGCGCATACGGCGACGTTCGCCCCGGCCCGATCGGCCTGGAAATCGTTCATCCCGAGTACCGAATTCTGCGCGAAGAACAGGCAGCGGTGACCGAGGATTCGCTGACGCCCGTTTATCCGGCAACCGAGGGCGTACAACAAGGCCGTATTCGCAATCTCGTCGGCCAGGCGCTGGCGATCATGCTCAAAGCGCCGCCGGTCGAATTATTGCCTGACGAAACCCGCGAAAAATATCGCATGCCTTCGCTTACGGAAGCGTTGACGTACCTGCATCAACCGCCAAAAGACGCAGATCTCAAACAGATGTCTTTTGGCAAGCATCCTTGCCAGCAGCGTCTTGCGTTCGAGGAATTACTGGCACATTACCTGAGCCTGCGAAATCTGCGGCTTCTTGCGCGAAGCGAATCCGCCATTGCACTGACCGGCGGTCAGGACCCGGTTGACTCGTTCATCAACGAGTTGCCGTTCCGCTTGACCGCCGCGCAACGACGGGTAGTGGATGAAATCAGCGCGGACCTGGCGACGCCGCATCCGATGATGCGCCTTATTCAGGGCGACGTCGGGTCGGGCAAGACGGTAGTGGCGGCGATTGCCGCCCTCCGCGCGATCAGCTGCGGCGTGCAGGCTGCAATGATGGCACCAACGGAACTGTTGGCCGAGCAACACTGGCAGAGCTTCAGGGACTGGTTTGCAGACCGCGATATCAAGCTGGCGTGGCTGAGCGGCAGCCAGCGGCAGAAGCAACGGCGCGAATCACTCGCTCTCATCGACTCGGGAGACGCGGGCCTGATCGTCGGAACGCACGCATTGTTTCAGGAGGGCGTAACGTTCGACAGCCTTGCTCTCGTAATTATCGATGAACAGCATCGCTTTGGAGTGCATCAGCGCATGGCGCTGCGCGACAAGGGAATCACGCAGGCACGACACCCGCACCAGCTGGTGATGACAGCCACGCCGATACCGAGGACGCTCGCGATGGCTGCATACGCCGACCTCGACACGTCGATCATCGATGAGCTACCGCCCGGCCGCAAGCCGGTGCAGACTGTAGCGTTGCCGGAAACGCGTCGCGATGAAGTCGTCGGGCGCGTGCGCCGGGCTTGCGCGGAGGGGCAGCAAGCGTACTGGGTATGCCCGTTGATCGAAGAGTCCGATGTGCTGGACTACCAGGCAGCCGAGGCGGCCCATGCGATGCTGACGGAGGCGATCCCGGAACTCACCGTGGGCCTGGTGCACGGGCGCATGAAGGCAGCGACAAAAGACAAGATCATGCGCTCGTTCAAGGATGGCGATATCAGCGTGCTCGTGGCGACAACCGTGATCGAGGTCGGCGTCGACGTGCCGAACGCCAGCCTGATGATTATCGAGAATGCGGAGCGCATGGGCCTGTCGCAATTGCACCAGCTGCGCGGCCGGGTTGGCCGTGGCGCCGTGCAGAGTCACTGCGTGTTGTTATACAGGCAGCCGCTTGGCGAACATGCGAAGAGTCGGCTATCGGTATTGCGTGAAACAAATGACGGTTTCGTGGTAGCGCAGCGCGATCTCGAACTGCGCGGTCCCGGCGAGTTACTGGGAACGCGACAAACCGGTCTGCCCCAGTACCGCGTTGCCGATCTGATTCGTGACGCCGAACTCATGCCGAAGGTGCAATTGGCGGCAGAATCGGTACGGCGCGAATCTCCACAATTGGCGGATGCCATCATCCGCCGGTGGACCGGCGACAGTGGCCGCTACGGAAAAGTGTGAAACAATTGTCCAATGAACAAGCCCACCGCAAACAGGCAACGAATCTCCGAGCCACCGCGGCGACCGGCGACACGCAACACTCCGGGCTTTACCTCGCAACTGTACAACTACCTGCAGCTGATGCGACTGCACAAACCCATCGGCATCTGGCTGTTGTTGTGGCCCACGTTGTGGGCATTGTGGCTTGCGGGAAAAGGTCATCCGAATCCGGGCGTGTTCGTCGTGTTCGTCCTGGGCGTGATCATCATGCGGTCGGCCGGTTGCGTGCTTAACGACCTGGTTGATCGCAATATCGATCCATACGTAGAGCGCACGCGATTCAGGCCCATAGCGTCCGGCGCGGTAACAACCATCGAGGGGATTACGCTTTTCATCGCCCTTGGCCTGATCGCAATCGGACTTGCGGCTATGCTGAATCGGCCCGCCCAGCTTCTCGCCGTCATCGGCGCCGCACTCACGATCGTTTATCCGTTCATCAAGCGCTATATCTCCATCCCGCAGTTCGTGCTCGGCGCAGCATTCGGCTGGGCGGTGCCAATGGCGTTTGCGGCGCAAACCGGAAGCACACCGCAGCTCGCCTGGCTGGTGTTCGTTACCGCGCTCATCTGGGCCGTCATTTACGATACGTTTTACGCCATGGTCGATCGCGATGACGACATCAAGGTTGGCGTGAAGTCAACGGCGATCCTGTTCGGCGATGCAGACCTGTTCGTCATCGGCGGGCTGCAGGCTCTCATGCTGATGGCCCTCGTATTTACAGGACAGATGGCACAGCTCGGATTGTGGTACTACATGTCGGTCGGCGTTGCTGCGCTTTTAATGGCTTACCATCAGTGGCTCGCACGGGATCGCAAGCCGGTGGGTTGTTTTGCGGCATTTCAGAATAACCATGTTATCGGTCTTGTCATTTTCGTCGGCATTGTGCTGCACTACACCTTCACATCGCCGCCGCTTGCGGCGGGCTAGTGCTGCGCGCGACACTCAGAACGGCAACTTCTTCAGCGCCGTGCTCCAGCAACGTCAGCGCGAGCTGGCGACAGGTTTCTCCCGTGGTCATCACATCGTCGACGATGACGGGATAGCGACTTCGCAGCGGCCCACGGACGGCGAATGCACCGCGCAGGTTTTTCCGTCGTTCAGTGGCTGTCAGTCCGGATTGCGGCCGTGTCGGCCGCACGCGTTTGACTCCTGTCAGCATCCGTAGACCGCTCGCACGGCGGAGTGGTCTGCACAGCTCGATTGCCTGGTTGAAGCCGCGCCGCGCATGCCGCCCGCGATGCAAAGGCACCGGCACCAGCGCATCAACATAAGGCGGCATCCGCATTAACTCGCGCGACAGGTAGCGTCCCAGCGCTGGTGCATAATAGAGCTTGCCGTCGAATTTCAGCGCTTTGATCGCGCTGTCTACCGGAAACGAGTAGCGAAACGGTGCGCGCGCAATCGTAAAGGGTGGCGGATTTGCCTGGCAGCTTGCGCATCGCACGCCCTCCGGCTGTCGCGCATCAAGCGGCGCGCCGCAGCGCTCGCAAAAGATCTTGTTGAAGGGCAGAAACGGCCGGCACAGGTGACAAACAGGCTCGTCCGGATGCGGCAATCCGCACATTACGCATTGCCGCGGGCAAACAAAATCGAGTAATCGATCGACAGTCTTCTTGCAAGCGGACGCAATTCGTTTCACGCGCTCATTGTGCAGCAGGTATTTGCTGCGTGACTGGCGTCTTTCTGTCGGGCTGGCGAAGTTTTGCGGACTTGTTTTTCGTCGTGGACGCTGGTTGCCGCGCGATCCGGCTCCGTTACCGGCCCGACACGACGCTTTGTGGCTGTCATTACGCGCTCACTTCGCCCTATTATTCAGCTGCTATGGTACCGACGACAAGAACAGGCGAATTGCGGCGTGCCGATGTGCAACGTCGATTCGACGCTGCCGCTCATACGTTCGACGACGCGGATTTTGTGCATCGGCGCACCGCCGAGGGTCTGTTCGAGCGCATGCTGCCAATGCAACTTGACGTTCGGCAGGTGCTGGAGCTCGGTAGCGCCACCGGAAAGTGCAGTCGCCAGCTCGCGTCGAGATTTCGCCGCGCAAGTGTAGCAAGCCTCGATATTTCGCTCGGGATGTTGCGCCAGGGGCGTTCGCAAAGGCGCTTTTTCTCGCGTGTACGGGAGGTGCAGGCGGACGCAAGCCAGCTGCCATTTGCCGATGACAGCATGGACCTCGTCTTCGCCAACCTGCTGTTGCCCTGGATCGACGACCTTGCGGGCTGCCTTGCCGAGGTCGCGCGAGTGCTGCGCCCCGAAGGTCTGTTCCTTTTTTCGACGCTCGGTCCAGACAGCTTTGCCGGGTTGCGCCAGGCCTGGCCGGATGTCGACCGGTACGAGCACGTGAACCAGTTTTTCGATATGCATGACATTGGAGATTGCCTGGTTCGGGCCGGGCTTTGCGATCCCGTGCTGGACGTCGAGCAACTGCAACTGCGTTATTCGAGCGCCGACAAGATGCTCGCGGATCTCAGTGCAAGTGGCGCCAGAAATTCCCTGAAATTGCGTTGCCGCGGCCTGACCGGACGGCGGGTTTTCGCGGCATTCCGGAACCGCTTACAGCACCTGACCGGGGACGACGGCGCCGGCCTGAAGCTCGAGCTGGTCTTCGGCCACGCGTGGGGTGGACAGGCACGACGACAGGACGGCGAATTCCGTTTATCGGTTGATCAAATCGGTCGACGCGGCCACCGTTGAGCCGGCGCGGAGGCACGCGACCGTCACCCGGACAGCTGCAGAAGCAAATCTGCAACCACTGTACCGCGCACTGTTACAAAAAATACTTCAGGTACATTCCGGGACGGTTACCAAGCCACTGTATTAGAACGATTTTTGCTCCCGATTATCGACCGTTTTGTTTGCATGGATTGGCGCCTTTCAGTAAACTTCGCAGGCTCTCGACCGGTCTAAACCCTTGTTATCGGTTGCGACTCTTGCGGCGCCCCGGCGCCATCCTGGAAGAATTTACAATGATGCGAAAGTGTTGTGCGAGCTTGCTTGCCCTGCTGGCAACAAGCAACGCCGCTGCTGACTGGGCCCTGAATATGCCGCGAGGCGTGACGGAACTCAGTGCGGAGACCTACTACCTGCACATGCAGGTCTTTTACTGGTGCGTGGCAATCGGCGTCGTCGTCTTCGGCGCCATGATTTATTCGATATTCGCGCACCGCAAATCGAAAGGCGCGGAACCGGCCCAGTTTTCGCACAGCATGACCGCGGAGGTCGTCTGGACGGTCATCCCGGTCATCATTTTGTTGATAATGGCCGTTCCTGCCGCAGAAACGCTGATAAAACTGGAAGACAGCCGCCAGCCGGATCTCACGATCGTCGCGACCGGCTATCAGTGGAAATGGCATTACGAATACCAGGGCGAAGATCTTTCGTTTTACAGCACGCTCGCACGTGACAGCGCCGCGGCGCGTATGCTCGGTTCCGGGATTGATCCGTTCAGTGTCGAGAACTACCTGCTCGATGTCGACAACCCGCTGGTCGTGCCACGCGGTGCGAAGATACGCCTTTTATTAACGTCAAACGACGTCATACATTCATGGTGGATGCCGGATTTCGCCATCAAGAAAGACGCGATCCCGGGCTTTATCAACGAAGCGTGGTTCCGACCGGACGTTGTCGGCACCTATCGCGGGCAATGCGCCGAATTGTGCGGCATGGATCACGGATTCATGCCCATCGTTGTCGAGGTAATACAGGAAAATGAGTGGCAGGCCTGGCTGGATAATGCGAAAGAGAATCGTTCACAGTATGCGAATGCGGGAGGTGCGCGATGAGCGAGCATGATCATCACGACGATCACGGCCCCGCGAAGGGAATAAAGCGCTGGCTGTACGCGACCAACCACAAGGACATCGGCACGATGTACCTCGTGTTCAGCCTGGCGATGTTCATGATCGGCGGCTTCATGGCGCTGATCATTCGCACCGAGTTGTTCTCACCGGGGCTGCAGTTCATCAACCCGGCATTCTTCAACCAGATGACCACGATGCACGCGTTGATCATGGTATTCGGCGCAGTGATGCCGGCGTTCGTCGGACTTGCCAACTGGATGATACCGCTGATGATCGGCGCACCGGACATGGCGCTGCCGCGCATGAACAACTGGTCGTTCTGGATTCTTCCGGTTGCCTTTAGCCTTTTGCTGTCGACCTTGTTCATGCCGGGCGGGGCGCCTGCGAGTGGCTGGACCATGTACCCACCGCTGGTGCTGCAGACCGGCGACGCGTTTCCGTTCCTGATCTTTTCCGTCCACCTTATGGGTCTGTCATCCATCATGGGTGCGATCAACGTCATTGTCACAATCATCAACATGCGCGCACCGGACATGCTGTTGCTGCGCATGCCCATGTTTGTCTGGACCTGGCTGATCACCGCGTACCTGTTGATTGCCGTGATGCCGGTGCTTGCCGGCGCGGTCACGATGCTGTTGACGGACCAGTTCTTCGGGACCAGTTTTTTCCTGGCGGCCGGTGGTGGCGACCCGGTAATGTTCCAGCACATATTCTGGTTTTTCGGGCACCCGGAGGTCTACATCATGATCCTGCCGGCGTTCGGGGTGGTGTCGGAGATCATCCCCACGTTCTCGCGCAAACCGCTGTTCGGCCATGACTCCATGGTCTATGCAGCATCGAGCATCGCCTTCCTGTCCTTCATCGTGTGGGCGCACCATATGTTCACAGTTGGCATGCCGCTCAGCGGCCAGTTGTTCTTTATGTTCGCAACGATGCTCATTGCCGTGCCGACCGGCGTGAAGGTATTCAACTGGACGGCGACGATGTGGCGCGGTGCCATGACTTTCGAAACGCCGATGCTTTTTTCCCTCGCGTTCCTGTTCCTGTTCACGATCGGTGGCCTGTCCGGGCTGATGCTCGCAATCGTGCCATCAGATATTCAGTACCACGACAGCTATTTTGTCGTTGCGCACTTCCACTACGTGCTGGTGCCCGGTGCAATCTTCGGGATACAGGCGGCGGTCTACTACTGGCTGCCAAAATGGTCCGGTCACATGTACAACGAGAAGCTCGGCAAGCTGCACTTCTGGTTGTCCGCGGTTTTTGTCAACGTCACGTTTTTCCCGATGCATTTTCTCGGTCTTGCCGGCATGCCGCGGCGAATACCGGATTACTCAACGCAGTTCGCGAATTTCAACAGCGTCGCCAGTATCGGTGCGATCGGCTTCGGCCTGTCGCAGCTGCTCTTCATCTATATCATCTGGTTGTCGGTGAGGAAGCAGGGCGCGCAGGCGACCAGCGAAGTGTGGGACAACCCGAAAGGCCTCGAATGGACCGTGCCGTCGCCGGCGCCGTACCATACCTTCGAGCGGCCGCCTGAAGTAACTACCGACAAGGCATTTACGTGATCGATTCCGAGCTCGAACGAAAGAAGCGTATTCGCAATTCCGCCATTATTCTCGGGCTGGTGGCGCTCGCGTTTTACCTCGCTTTCATCATGATGGGTGTAACGAGAGGCTGATGGGCAGGCAAACAGAGAAGAGGCAGGAACCGGGCAGCGCCGCGCTGGCGGGCAGGCTTGCGCTTCTGGCCCTGGCCATGTTCGGCTTCGGCTTCCTGCTTGTGCCGGTCTATGACGTGTTCTGCGAGATCACCGGTCTCGGCGGCAAAACAAACGACAGTGCGGCGACGGTCGAAGAGACCGCGGTCGTCAACCGCGCCGTCGATCTCGAGTTCGTGACGAGAGTCAACCAGTACGCTCCGTGGGAGTTTCGTGCCAGCCAACATGGCATGACGGTAAATCCCGGTGGTCTATACGAAGCGCGCTTCGTTGCCCGCAATCTGCGCGATCGCGCGGTAACGGCACAGGCAGTTCCCAGCGTCGCGCCGCAGCAGGCAGCAAAGCATTTCAAGAAAATCGACTGCTTCTGCTTCACGACGCAGGAATTCGCGGCCGGCGAAGAACGCGAGTTGCTCGTGCGTTTTATCGTCGAACCCGAGCTTCCGGAGCACATCGATACGATTACTCTTTCATATACTTTCTTTGACTCCAACCTGGCAGCAAGCAACTAACCATGTCATACGCGGATAGCCGATCTTACCGGGAACGACCGTACTACGTCCCACACGAGAGCCACTGGCCGATCGTGGGTGCCGTCGGACTGCTCTTCACAATGCTGGGCGTATCGACCTGGCTCAACGGCTCGGATGCTGCGTTCTGGATATTCATGGCCGGTATCCTGGTCATCATTTACATGCTGGCAGGCTGGTTCAATGACGTCATCGCGGAAAGCACCGGCGACATGTACAACAAGCAGGTCGACATGTCATTCCGCATGGGCATGTTCTGGTTCATATTTTCCGAGGTCATGTTCTTCAGCGCGTTCTTCGGCGCACTTTTCTATTCACGGTCAATGGTGGTGCCGTGGCTTGGCGGCGGCAGCAATAATTTCTTTACCAACCTGCTGTTGTGGGACGGCTTTGAAGCAACCTGGCCGACCAATGGTCCCGGCAACATGGGCGGCGAATTTATCGCGATGGAGCCCTTCGGCCTGCCGTTGATCAATACCGCAATACTGTTGACCAGCAGCGTGACCATTACTATCGCGCACCACGCACTCATCGCGAATCATCGCAAAGTGCTCAAGGCGTTCCTGGGGCTGACCTTCCTGCTCGGCTTCATATTTGTGGGCCTGCAGGCGGAAGAATATATCGTGGCCTACCAGGACATGAACCTTAAGCTCACATCGGGCATCTACGGTTCGACGTTCTTCATGCTGACCGGTTTTCACGGCATGCACGTATCCATCGGCGCAATCATGCTGTTCGTCGTCTGGCTGCGGGTATTAAAAGGTCATTTCTCGCCGACTTCGCACTTCGCATTCGAAGCAACCGCCTGGTACTGGCACTTCGTCGACGTCGTGTGGCTGGGCCTGTACGTCTTCGTCTACTGGATATAGCGGGGCGCGCGTTTCGCCAACCCGCAGCGTACTTCCTGTATCTGTAGGAGCGTCGCCCCCGGCGCGACTGTGACGTTTGGCGGTGGTCGCGGCGAAGGCGCCGCTCCTACAGAAGGACGATCGGCGGTCCAAACGCAATCAGGCAGGAGGATCCCGGTTATCGAGGAAGATTTAGAGCGGCACGCTGTGCGGTGTGATCCAGCCCATGAAATAGGCGACAATCAGAAGGCCGATGAGTGCTGCGGACAACGCAACCCTTATCTTGAGCGCTGTGAGCATGCGCGCCGAACCCTGCGAATCGCGGGTAAGGAAAAACAGACCGGACCCCAGGCTCACAATCACGGCCAGCAAAATCAGCAGCAAGACCAGTTTCATTCGACACTCGCACAAGCAGTAATGGGCAAAGTATAGCGTGACGACAACAATCGGCAGTAACGAATTTCTGATGCGATGGATTCCGCCCGCGGCCGGAATTCTGTTCGTTGTCCTGTTTGTATCGCTGGGTATCTGGCAACTCAATCGTGCCTTTGAGAAAAACGCCACGCACGCAGCGTTCGCCGAAGCGAACCAATATACAGAGTTGCGGAGCAGCAGCCGGACGGAGCGCTTTCAGGCAATTCGCGCGACCGGGCAATACCTGCCCGACAAGCAGGTCATCATCGATAACATCGTGCAGAACGGCCGCCTCGGTTTCTACGTCATCACGCCATTTCGTTCGACGCATCACCCGTCACTCATCGCGGTCAATCGCGGCTGGCTGGCACGGGATGCCAGCGGCGACGCGCTGCCGAATCCGGGAGTGAGCGGCGAACAACGGGTGGTGCGCGGTAAGGTTGGCGGTTTGCCGCGGGTCGGTATACGACCGGGCCCCGCATTTACCGACGAGAGCTGGCCGCGGCGGGCCGTCTGGCCCGACCTCGACGACCTGGCCGCCGCGTGGCAGGAACCGGTCGCGCCGCAGGTCCTGCTGCTCGATCCGGGCGAGGCCGACGGATTGCTGCGAAACTGGGAGCCGCCCGAGTCCGGATCCCTCAAGCACTACAGCTATGCGTTCCAGTGGTTCGCCATGGCCGTCGCGATGATCGCAATCATGTACTGGAATATCTACAGGAAACGTCCCGGAGCGGTGCCTCGTGAACCAGCCTGAACCACGGCCAGGTTCCGGCCGGCGGCAGCTCGTGCTGGTCGTGCTGGTGTTTCTCGGACCGCTGTTGGTCGCGGCCTGGCTCTATTTCGGCAGTGGTGGCTGGAAGCCGGCCGGCACCTCGAACCACGGTGCGTTGCTGGAGCCCATCGTCAACCTCGGCGATGCGCTGCCTGGCTCGGCGCTGGGGGAAATCGCTGAGAACGCCTGGCTGCTGGTTTACGCCCGGGATCGCCCCTGCGACGACGCCTGCGAAAACGCGCTGATCCGGCTGCGCCAGTCGCGCCTGATGCTGGGGAACGATATGAGCCGCGTGCAGCGAGTTTTCTTGCACGGCCCCGTGGCGCCCGATAGAGTATTCATCGAAGAGCAGCATGCAGGCCTGATAACCACAAGAGACAGGGGCCTGGCGGAGTTGCTGGAGAGGAAGCGCCCGGCGCAACTCGCGCCAGGGGGAATATATCTCATCGATCCGCTTACCAATCTGGTCATGTATTTCTCACCCGAGCTGGAGCCGCGTGAAATGGTCGAGGACCTCAAGCACTTGCTGGAATTGTCGAGAATAGGGTAGGAACGGGCGTGAGCGTCAACAGCATTCCGGAAACTGCCGCCTGGCGGGATTATTTCGAGCTGACCAAGCCGCGCGTGGTTACGCTGATCGTCTTCACTGCCGTTGTGGGGATGTTCCTCGCCGTTCCGGGATTACCGCCGTTAGCCGCCGTCGTGTTTGGCACGTTAGGGATCGGGCTGGCTGCATCGTCGGCGGCCGTTGTCAATCACGTGCTGGATGCTCGTATCGACATCCAGATGGCGCGCACCCGGCAACGACCCCTGCCACAGGGCAAGCTCTCCGAATCGAATGCCCTGGCGTTCGCGGGTGTACTCGGCGTTACCTCGATGCTTGTTTTGTGGTTTCTTGTCAATGCACTGACTGCCGTACTGACATTCGCATCGCTAATCGGTTACGCCGTCATTTACACGGCCTACCTCAAACGTGCGACGCCGCAGAACATCGTTATTGGCGGAGCGGCCGGGGCTGCACCTCCCGTGCTCGGCTGGACCGCGATTACCGGTGAGATTCACGGCGATGCGCTGATTCTGTTTCTTATTATTTTCGTCTGGACGCCGCCGCATTTCTGGGCGCTGGCGATTGCACGAAAAGACGACTACGCAAAAGCCGGTGTGCCGATGCTTCCGGTGACGCACGGCAACGAATTCACGCGTGTATTTATTCTCCTGTACACGATTCTGCTGTTTCTGATCACGATAATGCCTTACCTGTCGGGCATGAGCGGCCTGATCTATCTCGTCACGGCGGTCGTCCTGGGCGGCATGTTTCTGTACTACGCCATTCGCCTGAAAAGCGACGACGGTCTCGAATTACCCATGCGGGTATTTCGCTTCTCCATCAACTACCTGATGATCCTGTTCGCTGCATTGCTCATCGATCATTACTTTCCGATCAGGCTGGGCATCGTCGCGTAGTACGCGCTGAACCAGCGCTGCCGCTGATACCTGCAGTTCACAGGTCTCCCGCCGACCTTGTGCCGGCGGTCTCAGTTTTGCTGCTGTCTTCTTGTACTGCGTGTCGGCAGGTCTACACTGCCGGGCCATGCAACCTGGCGAGCAGGAAACTTTCGAAAAGCTCCTGCGGCCGCACATGGAACGACTGTACCGGCTTGCCTATCGCCTCACCGGCAGCAAGGCGGAAGCGGAGGACCTGTTCCAGGACGTGCTGGTCAAGGCATTCGCACGCCTGGACGAACTGGTCGGCATCGACCATCACGCCAGCTGGTTATCCCGTGTCCTGTACAACCACTTCGTCGACAACCACCGCCGCTACGCACGGCAGCGACTCGTCATGGTGTCCGAGAGCGAGTTGCCGCAGCAGGCCATCGACAGGCTGCCGGGCGACGGCACGCCGCAGGCGGCGGGCGAGCGGCTGGATGACATAACGCGGCTGGACCAGGCGCTGGCCACGCTCAGCGACGAACACCGGCTGATCGTGCTGATGCACGACGTCGAGGGTTATAAACTGGAAGAAATTCATGAAGTTACCGGGGTTCCGCTGGGCACCGTCAAATCCCGGCTGCACCGGGCGCGGGCGCGTCTGCGGGAAATTCTGGCGGCGGATGGAACCTTTGACGGCCGCTGATCGTGTTACCGGGTAGCAGGAAGAAATGACATGAATTGCAGCGAACTCGACAAGCACCTTGATGACCACCTCGATGGCGGTCTCGATGACGAAACCGGCACAGCGCTGGTTGCGCATCTTGCAGCTTGCGCCGACTGCCGGTTGCGGGTCGACCATGCGATGCAGCTGCAAAGTCTGTTGAAGCGCTACGGCCGTGAAAACGCGCCACAAGCTGACGAAGGATTCTTCGATCGTGCGCTGATACGTGCCGCCCACCAGGGCGCGCGCAAGCAACGCAATCGCTGGGTAATGACCGGATTCGGCGGCGCGATCGCTGCCGGACTGGTCATGTGGCTGCTCGGCGGCGTGTTGCTGCAGTCGCCGGAGCTGGCTCAACCGGGCGGTATTCCGCAGGTGACGATGGCACTCGAAGAGCCGCGCACGATCAACCTCGTATTCTCATCCGCCGAGGATCTTGACGGGGCGACGCTGACCGTGAACTTGCCGGATGGACTCGAGCTGGCCGGCTTCCGCGGTCAGCGCGAGGTGACCTGGATGACAAGCCTGACCAGGGGCAAGAACGTCCTGCCACTCAAACTGATTGCCACCATGCCGCGCGGTGGGGTGCTGCTTGCAACCCTCCGGCACGAGGATGACGACCGCAGCTTCCGGCTGCAGGTAACCGTAATTTAGGGAGTCGCCGCCGCTGCGGCGAAACTCAGGGAGTATAGAGACATGAGCCAGCTGAAACTTTTGATGACGACCGTAGCACTGACCTGCTTCGCGCTGTTCCCGGCGACCTCCGCGGCGATGGACGATCTGGAGGTGACCATGGATGTCATCGACGATCTGTCCGAAATCGACGGCGACGTCACGACGATGCGAGGGCCGGACAACGACGACTTCGACGAGGAAGACGAGCGCGAAGACGGTGACGTCATGGGCGACGATGCCTTCCGCGACGAGGAAACCGACGACGAGGAAGGCGGTTCAATGGAGCCGATCGACGAGGTCGACGCAGATTCCGATCTTCCGTTCGGTGATGACGCCGAAGAAGGTGACGCGTTCGAGAACGACGAGGATTTCGAGGAAGAAAGTGACGAAGACCTCGAAGACGAAGGCGACTTCGAGGACGGCGAAGACGTCGACGACGATGGCGAGCGCGAAGAAGACGAGATTGAAGACGAAGACCATGACGACGAAATGGACGACGACATGGAAGGCGACGATGAAATCGAAGACGATGGCGCCGACGACGAGATGGATGACGATCTCGGCGACGATGAGTCGGACGACATGGATTCCGACGACGACGACCAGGATGACGACGAGCCCGGTTCGGACGACGAAATCTGACAGCAATGAGCATCTTGAGCCGGGCTGACGGAGTGGCCCGGCCCCTCCTCAAATCCCCTGTTTCGACCGCGATTCGGGGGATTTTTTTGCACCACGTCATAGTTTTGGCACGCACTTCGTGCGATTCCCGCCGATTCCGGTAATTTCGGGAATTCGTGCGGATCGGATTCCGCAGGAGCACTGTGATCGACGTTTCACTCAAAACGCTGGGCTATATGAGTAAAGCGCTGTCTGCAGTAGTAGCTACCCTGGTTCTTGCCGCGCCGACGACGGCGCTGGCGGCTTCGGCCCAGGAGCTGTTCGCTGACGGTAATCGGCTGTTCAAGGACGACCTGTACTGGGCCGCCCTGCTGCGCTATCGACAGGCTGCCGATGCCGGCCTCGAGTCGCCGCTGCTGCACTACAACATGGGTGTGGCACATTATCGCGCCGGGCAGCACCTCCGGGCACGCGACAGCCTCAGAAAGGCAAGCCGCTCGGCACGCCTTGAAGTGATCTCACATTACAATCTCGGCCTCAACGCCTGGAAGATGGGCGAAATGGGCGATGCACTGCACTGGTTACGCAAGGCGCGCGACCAGCAACAGGACCGCAAGATCCGCAAGCTCGCGATCCGGGCAATCGCGGAAATTCGCACTGAGCCGGTTCAGGTTAATACCGTCGTTGCAAGGGCCGAGCAGCGCGAGCAGGAGCGCAAGATCGGCGCGTTCCTGTTCAATGCACGCGTCGGCGCCGGCAACGATTCCAACATATTTCGTGCACCGTCCGAGCCGTATGTGGACCAGTCGGATCCGGCGCTGCCGCTGGTCACGCCGGAAGTACAGTCAGGGATGTACGTGCCCGTCAAGCTTGGCGCGAAGTATGTCGTCAACAGTTTCGACCACGAATCGTTCTTCGCGGGTTATCGACTGGCGGGCCGCTACTTTCCCGACGAAGTACTGGAGAACGGCACGGAATACGTGCACGAGCTGGCCATCGGCAGCAACTACGACAGGAAGACCGAGAATCGCCGGCGCCAGGTCTACAGTGCGTTCACGATCGCGCATCACGACGAGGTTTACTACAGTCGTGACGACGGAGAAATTCGAACGTTCCAGGGAACGGACATCACCGACCGCTTTAATTACCTGCGCTATGGCCCGGAATTCTCGTTTCGCCAGAAACTCGGTCGATTCTCGTTCGGTTTCAGAATCAAAGGGCAGTTGTGGAACTACGAGAACACTCAGGTCGTTCCCGAGTATGACCACACCTTCCTGCTGGGCGGCCTGAACCTGCAATACCGCGTTTCCGAGACCAGCCTGCTGCGATTCACCGCGGAGGGCTACCACCGCAAGTTCGGCGATCGACCGTCATTCGAGTTGGACGGCACTCAGCCAGTGAACAACCCGGGCGTCGAATACAACTATTTCGAGCTAGGACTCACGGCGCGCCAACGCGTGTTCGACGGCTTCTGGTTCGGCATGAACTACAAGTACCGCTCGCGCGAGGACATGTACCTCGGCTACAACAACTACTTGATGAATGCATTCAGTACGGAATTGCATGTCGATCTCGGCAATCGCTTCGAATTCGACGCGGACGTCGAGTACCGCCTCTACGATTACGAAAACGCGTTCGCGTTTCATAATCCGGCCGCAAGCCGCAAGACACTTGAACGCGGTTTCGGCAGCGCCGAGTTGAGTTATCGCATTTCCGAAAGCTTTACGATCGTCGGCCAGTACCGCCTGGAGCTGGTCGAATCCAACGACGCCCGCATCGCCTACGACCGCAACACGATGTTCCTGGCCCTGCGCTGGGATCTGTAGGAGCGCGCCCCGGATCCTGACCTGTAGGAGCGGCGCCCTCGCCGCGACTGTGGCGCATGTTGATGGTCGCGGCGAGGACGTCGCTCCTTTAAGAGGTCTTTTGCAGTCCGATGTTGGGTTGTCGCGCCGGGGGCGGCGCTCCTACAGACAAAGAATTTCGGTACGAGGGCGCAGGTCGAACAAAAGCTTCTTCGGCGGTCAGGGCCCGATCCGGACGCAGCCGCCTAACCGGGGCAAAACTTGCTAGACTGCGCCGCTCGATTGAGCGACCGTATTGTCATGGACGTCACCCCGATTCTGCAGGACCTGAACGACGCCCAGCGCCAGGCCGTCACGGCGCCGCTGGAGCCGTTGCTCGTTATCGCCGGTGCGGGAAGCGGCAAGACCCGGGTGCTGACGCACCGCGCGGCCTGGCTGATCGACGTCGAAGGCGTGCCGCCGCAGGGACTCCTCGCGGTGACCTTCACCAACAAGGCGGCGGCGGAGATGCGCGGCCGCATCGAGAGCTTGCTGGAGATGCCGGTCAGGCACCTGTGGATCGGTACGTTCCACGGCCTCGCGCACCGGCTGCTGCGACGCCACTGGCAGGATGCGAAACTCCCGCAGAATTTCCAGATCATCGATTCGGACGACCAGCAACGCATCATCAAGCGAATGTTGCGCAGCCTGGAGGTGGATGACAGCCGCTGGGTGCCGCGCGAGATCCAGTACTTCATCAACGCGCAGAAGGACGAGGGGCTGCGGCCGCAGCACCTGCACGACGAGGGCGACCCCAATCGCCGCCAGTTCATCTCGCTCTACCAGACCTACCAGGAGACCTGCGACCGCGGCGGCCTCGTGGACTTCGCCGAGCTGCTGTTGCGCGCACACGAGCTATGGCGCGACAACCCCGACATCCTGGCACATTACCAGCGGCGCTTTCGCCATTTGCTGGTCGACGAATTCCAGGACACCAACGCTATTCAATATGCGTGGCTGCGTCTGCTGGCCGGCGAGCAAGGCGTGCCTTTTGTCGTCGGCGATGACGACCAGTCAATCTATCGCTGGCGCGGCGCACGTGTCGAACACATATACAGGTTTCAGAAAGACTTTCCGTCGGCCGGCGTGGTCAAGCTCGAGCAGAACTATCGATCGACGGCGACGATCCTGAATGCGGCCAATGCGGTCATCGCCAACAACGGCTCCCGAATGGGTAAAAACCTGTGGACCGAAGGTGCCGAAGGCGAGCCGATTCGGGTGTATTCAGCCTACAACGAGCGTGACGAAGCCGATTTCATCGTCGGCCGATTGCGTGACTGGAGCGATCAGGGCAACGCCCGCGCCGACGCCGCCGTGCTTTACCGCTCCAATGCTCAATCGCGCGTGCTGGAGGAGGGCCTCATCAACGCCGGCTTGCCCTACCGCGTTTACGGCGGCCTGCGGTTTTTCGAGCGCGCGGAAATCAAGGATGCACTCGCCTACCTGCGGCTGACCTCCAATCGGGACGACGACAACGCGTTCGAACGCGTCGTCAACAAACCGACGCGCGGCATCGGCGCTCGCACCGTCGAAGCCATGCGCGACTACGCGCGAGCCAATAGCTGCTCACTGTGGCGCGCTGCCGGCGCGGTTGCGAGCGACGGGCTCAGCGGGCGGGCATCCGCGTCGGTCGTCGCGTTCCTGAATCTCATCGAACGCGCAGCACGCGACACGGAGAATCTCGACCTGCACGAGAAAGTCGACCACGTCATCCAGATGAGCGGCCTCATCGATCTATTCCGCAAGGAGAAAGGCGAACAGGGCGCAACCCGTATCGAGAACCTCGAGGAACTGGTGTCTGCGGCGCGCAGCTTCGAAGGGGACCCAGCCGACGAAATGTCGCCGCTCGATGCTTTTCTTGCACACGCTGCCCTGGAATCGGGCGAAGGCCAGGCCGATGCCTGGGAAGACTGTGTGCAACTCATGACCATGCATTCGGCCAAGGGTCTCGAGTTTCCGCTGGTGTTTTTGTGCGGAATGGAAGACGGACTTTTCCCGCATCAACGCTCCGTAGCGGATGCGAACGGCCTGGAAGAAGAACGCCGGCTTTGCTATGTCGGCATCACGCGCGCGAAACAGACCTTGTATATCAGTTATGCAGAACAGCGACGTCTGCACGGTATGGACCGGCTTTCGCCACCGTCGCGCTTCATTGCCGAGATACCGGCGGATTACGTCGAGGAGATCCGTCCGCGGGTGCAGGTTTCCCGGCCGGTTCAACCGCGCCGCTCGTCTCGCTCGTCATCGCTGCCGTCGAACGGTACCGAAGCGGGTGTCCACCTCGGTCAGCGCGTGCGGCACCAGAAGTTCGGGGAAGGCGTCATCCTCAATTGCGAAGGACAGGGTGCGCATGCCCGGGTCGAGGTGAATTTCGAGAGCTCCGGCACAAAATGGCTCGTATTGAGCTATGCCAATCTCGACTTGATGTAAGATAGCGCCCGCGGTGACGCAAACCAGAGCCTTGGCAACAACATGAAAATACTAATACTGGGTGCGGGGCAGGTCGGTTCATCGGCTGCCTACCATCTGTCACGTGAAGAGGCTAACGAAGTCACCGTCGTCGACATGCGCCCCGAGGTTCTGCGCGAGCTGCAGGACAGGCTCGATATTCGCACCGTTGTCGGACATGCCGCCTACCCGGAAGTACTTGAACGTGCCGGCGCAAACGATGCGGACATCATCGTGGCGCTGACCAATACCGACGAAACCAACATGGTCGCTTGCCAGGTCGCATACACGCTGTACCACACCCCGACGAAGATCGCGCGCATTCGCTCCGCCGAGTATATGGGTGCCAAAAAGCTGTTCATGCAGGACGCGATTCCGGTTGACGTGCGCATCAGCCCGGAGCAGCTCGTTTGCGAATACATCGAACAGCTGATCCTCTACCCGGGTTCGCTACAGGTACTCGAGTTCGCCAACGGGCGCGTACGGCTGGTCGGTGCACGTGTCGACCGCGACGGATTGCTGGTGGGGCAAAAAATATCCGCGTTGAAAGAACACATCCCGAATACCGAGGGCCGCATCGCGGCAATCTACCGCGGCGGCAAGGCTTTGCTACCGGATGGCGACACCACGATCGAAGAGGGCGACGAGGTCTTCTTCATCGCGGCGCGCCAGGACATTCGTGTATTCCTGAGCGAGATGCGCAAGCTGGAAGACCCGGTCCGGCGGGTTGTAATCGCCGGCGGCGGCAACATCGGCGTGCGACTTGCGCTTGCTCTCGAGCAAACCAACCAGGTCAAGATCATCGAGCGCAACCCGGAGCGAGCCAAGACCATATCGGAACGCCTCAACAAGGCCATCGTGCTGGTTGGTGACGCGGCCGACGAAGAGCTGCTGCTGGAAGAAAATATCGACAACGCCGATGTATTCTGCGCGCTCACCAACGCTGAGGAAGCCAATATATTGTCGGCGATGCTCGCGAAGCGACTTGGCGCCAACAAGGTGATGGCATTGATCAATCGGCCGTCGTACGCGGAACTCGTGGAGTCCGGCAGCATCGACATCGCGATCTCGCCTCAACAGGTCACGATCGGTTCCCTGCTCGCGCACGTGCGTCGCGGCGATGTCGTCAAGGTGCACTCCCTTCGTCGTGGCGCCGCCGAGGCAATGGAGGCGATCGCGCATGGTTCGGAAAACGACTCCAAGGTAGTCGGCCGCAAGATCGAGGATATCGACCTGCCGCGCGGCACCAACATCATCGCACTGGTACGCGGCGACCAGGTCATCATCGCGCACCATGACTCCATGGTCGAAACCGACGACCATGTCATCATGTTCATGACGGACCGTCGCAAGATCGAGAAACTCGAAAACCTGTTTCAGGTTGGCGTGTCTTTTATCTGATCGGACAGACGGAATCGGCAACAGAACAGTGGAAGGCGGATGAACTGGACCACAGTACAGCGCATTCTCGGTTTGTTGCTGATGATGTTCAGCCTTACGATGCTGCCGCCTGTGCTGGTGAGCATCATTTACAAAGACGGCTCGTGGTTGCACTTCCTGGAAAGCTTCGGCCTGACGCTCCTGGCCGGTTGCATTATCTGGTTGCCGGTTCGCAATTCGCGCAAGGACCTGCGATTGCGCGATGGCTTTCTCGTCGTCGCGTCTTTCTGGACTGTGCTTGGCACCTTCGGCGCCGCGCCGCTTTACCTCGCGGAAAGTCCGGAAATCACGCTGACCGATGCAATATTCGAATCGATGTCCGGCCTGACGACCACGGGCGCAACGATTCTCACCGGCCTGGACCTGTTGCCACGCTCGATTCTCTATTACCGCCAGCAGCTGCAGTGGCTCGGTGGAATGGGTATTATCGTTTTGGCCGTCGCCGTATTGCCGATGCTGGGCATCGGAGGCATGCAGCTTTATCGCGCGGAAACACCGGGCCCGGTGAAAGACACCAAGTTGACACCGCGCATTACCGAGACGGCGAAGGCGCTATGGTACGTCTACCTCGGGTTTACGATCCTGTGCGGCCTGGGTTACTGGTTTGCGGGCATGGGGCCATTCGATGCACTGTGCCACGCATTTTCGACCGTGGCGATCGGTGGATTTTCGACGCACGACCTTAGCGTCGGCTACTTCAACAGCACTGCCATCGACCTCGTCGCGATCGTGTTCATGTTCCTTGCCGGAATCAATTTCTCGCTGCACTTCTTTGCGTGGCGCAACGTGTCGGTAGGTCATTACAACCAGGATCCGGAGTTCCGAACCTACTGTGGCCTGCTGGCCGTGCTGGCGCTGGTCATTACCGTCAGCCTGATGGCGTTCGGCACCTACCGAACTACCGGCGATGCGTTTATCAACGGGGTGTTCCAGGCCGTCTCTATTGCGACAACAACCGGTTTTACGACGGCAAACTACGCGACCTGGCCCGGCGCGCTGCCCGTCCTGCTGATTTTCGCGAGCTTTATCGGCGGATGCGCGGGATCGACGGCAGGTGGCATCAAGGTCATTCGCTGCCTGCTCGTTTTCAAACAGGGTGTACGCGAAATTACCCGCCTGGTGCACCCGAGTGCCGAGATCCCGGTAAAACTCGGGCACGGCGCGGTGCCCATTCGCGTCGTCGATGCCGTGTGGGGATTTTTCTCAATTTACATCGTCGTATTCGGCTTTCTCATGCTGGGGATGCTCAGTACGGGTATGGACCAGGTCACCGCGTTTTCCGCGACTGCGGCAACGCTCAACAATCTCGGGCCAGGGCTCGGCGATGTCGCCACCGGCTTTATGTCGGTCTCCGATTCGGCTAAATGGCTGGCAGTCGTCGGAATGCTGATGGGCCGGCTCGAGATATTCACGCTGCTGGTACTCATAACGCCGACGTTCTGGCGGCGCTGATGTCAAGCGTAACAGCCGCGTCACGAATCGACTCTTTCAGCGTCGCACTGGGACGGGCTACCGCCTGGCTTACGCTGGCAATGGTACTGATGACCTTTGTCATCGTCGTATTGCGCTATGCCTTCGACATCGGCGTGATCTGGCTGCAGGAGTCGGTGACCTGGATGCACGCCAGCGTCTTCATGCTCGGTGCAGCCTACACACTGCAGCGCGAAGAACACGTGCGCGTCGATGTTTTCTATCGCAGCATGCCCGCACGCCGCCAGGCCCTGGTCAATGCAATCGGCGTCGTCATATTCATTTTTCCCGTTTGCGGCTTCCTGTTTTTCGAGTCCTGGAGCTACGTTAGCGCGTCCTGGACCGACCAGGAGGTATCGCGGGACGCGGGAGGGTTGCCCTACCCATTCATACCGTTGCTGAAATCGATCTTGCTGCTGATGCCGCTTACCGTCGCGCTGCAAGGCGTTTCCCTGCTGCTGGGTTCGGTTCGCACATTCAGGAACCAGTGACGATGGAGTGGGTCGCGTTTCTCCTTTTCCTGGCGGTCATAGTGCTGCTGCTCGCGGGTTTTCCGGTCGCCTTTTCACTCGGCGGCACGGCGTTGATTTTCGCATTGTTCGGTGTGGTGGGCGGCGGGTTCGAGGGTGCGTTTCTTTCCGGGTTGCCGAGCCGCGTATTCGGCATCATGACCAACGAAACGCTCGTTGCAGTGCCGCTATTCGTTTTCATGGGTATTACTCTCGAGCGGGCGAAGATCGCGGAGGACCTGCTCGATACGCTCAGCTCCCTGTTCGGCCGCCTGCGCGGCGGCCTCGGGATTTCCGTAACGGTCGTCGGCATGTTGCTCGCGGCAAGCACCGGCATCGTCGGCGCGACCGTGGTGACCATGGGTTTGCTGTCGTTGCCAACGATGCTGAAGCGTGGCTACTCGACGGAAATCGCGACCGGCACGATCTGTGCCTCGGGCACGCTCGGCCAGATCATCCCGCCGTCCATCATCCTCGTCATGCTTGGTGACGTCATGTCATCGGCCTACCAGCAGGCGCAGCTGGCCCAGGGTAACTTTTCGCCGAAAACCGTATCGGTGGGTGATCTGTTCGCCGGGGCGTTGTTGCCCGGCCTGATGCTGGTCGGCCTTTACGTCCTTTACCTGTTGATTGTCGCTGCATTCAGGCCCGCCGCAATGCCGGCTCACGAGCGCTCGCCCGACGAACGTGTGTCCGTCGGCCGATTGCTGAACGCCCTCATCCCGCCGCTGGCGCTGATTCTCGCGGTGCTCGGTTCGATCCTGGGCGGCTTCGCAACACCGACCGAAGCTGCCGGCGTCGGTGCCATGGGGGCGCTGCTCATTGCGTTGCAGCGTCGCGCGCTGAACTTACGGCGGCTCCAGGAAATCATGCGCGGCACGCTGCGCATCAGCAGCATGGTGTTTCTGATCCTGATTGGCGCGTCGATCTTTTCGCTCGTGTTTCGCGGCTACGGTGGCGACGACGGCGTACGCGCAGTGCTCGAGTCGCTGCCGGGCGGCGTCGTTGGCGCGGTGATGGTGGTGATGCTGGTGATGTTTCTGCTCGGATTCGTTCTCGATTTCATTGAAATAACGTTCGTCGTCGTGCCCATCGTCGGGCCGGTGCTGCTGGCGATGGGTCTCGACCCGGTCTGGCTGGGCATCATGATCGCCATCAACCTGCAGACCTCGTTCCTCACGCCGCCGTTCGGTTTCGCACTGTTTTACCTGCGTGGCGTCGCCCCGGACTCGGTGTCGACCGGTCAGATTTATCGCGGCGTCATACCGTTCGTCGGTATACAACTGCTGGCGTTGCTGATACTCGCTGCATTTCCGGAGATTGCCACCTGGTTGCCGGCGAAAATTTACGGGCCATAATCTCTGCTGACGATGACGCGGAGAAACGAAAAAGACAACACTGAAAAATCTCTGGACGATGCTCCGGGACGCACGCGTGCGCACTGCGTTCTTCTTCTCTTCGGCGTCTTCGCGATGCTGCTGGCACCGGCCGCCATCATTTTCGGCGAAGCGCCAGAGTAACCCGGGTCAGTCCCTGGTCAGCTGCAAAGACCGACGCGGTAGTTGATGTAGGCCGTCTCGCCAACCGACTGGTTCACGGACGACAGTTCCTGGAAGGCATCGAAGGATGCCTGCAAGCGCGCAGCGAACTCGTCGTTGACTGACATCTCATTCACCGCTTCGCGCGAAAAAGCGCGTAACGTGTCCAGCACATCTTTTGGCAGCGGCCGGATGTCGACGTTGGGATCGTCCTGCAATTGCTTCAATGCCTGTGCATTGCCCCAGTCGTACTCCGCCTGCATGTCGACGACGCCCGCCTGGCAGGCCAGCTTCACGATCTGCTGCAAATCGGCCGGCAAGGATTCCCAGGCACTCTTGTTGACGAGGCACTCGATCACGGGGCCTGGTTCGTGCCAGCCGGGATAGTAGTAGTACTGTGCCGCCTTGTGCAGGCCGAGCGATACATCGTTGTAAGGGCCAATCCATTCTGCCGCATCGATTGCGCCGGATTGCAGCGACGTGAAAATCTCGGAACCGGGAACGGTCACCTGCACCGCGCCAGCGCGCTGCATGACTTCACCGCCGAGACCCGGCATGCGAATCTTCAGGCCGGCGAGATCGTCGACCGAAATGATCTCCTTGTTGAACCAGCCGGCCATCTGCACCCCGGTGTTGCCGACCGGGAACGGCACGATGCCGAACGGTGCGAACAGTTCCTGCCACAGCTCCAGGCCGCCGCCCCAGTACATCCATGCATTCATTTCCTGCGCATTGAGCCCGAACGGGATACAGGTGAAGTACTGCGCCGCGGCAACTTTGCCGCGATGGTAGTAGGACGCGTCGTGACCCATCTGCGCCGTTCCCGACCGCACCGCATCGAAGACTTCAAGCGCCGGCACCAGCTCGCCACCGGCGTAAACCTTGATCCGGAGCCGACCGTTCGACGCTGCCTCGATCCGGCGCGCCACCTTCTGCGCGCCTACGCCGGTGCCCGGCAGACCCGGCGGCCAGGAAGTGACCATATTCCAGCGGAAGGTCTCCTGCGACCGCTCGCTGCCTGCCTGGCCGGTCGAATCGGGACTGCCGCAGGCACTGAGGCCCGCCGCCAGCCCGAGGCCGGATACAAATTCGCGTCGTTTCATGGATTTCCCGCCAGTTTCGGACCGGGCTAGTTTAGAGACAGGGCACCAGACTGCAACCGCCGTAAGGTGACCCTGATGCAGGAGCGGCGCCGTCGCCGCGACTGAGAGCTGTGCTGGTGGTCGCGGCGGGGGCGCCGCTCCTACGGCGGATGAAATATTATCCCACATTTATACACCAATTCGCATAAAATAATCCAATAATTCCACATTTATATTTTTTCTATGTTTGTGGAAATTAATATTTATTTCATCGCGACTTTTTGTCCTCTAGTGGAATATCACGCTCTTTTCGGACCAAACAGAGGCCCCGGTCCGGAGACCGGGACCACCCATCCCTGGGTCGGGCAGCCGTCGGCACCGGCGCGTTCCCTGCTCCGGCGGCGGGTCCACCTGCCCGTTCCTGCAGATTGCCATGAGCGGGCTGCCGCCGAAGCCCCAGTTATTGCATGATGGGCGGACAAATTGGTATCGCCGGAGCTGACGAAACGCATGATTGGCCTGTTACAGCGAGTGACCGAAGCCAGCGTGGCGGTGGACGGCCGAACGATTGGCGAGATCGGCCGTGGCCTGCTGGTCCTGGTGGCCGTGCAGCGCGACGACCAGCCCGCGAACGTCGCCCGATTGGCTGAGCGAATAACGACTTACCGGGTGTTTGCGGATGCAGAGGGGCGCATGAATCGCAGCCTCGAGGACGAGAGCCTGGGCTTGCTGCTGGTGCCGCAATTTACCCTGGCCGCCGACACGAAAAAGGGCACGCGCGCGAGCTTCACGCGGGCCGCTGCGCCCGAAAAAGGGCAGGAATACTTCGAAAAACTGCTCGATTTGTGCAAAAAGCGTGTCGATATGGTCGAAAGTGGTGAGTTTGGCGCCAATATGCAGGTTGCGTTGATCAACGACGGGCCAGTGACGTTCTGGCTGACGTCATAATTCTGTCGCTTGTCATCGGCGTGTGACCTCAGTACCGTTTCAAGCCCGCGAATGCGGGGTATCATTGCAAAAGTGAATGGAAGGGGCTCTGACCCCAGGAGTAAATCGGATGTTATCCAATATCAGCGCGGTCCAGCTGTTGATCGTCCTGGTTATCGTGCTGGCCATTTTCGGCACCAAGCGATTGCGGACTCTGGGTTCGGACCTGGGCAGCGCGGTAAAGGGATTCCGCTCCGCCGTCAACGACGCGGAAAAAGAACCGGCTGAGCAGATCGGCGACCAGTCGAAGGATGCAGACTTTGACAACACGCCCGCCGAAGAGCCCAGCAAAGAAAATCGCGGCTAGCCGGTAAGCGTCCTGTGTCCGGCATCGGCTTCTGGGAGCTGATCATTCTTTTCCTGATCGGGCTCATCGTACTGGGCCCGGAGCGGCTGCCGCGCGTCGCCAACCAGCTGGGCAGCTGGCTTGGCCAGGCCCGCCGCATGACGCGAGTGATGCGGCGCCAGCTCGAGGAAGAGATCGATTTTGGAAGTGATCTCAAGATCAAGCCGGATGCCGACAAGAGCAAGCCGTCTTTCACGCAGCCGGAATACGTTTCGCGAAACGATAATGACGACACCTATTCGCCGGCACACGACGATGAAAGCGATGGCACCGGTGTTGACGATGACAAGGACTACCCGGATTTCTCCGAGACCGATGTCATGCCGGCAGACGACGAACGCTTCCGCGAAACCGACGTGCTGCCGAGAAGCGAGGCGGTTATTGCCACGGAGGGCGCCGAGGCCGAGACCGTCGTGACCGACAGTTCTGCGAAAGAAAAGCCCGCGTGAGCAGCGATTCCAGCAACGATACCGCTGAGCCCGACGGGGATGAGCCACTCGAAGAAGGCACGCTTCTGTCGCACCTCGTGGAACTGCGCAGCCGGTTATTGAAGATTGCCGGAGCGGTCGTAATTGTTTTCATCGGCTTGTTGCCGTTCTCCCGCCAGATATTTTCCATGGTCTCGGAACCGTTGCGCGAAGTCTTGCCGGGACAGGCGATGATCGCCACCCAGGTTGCCTCGCCGTTATTGACGCCGTTCAAGATGACGTTCTTCGTGGCGCTTTTCATTGCCATGCCGGTGGTGCTCTACCAGATCTGGGCGTTCGTTGCCCCGGGCCTCTACAGGAAAGAAAAGCGTTTTGCGATTCCGCTGTTGGCGTCCAGCATCCTGCTTTTCTACCTCGGTATCGCGTTCGCGTTTTTCGTCGTGTTTCCGTTGATGTTCAACTTTTTCACCAAGGTTGCACCGGAAGGCGTCGAGGTGATGACCGACATCTCGCAGTTCCTGGATTTCATTACAACGATCGTTTTTGCATTCGGCCTCGCGTTCGAGGTACCGATTGCAACGGTACTCGTCGTCTGGACCGGCCTGACCACACCGCAAAAGCTGGGTAAAGCAAGGCCGTACGTCTTCTTGATGGCGTTCGTCGTCGGTATGTTCCTGACGCCGCCCGACGTAATCAGCCAGACGCTGCTGGCAGTACCAGTCTACTTGCTGTATGAGCTCGGGATCTTCATGTCGCGCGTTTTTGTCGTCAAGCGGGAAGAACCCGAACAAGACGCGCAAACGGTAGAATAAAAACATCAACGAATAACAAGGTAGATCAACGATGACGGACATTACCGCCGACGGGGCTGTCGGCCGCGAAATGCTGGGACACCCTCGCGGACTGGCGACACTCTTCTTTACAGAAATGTGGGAGCGTCTCAGCTACTACGGCATGCGCGCGATCTTGATCCTCTTCATGGTCGACCAGATCGCGAAGGGCGGCCTCGCACTTGACGACACGACGGCGACAGCAATCTACGGAATCTACACTGGCGCGGTTTATCTCGTTGCATTGCCAGGTGGCTGGATCGCCGATCGTCTTCTGGGCGCTCAGCGTTCCGTGCTCGTTGGTGGCCTCGTTATCATGAGCGGGCATTTCGTGCTGGCGATACCCGATATCAATGCGTTCTTCCTTGGTCTGCTACTGGTGATACTGGGCACGGGGCTGCTGAAGCCAAACGTCAGCACGATCGTCGGGTCGCTGTATCCGGTCGGCGATGCCCGCCGTGACAGCGGTTTCACGATCTTCTACATGGGGATCAATCTCGGCGCCCTGATCGGCCCGCTTATCGTCGGCGGCCTTGGCCAGAGTGAAAACTACGGCTGGCACTGGGGTTTCGGCGCCGCGGGCGTCGGCATGTTGTTCGGCGTCGTTCAGTTCTGGCTGACCCGCCATTACCTGGGTGACGCCGGGCTATATCCCGTTGGCAGTGGCGACGCCGCCAAAGATGCGGCGTATCGAAAAAAGGCATGGACCGGGATCGCCATCTGCATGGCAGCGCTGGCGTACTTCGTGATAGCCAGCATGCGAGGTTCGATTGACCTAAACCCGGTAAAAATCTCCGAGATGGCCACCTGGGTCATTCTCGGCGCGGTTGCGCTTTACTTCGCCAACATTTTCATTTTCGGCAAGCTGAGCACGGTCGACAAGAAACGAGTCGTGGTCATCATCGTGTTGTTCCTCGGCATCTCCATGTTCTGGTCCGGATTCGAACAGGCCGGCAGCTCTCTCAACCTGTTCGCCGATCGATACACACATCTCGACTATTCGTGGTTTTCGATTCCTTCGAGCTGGTTCCAGTCCGTCAACTCGGTCTTCATCGTACTTTTTGCACCGGTTTTTGCCGCACTGTGGGTCCGGCTCGGCGCACGCAACCTGAATCCGTCGACGCCAGTCAAGTTCGGGCTCGGCCTGATCCTCCTCGCCATCGGGTTCGCGATGATGATTTTCGCCTCGATGATCGTTGCGAGCGGCGATAAGGCAATGCCGACCTGGCTGATTCTGACCTACCTTTTCCATACCTTCGGTGAGCTCGCCATTTCCCCCGTCGGGCTTTCGGCAACGACAAAACTGGCTCCCAAGGGGTACGTGGGGCAAATGATGGGCATCTGGTTCGTCGGCGCGGCACTCGGCAATCTCATTGCCGGCCAGATCGCGGGCGATTTCGACGCCAATAACCTCGGAGCGTTCCCCGGTCAGTATCTGCAGATCGTCCTGGTCATCGGCGGCTCCGGGCTGCTGATGTTGCTCATCTCGAAGCCGGTCAAAAAACTCATGGGCGGTATTGATTAAGGGACATTCCTGTTTTTCTTTGAGAAATGGGCGGGGAAATGGGGACATTCTTGTTTTTCTTTGAGATTCGGCAGGCAGGTTCTCGCGCTGGTGGCGAAAAACAAGAATGTCCCCATTTCCCCCCAAAGAAAAACAAGAATGTCCCCATTTCCCGCAGGTTCTCACGACGATTGGGAAAAACAGGAATGTCCCTAATCGCCCAGGCAGGCACCCGCATATGCCAGCGTTACTCCCGCGTTGCGCAGCCTGCAGTCGTTTTCGTAGGTATTACCGTCGAGGCCGCACACTGGCTGGTAAGTTCGCGGACAGTTACGGCCCTGTGCCTCGCATAGACCGGCGTGCACGATGCGCGTTCCTGCGCGCTCCGCCATGCAAGCATTGCCGTAGGTTGTTTCGTTAGCGGCGCAAACGGGCACGTAGACGCGCGGGCAGGGCCTCGCGTTGCAGGCCCCCTCGGTAACCGTCTCGAAACCGGCGGCGTTTGCCTCGCACGCATTTTTATAAGTCTTGCCGTCCGGGGCGCAGACCGGTACTGCAACTTTCGGGCAGTTTTTCGCGTCACACTGCCCCTTGCGTTGTATGGGAATTCTCGCGAGCTCCGCTTCGCAACGATTGCGATACGTCTGCGCGTTCGCACCGCACACCGGATCGTATTCGTCCGGACAACCGCCGTCCGCACAGGCGCCAAGCGTTGCTACCTGAGTCCCGGCGGCGCTGGCAAAACATATGTTGCTATAGGTGTTGCCGTCTTCGCCGCAAACCGGTTCGAGATCTTCCGGACAGTCCTCCGCATCGGCGACGCACATACCCTGCGACAGGATCTCGACGCCCGAAGCTTCGGCGATACATTCATTACCGTAGGTCTGGCCGTCGGCACCACAGACCGGTGCGATTTCGTCCGGGCAGTTTGCAAAAGCCGCGCAAAGCCCTTCTGCCTCGATTTCGACGCCGGACAATTCAGCCATGCAGGCGTTACCGTAGCTTTTCCCATCCACACCGCAAACCGGCCGGTAGTCGTCGCCGCAAACGGAGTCTTCCACCTCCGTTAGCTCATCGCTGCATTCTCCCATGGATATCGCGTCCGCACCGGCTGCAGTGGCAACGCACTCGTTGCTGTAGGTTTTGCCATCACTGCCGCAGACCGGGTCGTATTCCATCGTGCACGGGATGTCATCCGGCTGCTGCGCCGGTGCATTACCGGGCACCGAAACCAGGACAAAAGAAATCAGGGCGATCATCGTGCCAGGGCGCACGATGCGAAGAGGCGCATTAATAAAGTTCATAAACCTGTCGATATAGCGTGGCGTCATGTTTATAGAGTATTGCAAGCGGTCGTGGTTCCACCCGTCATCGCGTTTTCTGCGCCCGGACGATACCTGCTTTTCGTGCAACGTGACGTCTTGCGGTTGGACTTCAACGACACCATTTCACTGATGCTGATCAGTTCGATATTGTCGTCAGCCAGCCTCGGCAACTCGCGCTCGAGAAAATCCAGCGTGGTTGGATACGGGTGTCCGATGCCGACCGCCAGACCACGCCTTCGTGCAAGCTGGATGAGTCGGGCGAACTCGCGCTGCAGCGTTTCTTCGGTTTCATCGGGATCCAGAAACACGTCGCGCTTGACGGCAGGCACACCTGCTTCAACCGCGATGTCCAGCGCCACGCTTTGATGCGTCGTAAAGCTGTCGACAAAGAACAGATTGCCGCGTGAATTAATTTCCTCCATGAGCCAGCTCATATGACCGGGATGTCGCGTAAGCAGGCTGCCGCGATGATTGTTTATGCCGATGACGTGCGGCACCGACTGCAGGCTACTGTCGAACATCGACGAAAATTGTCTGCGACTCATATCAAGGGTCAGCCCGCCCGGGTCAGGCGTCAGCGCCGTCTCTGTCGGTATTGCCTCCAGCGGCAGATGCAACAAGACCTCTTTGCCGCGTTCATGCGCCTGCCTTGCAAGCATGCGGCCGCGCGGCGTTTGCGGCAGGACCGCGAAGGCGATCGGCCCGGGCAGCTGCAGCGCACGTCGGCCGGCGGTCAGCTGGTAGCCGATATCGTCGATAATAATTGCGATGCGCCCTGGCGGCTCAATGGACTCCGCCACTGCGGACCCGGCCAGCAGAACAAGCAAGACGATGTGATATCTGAAGTCGGCCAACGACAGTTCTGGAATGATTCAGCCAGCGCTGGAATGCATGACGCGACTGTTTTGCAGGCGTTCAATAGCTTCGATCAGTTGCTCGTCGCCCTCGCGATCGACTGACGAATTCAGGTTGAACGACGGGTAATCGACGGAACCTTCGACATAAACGTCCGGCGAGATACCTACTTCGTGTATGGAGTCGCCGGACGGCGTGTAATAGCGCGACGTCGTCAGCTTGATCGCTCGGCCGCGCGACAGTGGCATGACGGTTTGCACGAGTCCTTTGCCAAACGTCGACGTGCCGACGACGATTGCACGATGGTGATCCTGAAGGGCGCCGGCAACGATCTCCGACGCGGACGCGGATCCGCCGTTGACCAGAACGACGATGGAAGCGCCGTCAAGAATATCTCCGTACTGCGCCTCGCGCTTAAAGCGCGATTCGGGAGTGCGCCCGTCCGCGCTGACGATCACCCCGGAGTCAAGGAACAGATCCGACACATCGATTGCTGCATCCAGAATGCCGCCAGGATTGTTGCGCAGGTCAAGAATGAGCCCGGTAAGCATGCCCCCGTTGCGGATTTTCGTTTCATCCATCATTTTGTCAACGGCTTTGCTCAGCTCGCTCGCCGTGGTCTCGCTGAACTGGCTCACTCGCACATAGCCGGTGGACGGCTCGAGTATTTCGTAGCGTACGCTCGCCACCCGGATGTTTTCCCGGCGCAGTTCATACAGTATTGGGTCGTCTGTGCCATTACGGACGACAGTGATCGTTACCTTGCTGCCTGCGCGACCGCGCATGCGCCGGATCGTTTCCTGAAGTCCCTCGTTCTCCACCGTGCGCCCGTCTATCGCGACAATTATGTCGCCAGCGCGAATCCCGGCACGTTGCGCGGGTGTGTCATCGATCGGCGAAACGATCAGGATCGAATCGGCGTCTGTGCTGACTTCGAGCCCGACGCCGGAATAGCTGCCGGTGGTCGAAATGCGGATATCGAGATATTCGTTCTCGTCGAGAAACTGCGAGTGTGCATCGAGATCGGACACCATGCCGCGAATCGCGCTTTCGAGGAGAGTCGCATCGTCGATCGGCTCGACGTAATCGCTCTTGACCCGTTCCATCACCTCGGCAAGCAGCTCGGCCTGCCGCAGACCGGCATCGTCAGGGGCCGCCCGGTCACGCCCCGCAAGCACGCCGCCACCAAGCGACAGCGACAGGCCCATGATCGTGCCGATGACCAGTACCAGAATTCCTCTGGTTTTTAGCGACATGCAATTCTCCTGACAGCGCCCACCAGCGGGCGGCGCACGTCATGCGATCGGATGACGATAGCACAGCAATCCGGGCTTTTCTGAGCCCCGGGCTCACAATTCGACAGGTATTTCGCGGCTATTCTCCGGTTTTCGGCTGCCGGCTCACCCACATGCGCGGATTCATCGGCCGCGTGTCCTGGCGGATCTCGAAGTACAGGCCTGATTGTTGTCGACCGCCGCTGTCACCGACCGTTGCGATGACGTCACCCGGCGCGACCCAGTCGCCGGTGGTCTTGAGGGTGGTTTCGTTATACCCGTACAGGGTCATGAAGCCCTCGCCATGATCGACGATCACCAGCAGCCCGAGACCCGTCAGCCAGTCCGCGAATACGACGCGCCCATGGTAAATCGCCCTGACTTCGCGCCCTCGCGGAGCGGCGAGCACCACGCCGTTCCACTTGACCCCGCCGGCGCGTGGCTGGCCGTAGTCATGCAGCAAGCGCCCGGCGATGGGCCACGTCAGCTTGCCCTTCAGGTCGCTGAACGGCTGCTCGGAGCTGATCGGGTAATCCGAAAGTATGCTGGTGAGCTCCGCGATGAGTCGCGCCAGGTCACGCTCCTGCTGGGCAAGTCGCTCGATCTCGCTGCCTTCTTGCGCGATTTTGCTCTTAAGTGACGCTAAAAGTGCCTTTCTTTGCTCCTGTGCCGAATTCAGCGCAGTCAGCTCGGCGTAGCGCCGCTTCGCCAGGCGCTCGAGGCCCGCATCCTCCGCGGCCACCTTGTCGTGCAGCTCCGACAGCTCGGCGATGATGGCATTGACTGCGTCTATATTCGCGCCGCGCATCTCGCTCAGATAGCGATAATAGACGAGCTGCCGTCCCAGGGCCGCCGGGTCAGCCTGGTTCAACAACAGCTTGATGCGGTCCTCGCTGCCGCTCGTATAGGCAGCTTTCACCTGGGCCGCCAGCAGCCCGGACTCCCGCTCGAGCCGCTGCTGCTCGTCCGCCAGTTGCTCCTGCAGCTTGTTCTTGCGACCCAGCGTGAACTGCCGCTGGCGCTCCAGGTCCCTCAGATTCTGGCGGATTTCGGAAATCTCGCCCTCCGCGGCCTGCAGTTCCGTCGTGACCTCGTCGCGTTCGGCCGCGCGCCGGTCCATGCTTTTCTTCAGGTTCGAAATTTGCTGTCGAACCTGCTCCAGCTCGACCTCTTTTATTTCCGTGAGATTGTCGTCGTCGGTCTGCCCGAAAAGCAACGCGCCGGGCATAGCGAGCAAGGACACGATCAGCAGCGAACGGGTGTGGCGTGCAGGCATGCAGCGGAGTGTAGTGCCTCCCGCCGCCCGTGCGAAGCCCGTCGCTGCCAGTGCCTGCATGGATGGCCGTTTGCCCCAGGGCTGCGCTGATATACTGGCTGTTTCCCGTCTTCTGAGGCATAGTTCTGCCCCCAAATCGAGCCCTGGCCCCCAATGGACAGAATTTTCGAATTTGCCGGTAACCACGCGGTGCTCAGCGCGATGCTGGTGTTCAGTTTTCTGCTGGTGCTGGTTACCGAATTACGCCGCAAGCAGTCGGGCGTCATCAACGTCGAGCCGCAGGCCGCGGTGAAGCTCATCAACGGCGATGCGGTGGTGCTGGACCTGCGCAGCCCGGAAGCGTTCGCACGAGGCCACATCGTGAATGCGCGCAATATTCCTTTCGACGAGTTGTCCGCCAACAAGGACAAGCTCGACAAGCTCAAATCCAGGCCGATCATCGCCGTTTGCGATGCGGGCATGACGTCTGCGCGGGTGGTTCAATCATTGCGCAAGAGCGGAGTCGAGAGCGTCTACGGCCTGAAGGGGGGCATCAATGCCTGGACGCAGGCGAACTTGCCGCTGGTCTCGGCGAAAAAGACGAAGAAAAAAAAGGGCTGACGGGTCCCGTCGGCGGCCGCGATAAAGTCCCGTGAGCAACAAAGCGAAAATCGTCATGTACGGTACGGAGTTTTGCTCGTATTGCATGGCTGCACGCATGCTGTTCAAAAAGAAGGGAATCGACGTCGATGAGATCTCGGTATCCGGCGATCCCGAGCGCTTCGAGGAAATGCAGAAAATGAGTGGTCGCCGCTCGGTGCCGCAAATATTCATAAACGACAATGCGATCGGCGGCTTTGACGAGCTGTACTGTCTCGAGCAAAGCGGCGATCTTGACGAATTACTTACCCAGGAATGATGTGATGGCAGACGAGCAACAGAACGAAAAGCAAATCGGGATCCAGAAAATCTATGTGAAAGACTTTTCTTTCGAGTCACCCCGGACACCCGAGTTGTTTACAAAGTCGGACTGGGCACCAACGACCAACCTGAACTTGCGAAGCACTCATTCCGAAGCAGTCGACAACAATCATGAAGTCGTTCTCACCATCACCGTCGAGACCAAACACGAAGATACGACCCTGTTCCTCGTTGAACTGCACCAGGCCGGTTTGTTTCATATAGCCGGCTACGGTAAAGAAGAACTC
>JAHHOT010000151.1 GCA_018677555.1 Gammaproteobacteria bacterium | reverse complement strand
GGATTACAGGAATTATAGTAGGCGCTCTGGAATTCGTTGTTGGCGGCTTCCAAGGTTCGCCAACCCTGGCTAATAACAGGTGTTGCGGTCAATAAATCACGCTAAAAATCATACTCTTATGATATTCGATCGCACTTTTCCCGGATTGATACAATCAAAGAGATGGTCCTGTCTCGAACCTGCGAAAAGTTGTCCATGCGTACTGGAATGAAAATACGGGTGTGCTGCCCGATACGTGCATCCCTGCTGGCGTCATTGAGCGTTGCTGCCACATTCGTGCTACTGGCAGCCGGAATGGTGAATTCGCAATCGGCTGCGGCGCAGAGCGAGCCATCCCAAGCCCCGAATACGCCGATGTCAGAAGACCTGCGCTCGAAAATAAAGCGCGTTGTCGTCGTCCCGGGTCAGCGCCCGTCGGGCCGCGACGTCGGCGGCACCTACCAGAAAGACGGTGGCGGGGTGTTCGGCGGCATGGACGCCGGTTCGAGAGCCGGCACCATATCGACAGACGCGGGCCCGGTGCCGATCGATATTCCGATCCCGGTGGTGCGCGAAATTGCGATGATCATCGGCGGTGTGTCCGGCGCGTACATGCGCGAAGTGCAGGAATTCCGTGACGCACTGACGGAGGACCTGTTGCAGGCCTCCAACCAGCCATTGCGCAGCGAAGCGCTGGCGCAAGATGTTTATCACGGACTGCGTGCGGTGCCGAGCCTGGAGGCCAGGATTTTTTCCGCGACCACGCCGGTGCCGCAAACAACCGAGGGTGTGCTATACGTCAACGTCGATGGGGTATCAATCGACGTAGACGGCAAGGAAGCGATACTGACGACAACAGTGGAGACGACGCTGCATCACCTGAGCGACGGCCGGGATGTCGACACGCGCATCATTCAGTACCAGGACCGGGATACGCTGTCGAACTGGACGGCGAACGACAACGCGCTCTGGCACGTGTATGCAAACTTCGCGCGGCATTATCTCGGCCGCGAAGTATCGGCGCAGCTTTACGACAGGGTCGAACTCAAACACGAACTGAAACCGAAGAAAACAAAATCCGTATCCCTGGTAAAGAAAAATAGCTGGCAGGGCGAGAGCAAAACGACCACGCCGACGCTGGCCTGGGACTTCGAGCTCAAGGACGACATCACGCATGCGGCGTGGGTCAAAAGTGTGAACGATGCCAATACGTACTTCGATCTCGAGATCTACGACAACCGTACGCTCGTGTACGCCGAGGAACAATTCCAGGGCAACAGCCATGCGCTTGCGTGGGAGATTGAGCCCTGCAAATCGTATCGCTGGTCCGTGCGCCCGTCATTTCACGTCGATGGTGACATTCGTTACGGCGAGTGGATGCGGCAGAAGCCCAGTGACCCGAACGACGTCGGTTCGGCGAAGGGCAGCATTGGCAGCAAGGCATCCGAGGCGCCAGCCTACACGCTGGACTTTCCGACGCTCGACATCGAATGCGGTCGCGGTTAACGCGCGATATCTACCTGGCAACGGCCATCGCGGCACTGAATGTTCGTATGCGGCTGCAGTGCGGCCTCGCACTGGCCATATAGCCTGGCCGAATTCGACGACGTCGCGTCTCCATTGTTGGCCGACGTCGCCAGAAAGGCGCTCGACGTTGCAGGTATCGAATCGCAGCCAGCCGGCATTGGACCAAAGTGCTCGATGAAACCGCCGGCACTGCTTTGCAGCCAGCTCCAGGAACCAGGCACCTGGAGTTGGCCGATCCACTGTTCCTCGCCAGTCGAAAGATTGGTGAACGTCGCCCCCCACCACTCCGGCGCATCCGGCTCTCTTGCATCGGCGACCTCAACGAGCCGAAGCCGGTACGGCGTGTTCGGCTGGAGCGAAATCGGCAGCCGACAGCTGCGGAAAGGCCCGCCTGCGACCGGTCTCGACGGATCTGTATCCGACATCGCGTGAATGCGCGGCTCCCACGGTCGGTCGTCGTTGTACCAGGCCTCAACCGCTTCGACACAATGCGCATCCGGGCCCGGCCGCGCATCAAGCGCCCACCAGATGGAAAATATGGCAATGCTTTCGGTTGCGCTCTTCACCTGGACGCCGACGTAGCCGCCCTGGTCGCCGCCAACATGGTTGGGCGGCAATGCGGAGCTCGAATTGTGGAAATTGATGTTATTCGCCCAAAACGTGCCGGCAAGCTCCTCTGACGTGTTGCCGAGTGTGAAGTCGTAGTCGAACGCGTAGTAGCCGGTCTGTGTGCCGTTCGACGCAGTTGGCGGCGGGCCGTCGAATACGCGATCGAATGCGATGTATCCCTGCGGTGGACTAACCGTTGTCTGCGCGATCGCGGAATCAGCCACCAGTAATGGGCAGAAGATCGCACTCACGAGGCCGATCGTTCGTGTCGTTCGATTTATCATCGGATAGTTACCTTGCTAGTCCAAAACAATCGTGCCGGGTTCATACGTGATGCCGAACTGCCGACCCAGTGCATTCATCGGATACCGTTCCGTTTCCTTGCTGCGCGAAGCGGAGTAGGGATTGAACCGGCAGGGGTCGAAGCCGCCCGGGTGCCGGTATTGGTCCCAGGACCACTCCAGCCCGACGAGCAGCAGGCGGCCGCCATTGGCCACGAACTCGCCGACGGCATCGATTTCCGCCTCTGCAAACGCCGCCCAGGCATTGCCGACGATGAGCACGACGCCGGTCGAATCGCGAACGTCGAGCTGTGCAAGGTCCTGGATGGAGGCAACGGAGTAACCGAGGTCGCGAATCGTCGTAACGGCAATTCGGGTGGCTGGATTGCCGGACTCCGACACGGTTTCACAGTGTCCGATCGTATACAACACGTCGCGAACACCGGTTCCCACCGTGAGCCATTTCAAACCGAAGTCGAGAAACAGTCGATTGTCGCCTGGCTCTTCCGCGACGAAAGAATCGTGGGCCACTGCCAGTACGCGACCTGCGCCGTAGCGGCCGAGAATCGCCAGTGACTCACCGAAGCTGGCATGCTCGAGCGTCGGCGACAGCTGCAGTACCGACTTGTCGACGGAAATCGGGCCGGGTGCTGCCTGTTTCGGGCGGACAACAGGCAAAATCTTTGTCACCATTTCTTCGTAGGTGTTGCTCATTTCGCGCTCTGCCATTTGAGCTGCCAGCGCGCTCGCGGTTGCCTCTTGTTTGGCATTGAACGCGTACGTGGTCAATGCGCCGAGCCCGACAAACACGACAGCGGCCGTGCCGAAAATCGATCCCTTGATCAGGCGTTCACGCTGCAGGCCTTTTTTGACAAACTCCTTGTCGATGCCGTCCAGCTTTTTGCGCTTCAACAGCTCGCGAGCCTGCAGCAGGCGGGTGCCGCGCCACAGCGCATCCTTCTCGTGGTCGCTTTCCTCCCAGGCGATTGCGTCACGAGCGATCTGCTGGGTCAACAACACCTCGGACCGGCCCTGGTCGAGCCAGTCCCTGAGCAAGCGCCAGGTGCGAAACAATGCTTCATGCGCGACTTCCACAATTCGGGTGTCACCGTCCGATCGCACGACGAGGAGGCGCCGCGCGACAAACTGTTCGAGTAACGGGTGAACCGGCACCAGGTCCGGCGAGTCCCACGCGACCGCTTTGCGCGAAAAGCGGCCGTTGTCGTCCAGCCGGACCATGGCCAGAAATGCGCGACGCAGCGCATCCTTGTCGCCGCGGGAGACCAGCGCCTCGGCTTCACGCACTACCGCGCCGTGCAAGCCACCGAGTTCGTCGTACTCGCTCAGCTGTATCAGCCGATCGTCGCCGAAGTCACGCCACAACACCCAGAGCGTGAAGGACAGCAACGGCAATGCATCCGGTGTTTCAGTGTCGCTGATGAGCCGATCTGTCAGGCCGGGTTCGAGCTCAACCGCGCCGAGCTTGGCTGGTTCCTCGATGACGCGTCGCATACCTTGGGTGGACATCGGGCCAAGCGACAGGGACTCGTAGTCCACACCACGCAAGACCGGGTGACGCTGGAAGAGCCCGAGAAAATCGGAGCGCATGGTACCGAGTATGACCACCGGGCTATCCGCCTCTTCGAAACTCTCACGAAGAAAGCGGAGAAAGATTTCTGCATCGCTCGCTGCTGCACCTTCACCGAGCAGCTCTTCGAATTGATCGACGACCACCAGGACGCGAGCATCGTTGCGGTCGGACAATCTGCGCAGGTCATTTGCGACGTCGATCAGAGCCGTCGCAGCGCCCGATGCGCTGAGCCGGCTTTCGCGAACCGGTAAGTCGGTCATCTTCCGCAGGTCTTCGATCGTCCAGTCGAGAAAGTTCACGAACGGATCGTCCGGGTCGGCTGGCGCGGACGATTCCTTCAGCTCGGCGAGCTGCACCATCAGGCGCCTGACGCGCTCATCATCGCGCATAGGTCGGTCGTCCGCAGACTCGCTAACCTGTTCACCGTCCCCTTGCGTCTGTGACTCGCCGCGCCCCGCGCGCAGGCGTTCGGCCAGGCGTTCCGCATTGCCGATGGATTTCGCCGCATCCGGTGCGTAGCGCCGGAACGTGTCGAACAGTGCTGATGCGAGCGCGGCGAACGGGTCGCGGCCCGGTCGGAACGGTTCAACGACGAGCCAGCGGTCCTCCAGTCGCCGCAAGCGCGGAATTATGGCTGCCCGCACCAGCGAGGATTTGCCGCTGCCGGACGGGCCGAGTGTCATGATCAGTCCGGGCGATCCTCGTTCAAGCATTTCCACGCCCGCGCGCGCTTCGTCTTCGCGTCCGAAGAACAGCGGAGCGTGTTTTTCCTGGAACGAGTCGAAACCGAGATAGGGCGATTCTTTGGGATCCCACTCGCCCTTCACGCCAAGCACGTCAACGCGCCGCAGGCCGCGCCACAAACGATTGAAGCCGTCTTCCGGATCGCTCCGCAAGTCGATGTATTGTTTCTCGGTGAGGATCGACGGCATCCTCGTGTCGGGCGACAACGGGTCGACTTTGAGTGCGAAGACAAATTTGCCTTCCATGCGAGCCAAAGCGATCTCAGCGAAACACCAGTGCGACTTTACGTAGTCGTCAGTGACCAGCGCGATGACGGCTCTGCAGGCGCGGATCTTGCGGTACAGCGTACGCTCCCAGCTCTGGCCGCCGACGATGCCTTTCTCCGGGTCGAGGTCGAGAAACACGGATGCATGGCCTTGCCGTTCGAGCCGCCGCTCGAGTTCGCGAGCGATTGCGTTGTCACTCGAGCTGTGGCTGATAAAGATCGAACTCATTTCGAATTCTCGTTATCCGTTCGAATACGCAAGAATAGGAGATAAAGCGTTGCAGGAATAGTCTGCTCGCCCGGCGATACGAGGATAAGTTGCCGATAATTCAGGAAAAGTCTATGGGTTGGCGAGCGTATCGGCGATGTATTGATCAACCACGGTGTCGAGAAGGCTCAGCGGCACGGCACCGTTCGACAGCAGCGCACGATGAAACGCGGTCAGGTCAAACTGCGAGCCCAGCTCGTCCATTGCCCGTTGCCGCGAGTCGAGTATCTGCAGCATGCCGATCATGTAGGCCGTTGCCTGGCCCGGCCACACGCTGTAACGCGCGGCGGCACCCTGCGACGCAGCATTCGAGGCGCCGACGTTGTCTTCGTTGAACTGTACGGCGTCGTTGAAAGACCAGCCCAGGCTGTGGATGCCGGTATCCATTGCCAGTCGCGCCGCTCGCAGCGCTTCGAACTGCAAGCGGCCAAGGTCGCCGTAGATATCGTTGTCGTACCAGCCCAGCTCGAAGGCCAGGCGCTCGGCATACAAGGCCCAGCCTTCTACGAATCCGGTGAATCGAACGAGTTTGCGAAACTCCGGAACGTCCAGCTCCATGGCAAGCGCGATCTGCGTGTGATGACCCGGCACGGATTCGTGATAAGTAAGGGATGGCATCTGGAAGTACGGCTGGTCGGTCGTCGTACCGGCGTAGAAAGCGCCGGGACGGCTGCCATCGAACGAGGGACCAATATAGAAGCCGCCGAAAGGATCCGGCAGGACAACCACGTCCGCCGACGGGAAAATATCGAACGCCTGGTCCAGCTTCTGTTCCGCGCCATCAATAATGCTTTCGTAAGTAGCCAGCACATCCGCCGCGGGAATGATGCCGCCATCAGTCTCGACGCGAGCGTACAGTTCCTGCAGCGTTTCGTCCTGCGGATAGCCGAGCTGATCGAACAGAAGGCGCATCTCCGCATGAATTCGCTGCAGTTCGTCGAGCCCGAGCTGGTGCACTTCCGCCGGCGTCAGGTCCGTGGTGGAATGATGGCGCAGGCTATAACTGTAGTAGTCGCTGCCGCGCGGAAACTGGCCGACGCCGATCGACGGCGACGCGCTGCCAAGAAGTTGTTGCATTCTGCTTTGCAGGACCTGGTAGGCCGGCATGATGTCATTCAGAGTTGCTGCCCGGGCGCGTCCGCGTAAGTCGTCGCGAGTGGAACCGCTGAGGTTCGGGATATTGTCCAAGGCATCGCGAAAGCGGGTGAAAAACGGATTTGCATCCACGGCACCGTTCGCGATAGCGCTCACCTGCGACAGGGCAATGTTAAGGCTTAGCGCCGGCTCGACGATCCCGGCATTCTGTTGCCGCAAGAGGTGTTCCGCGACCTGCCGAATCTTGGTACTGGCGCTGTTAAGGCGCGTAATGTAATCCTCTGCATCCTGCTGGCTGGTCAACGGGTGAATGTCGGTGAAAAACCGTTCGGTTTCACGCTGTGCACTGAACAGCATATATGTCGCAACAAAATCGTAGTAAAAAAACTCGAGCTGATCGACGTTGTCCTGCAGGTACCACTCGTAAACGTCGAAGTCGAGCTTCTCCCGATCGTCAAGTGCCGCACGCTCGTAGGTTTGCAATGCGTCGAGCACGACCTGGTACATGGCGTACGTTTCGAGCCGGTATTCTTCGGAGTAATCGTCCATGCCGACCGAGTCGAGCGGGAATATATCGGTCAATGCCTGGGCGACAACCGTTTCCGGCGAGCGTGAGATCAGCGCTTTGAACGATTCAAAGTAAAACTCGTCGAGGGCCAGGTTTTGCAGGTCCTGCGCCAGGACCTCGGAGGCCGTTGGCGGGGGTGGGGGAGGCGGCGGTGCAGGCGCCGTCGTAGCAGGTCCGCCGCTGCCGCTGCCGCAGCCGATCACGAACGCCAGGTACAGCAAGAGAGTAGCCGCCATCCTCATACAATGAACCCCCAACATATTGTTATGTTTGACTAGTTAGTCTACGGCGCGGCGGATTAGTTCTGCGCCGTCGTCGGCAGGCGTGCAGGGGCCTGCGCAATGCTCTATATATACAGGAAAAGTGAAACATGCCCGTTGAAACGCGGGGATGATCGCTGAAAGCCGGTGCGGGCAGGTAACCATTCCGGTGAGATAATTCGGCACTCACCGACAGTTATCGAATAATACGGCTGCATGGAGTGGCCGACCTGCCGGGTCGGAACGACAGTATTCGCGGGCCGGGCAGGCAAATTGCACAACCTTGGCATGAGACAGAGGGGCCAGGCTGCTGGAAGCACAGGTAATACCCATACGTGGTGCAGATGACGCGCTGAAAGAAGAGGCTCGGACGGCGAGCCGCATTGCGCGCGCGGTGTTTACAGGGGATTCCGGTGCCGAGCACCAGATGGTTGAGCGCTACAGCAAAGGCCTTCGATTTCTGTTAGCGCGGAAAATTGGCGACGACGAACGTGCACGCGACTTGCTGCAGGAAACGTTCTGTATCGCCATTGAGAAACTGCGGACGACGCAGCTCGATAATCCCGAGCGGCTCGCCGGCTACCTTCGCGGTATCGCGGTTCGCGTCGCAATGAACGCGGTGCGAAAACGCAATCGTGAGCCGTACCCGATCGACAGCGAAGCGGTTGCTGCAATACCGAATCACGAGCCGCAGCAGTTCCAGTCGATTTCGCAGGACGAAACGAGAAAGGCCGTTCAGGAGCTTCTCGACACAATGCCGGTCAAGCGCGACCGGGAGTTGTTGATCCGGCTGTACGTCTACGACCAGGACAAAAGCGAGATCTGCCAGGCGCTCGGGCTGGACAGCCTGCACTTCAATCGCGTGTTGCACCGGGCAAAGGCGCGATTTCGCAAGATCGTTGAAAAATCAGTGGCTGTGACCGGGCGCCACGACGGGCACGGTGAGTGACATGTGGGATAGTCGAACCAATTCGTACAGGCTTAAGAGTGAAGGGATTCGAGATTACTGATGGAAAAACGTTACATAGACACGCATCTGCTGGTTGACCGGTATCTGCAGGATTCGCTGGGAGAATCCGAGCTCGCAGAATTCGAGGAACGGCTGGTTTGGGATGAGGAACTGGTCGACGAGGTGCAACTGGCATCGATTCTGCGCGATGGATTGCGCCGGACAGCCAACAGCGGCGACTTTTCACTCCGGGAATCGCGGATGAACCGGGTGGCCGAGTTTTTCCGTGTGCCGCAATACGCGGCAGCCGCTTCTTTCCTGTTCGCTGTCGCGCTGGGCGTTGGTTTGCTCAACAGCCCCATGTTGTCCGATACCGACCGTGGGGGCAGCACCGAGCTTAAGACCGACATCGTGCCGCTAATGGCGCTGCGCAGTAGCGACGGGCCGACGATCTACGTCAATGCCGACTCGTGGACGGTGTTGCTGGTCGACGTCGTCGGCTCCTACGACAGCTTCCGTGCAACCATTCGACAGCGAGAGAACGGCGGGGAGGAGATCTGGTCCGGCGACAATCTGATCCCGAATTACCTCGACACGATATCTATCGGCATGCCGGGACGCCTGCTGCCCGCCGGGCAGTACCTGCTTACCCTGGAGGGGACCACGGCCCCCGGATCCGGCTACGAACAAATCCAGGACCTGCCGTTCACCGCGGCGCCCGCCGAATAAAACTCTCTGAAATTCAAAATCTTGCGTGTCCTCCGCGATTGGGCAATCGGGGGTGGGATATCTGCGGGCCGGTCGACAGGCTTTAGATAAAACCGAATCACAAGACGGTGACCGCAATGAACTCGCAAATGACCAGTACTGCCGAAGAGTTTCATTCACTTCAAGGTGACCTGCGCGCCGACTCGCAGAATGACGCGAGGCCACGAGTAACGAACATTGGCCGCAACAACTCTCGTGCTGACAACAAACGCCCGCAATATCGCCTGTTGCGTTTTGTTGCAGAACTCCGGCGCCGTCATGTTTGTCGTACGGCGACCATGTATGCGGTTGCCCTGTGGCTGATCTGCCAGGTCGTCGACGTCATTTACGTTGAGCTCGGGTTGCCCGAATGGACGCTGAGATTTGTCATTGTCCTTGGGCTGCTGGGATTACCGATCACGCTGATTCTCTCGTGGCTGCTTGACCTGACGCCTGACGGAATTGTCGTGGATGGCGGCGCCTCGAAAACCAGGGCCACCGCCTACCGTCCACGCCCCTGGGACAACATCGTGGACTGCGGTCTTGTTTTTGCTGCAATGTTCATAGGCATTCAGCTCGGTACCGGGGTGTTGAGCACGGAGGCCGAAATGGTGCCCACTCGCACACAGGTCATCGCTGTTTCAAGTTTCACCGCGGCTTCCGGCCAGATGTCCGAAGACCTTTCCGAAAGTCTCGTCGCCGAATTGCAGCACGAGCTGACCAAGCTGGACGGTGTCATCGTCGTTGCGCCGCAAGACGATTACCTCGCCGGGGTTGGGAAAACCCTGACAGGATGCGTTGTGCTAAGCGATGACCATGCTCGCGTAACGGTTGCAATGACGGACCACGAATCGGGCGAAATCACCTGGTCCGGGGTCATCGAGCTGCCAAGGACCGATCTGTTGCAGGTATCGGTCGACCTGGCACAGGAAATTGTCAGGGCGCTGCCGCAGCCGTATCGGCTGGCCAGCTCACCGGAGGAGAATCATGCTACGTAGGACAACCGACGATATTCTGCCCGTGGTCTTGCGAGCCCTTTGTGTGCTCGAAGTGGCACTTCTTTGCTGGGTCGTCATAGATGGCGTCTAGACCTATCCCCTTCGTTCGTATCAAAACGAGGCGCTTCTATGACGACCTGTTTTCAATACCGGGTCCCATCCCTGCCGTGATCATTGTTATCGCCGCAGTAATCCTCCGGCCAGGCGGCTAATCAGCTCTGAGTTGTTCGCGGCCAGACGTGCATGCGCCTGCTCGACACGGCTCCGCAATGCCTGGAAGGCCGGGGAATTTCGCCGGCCGGCCGGCAGGCCGTCGATGCGGCTCAATGCCAGTCGGTTAAGCTGTAGTGCGTCCTGGTATCGGTGCTGCTGTTCCAGCGCGAGTGCGCGCCGGTGAAGCCAGCGCGGCCGGTCTTTTAACGCGGCCGGCATGTTTTCGATGCGCTTGACAACCGCGGCGAAATGCCCGCGATTCTCCTCGAGATCCACCGCCAGCTCGAGCAATGAGATCAGCGGGCCCAGCGTCGCAACCCCTTCGTCGATTCCGGCCATAACCTCGTCCGTACTAGCACCATCGTCAATCTGCAGCTGCGCGCGTTCGAAGAACAGTTCGGGCGTCGGCGGGTTTGCGAAGCGAATCGCCCGATCAAGACATGTCACTGCACTGGCCGTGTTTCCGAGGTTCGCGAGAACACGGCCCTTGGTCCGCCAGCCATTGCTCGAGCCCGGATAACGGGCCAGGAATCGCGACAGGTAGGGCAATGCTTCCTGTGCTTCGCCTGCAGAATCGAGCGCATCGCCGATACCCAGATTCACGAAAGCGGCCGCGTCAGGCGGCGCCAGTTCCTGCGCCTTTCTGTAGGCGCTGGCCGCTTCGGCCCACTCACCGTGCAAGCCGAGTAGCCGGCCACGACGCATGAATAGACGATAGTCGCCAGGACTGTGCTCGATTTTCGCGCCGACGGTTTCCAGCTGAAGCTTCACATCTTCATGCGCGTATACAAGCATCGGGGTCGAAAACACAATAAGCACGGCAAGCAGTCCGGCTCGCGGCCGTGTTGAAAATCGCCTCGCGAGCAGCGCCGTCGCCAGCAAAAGCAACAAAAGCGGGGTGATGGCACCACTACCGCTTGTGCGGGGACTGCCGGTATCGCCGCCTCCGGGGGGCGGTGGATTTGCAACGGGTGCCTCGTCCGTAGTTGCTGTAAGAGTCGCGGGTGCAGATTCGTTACCCGCGCTATCGTATGCGATAACGGAGTAGTCATACGATGTGCCTTCGGCGAGCCCGCTGTCAGCATAGCTGAGCATGTCGGCATCCGCGACGACGTTGCCGTCACGTGATACCCGGTACCCGGTTACAGCGACGTTGTCGGTTGCCGCCTGCCAGGACAGGTTCAAGGAAGTTTCCGTTATGTTCGTCGCAGCAAGGCCGGAAACAGCGCCGGGCGCTTCGGCGTCGGCGGTCGCCGATCCTTTCGTGATAGTGAAGTAGTCCGTGCGCGCGCCAAGGTCATCCACGAAAGCTGCGTCGAGACGATTTCCGGAGACGTCGAGGATAAGCGACCCGAGAATCTGCATGGAGAAAAACATGACCGGGTGATCGAGGGATCCGTTGCCGGTCTTTCCGGAGCTGCCGGCAACGGCATAAACGGTCCCCTGGTTCGCCGCGCCGATCGTTGCCTTGTTGTAAGCGCCGGTGTCGTCCTCGCGGCCGCTGCCGCTGTCGATCTGCATGGACGACGCGAAAGTGTCCGACGTATCGTAGTGGCCGTCGATAAGGAACGAACGCTCATAGGAATGGCTGTGGCCGCTCAATACGAGGTCGACGCCGTAGGATTCGAGGATAGGCAAGACACGTTCGCGCATGTCGATCAGCTTGCCTTCCGAATCCGAGTCGTGTGATCCCTTCGTGTAGGGTGGGTGGTGCCAGAACGCGATCAGCCAGTCCTGCGACGTTGCAGCAAGGTCGTTTTCGAGCCAGGTGAGCATGGCGCCGCCAACCGATGTGTCGGTGTCATATGAGTCGAGCGTGATGAAATGAATGTTTGCGTAGTCGAAGGAGAAGTACGCTTCCGTGCCGGATGCGAGTCCGCCCGCTTCGGCGTTTCGGGGTAATGTGAAGATATCGTAATACGGTCCTTGCTCCGTTGCCGAATCTGCGCTTTTTCCGTCGTGATTGCCCAGAGTCGGCCACAAGGGCGTGTTGCGAAGAATGGTCGGGTAGGTATCGAAAACAGCTGCCTGGTACTCGGCGTCGGTGCCGTCTTCGTAGGCGTTGTCACCCAGCATCAACCACAAATCGGCAGGTTGGGCCATGCTGTAGCCAAGGTAGGCGTCGCGAACGGCGCGAGCGTTAGCGTCCGCTGTGCCCGAGTCGCCGACTACCCAGATGCGCGTGGGTTCAACCGCCCCGGTCGCGGGCGACGTTTTGAAGGTGAATGTCGAATCCCCGCCGGCGAGCGTTTCGGCAAGGTCGCCAATCGAGTAGAAATACTGCGTGTTTGGTGCAAGGCCACTGACGGTGACGGCATGTTCGGTGGTCGCCATGTTTTCGGACGCCGTCTGGTCGAGCGCCGCGAGGTCGGTTCCGTAGCGAACGATGCCGTCCGTCACAACGTCCGTGCGCCAGCGAACAATGACACTGTCAGTCGTGGTTTGCTGCAGATAGGGGCCGCGCTCGAGGACGGCAGCCGCCGCGGGCAGCGACAGCGCCGCAATAACGAGTGCTGCAAGACAAAAAGACGAAGATGCGGCCCGAGGTCGCATGAAGTATGCCCTTTACCCAGCGAATAGAATGAGTGTCGAACTGTCCGGCAAACCAGTCAAGACTTTGTATGCCGGAGTGTGCGGCAGTTGCGCATTCCTTGCAGCAGCGTAACGTAAAGGGTGCGTTGCGGCATTGGTCCAGTACACGAGACATTAAGTTAAATCCGCGCCGCGCGCCGAGACCCTGCTGAACGATCGAAGCGGGCTGCAACGCGGCGTATTGTCGGGCCGGCGCAGGGTCACGGGGGCATGAGGGGAATAACTCACAACGCCTGCTTTCGGCGTATCGAGGCTTTTCGGATTTTGTCGAGGTGAGCGGTCTCTCCGAAGGCTCCTCCGATTCTGATTGACGGCCTCTTCTGGCCGTGAGGAGCCGGCCAGGCAAATCCATGTAAAATGTCGGTTGATGTCCCTTGCCGATCGTGCGGTCGATTATCCGCTGGTCTGTGCAACGCCTTGGAGGATTTGAGAAAGGCAGATATCTTCAGCTCGACCACTTTGGCTGAGCGACGCAACTGGACATTATTTTCACAGAACTCCGATGCGGCGACTCGGCCTCGAGTTCGTCACGCTTCCAGAACAGGAGCACGTGATGGCGATGAGAAACTCAATATGTTTTGGCGCATGTATGCTGATACTTCTTGGTTGCACGACAGATATCCAGAAAAGCAGAAAAAATTGTACAAGTTATAGAGAACAGGTGTACACGCAGACTGTCTGTGCAGAAGTAAAACTGGATTGCGAATATGATTTGTCGGGACAGCAGCTGTGTCGCACTGGCGATTGTGCAAGAGAAGTGCCGAGACTCGCAACCCGGCAGGTATGCGCTGAATTTGTTTGCAAGGAAGGCTATGTCAGGCACTCAGACGACAACTGCTACACGCCTGAAGAACTGTCGAAGTTATGAAAGAATCAAAAATAATCGCTCTTGCCGTCGGGTGCCACGTGTCTGGTCAGGAATTCAATATCAGCTTTCTACAACAAGCACGCTGACCGAGGCAGATAATTAATGAAAAGGCTTTTACCTGCTTTAGTCTTTGTCGTCGCGGTTCTCGGCTGGAATTATTTCAATGCTGGCAATGATGGTTCCGCCAGCTCCACTGACGGTCATCGTGCTGTTGCGGCCGATGGCGATTGGCGCAGCGGGCAACAAGTACGGGGCGGAGGTGAGATTATTGCGGTCTTATCCGATGATAACGACGGGAGCCGGCACCAGCGCTTTATCGTACGACTCAGCAGCGGACGTACGCTCCTCATTGCCCACAACATCGACCTGGCACCACGGGTGCCATCGATCCGTGTCGGCGACACGGTTTCCTTCAATGGCGAATATGAGTGGAATGACAAAGGCGGCGTGATCCATTGGACCCATCGAGATCCACAAAACCGGCACCAGGCGGGTTGGATCGAACACAAGGGTAAAAGATATCAATAGAGGGTGGCGCCGGAGTGACCGCTGCTGGCTGCGGATTCAATCGGTGATCGCACGAATCCGCAGATAAAAACGGGCAATGCCCATGCGCATGTCGCCAACAGTCAATGTTCGTCTAATCGACGCTGAATTCTTTCGTCAAGAGTCCCCCAGAACTCCACGGCGTCGGCGTCAGTCAATACGGAGTCGATGGCCGCGACCAGTTCCGGGTGGTGTATATCCTTCACTTCATCCCAGTAGGCCCGACCATAGCCGTTGCCGAAATAATACGGTGCGGTGGGCGCTATTGTGCCATCCCACGTTTCGAACAATCCGAGCCCATAGAAATAGCGCTCCCGATAGTATCGGTATAGGGCGCCGTACAGGTAGCCGTTCATCTGGCGCCGTTCCGCCGCAGTGAGCTCCGATGGGGCATCGAATGACTTCGCCAGAACCGCTGAGAAATCCTATTCGGTCTCTTGCTGAAACAGTTCGATAGAAATTCTCGCGGTTAAAGGTGCCGGATTTATTTTTCGAGCAATCGTCCAGCGGAGCAGCGCGACCGAAACGCCCGAACCGGGACTCAACGTTCCTGCGCCGGTCTCGCAATCTCGCTGTTGATATCGAACTCCAGGTCACCTTCCCGGCGACCTGGCTCAGCCCGGTTCCCGGCCTCAGTCGTCGATTTCCTCCGACCCGATGTACTCGATGTTACTGATTGGATGCCAGCGATGATTGCCGTCGGTCCTGAAGGTCAGAATCCAGCAGTCATCGATATCGAGGATTTTGTAGCGGGTCTCTTTCTGGCCCGCGAACTTGATGAGATAGCGCTCGTCGTCGTCTATGTCGGGGGGTAATTCACAGGTCCCGTGTGCGTAGACCGGTGTCGATAGTATCGACACGAGTATGCCCAGGATGGTGGCCAACGACAGTTTCTTATGCATTGTTATCTCCTTCGTACCTTAAAAGTGCCGGATTTATTTTCCGCGCGCTATCCGATTGTAGCCGGGAACAGTGCTTCGATCATCCTGACATGGGTGCATTTGGTTGCCCTGGTCTGTTTGGAGCCCCTCGGCTACGCTCAGGTCCTTCGCGATCGCACGGATGGCTTCCCGGTTCATTCGCTTTCAGCTTCGTATTCCGGGTGTGGCTTTGTCTCGACGACGAATTCCAGCGACTGGCCGCGGAATTCGCCGGTGACTCGCCAACACCCTTCGCTCCCGAAATCGATACCGGTCAGTATCGTCCATACATCGTTGGCCAGGCCCGCATTCGTGGGGTGAGATATCGCGGCATCGTTCGGGCCGTTGCCGATCCGCTCGATTCGACCCACAAAATCGCGCTCCATGCCGGGTTTGAAGCCTGCCGAATACCAGAACAGTTTGACCGCGATGAGGTATCCGGGACCGGTCGTGGGCCAGATTCCGTCTTCAGGCAGCACGACTGCAAGGGATTCTGATCCGAACCACGTGTCTGCTTGCGGCCAGGGCTCGGAAAAAACCTTGTTGGCGCCAATCGTCCGCGGACAGCTTTCATCCGCTGTGGCGAATTGAAGTCCACTGATCAGAAACACAGCGCCGATAGCGACAGGGAGTTTCGAATATTTCATGATTGACTCGAGGGCAGAGTAGAAGACGCGCAACCTCATTGGGCTATATCTGATTGCTAAGTATAACCTTCAGAATGCCCGCCATTGAGCGAAGAGCGAACACAGGCTTGCACGATCTATCGCGGCGCCGCAATTCAGAACGCCAGCCAATGGACTGCGGGCCCTCGCAGCTCTGCGCAGCTGCGGTGCCAGGAAACAGGCTATCAACGCTTGCCTATCGCATGAATGATTTCGACATAGAGAATGAATACCGTGCACTGCCTGTTATTCGCGAGAAGTAACTTCTGCTCGGTTGTGCACGATTGCCAGCGTGGCACCGTATGGCTGCCAACACGTTTTTGGCAGCGGCCATCGTTTTACGCGACTGACAGTTCCCCGTTCGAGATTTACGCCCTCCACCCAGAACGAAGGATGCAGGCTTGACTGCCGTCCAAAACGGATGTGGATACCGGCACCTCCGATCAGGACGCTTCGTCCACCGTGCTGAACCTCAACCAAAAGAGGCGCCTCGTAAAAAATACCCCGAGAGTCTGAGGAAACCGGTGTGTAATCCCCAACGGGCAGAACGTAGGTTGAGCCCTCATCGGACGGGATCGAGCAGGAGGATTTCAGGCGGACGACCGTTTCGCTGGCAGGAAACGTGCCGACTATTCGATCGCTTGACGAGATGGGGCCATCGGAAGTTATAGAACAAGCTGAAAGTGCTATCGCGATCATGAAAAGAGAATAGATTAATCTCACAAGACACCCGCTGGTTCCCGGCAAATCAGGCACGCCCCATCATAGCTTGCGGTCGGATGAATATGCGGACGAATGTATCGGTCATTTGCAGCTCCAGCCGTGCCGCGATGGCGATGTCGTGGGTAATACGTGCACGAACGACATTGCGTCGTCTAAAGTCCGCCCAACTCTCCGCTGGCTTCCAACCGTCTTACATTCTCGAGCTGCCCGGCCATGTCGGCGCGGATTTCATCCAGCAACGCCTGGTATTCACTGTTGTCCAGCAGCGAGCGCATGTGCGGGCTGGAAGGGCCTTGTATCCACCAACCATGCCGCAGACCTTCGTCAATGGCTTCCCGCAGTGTATCCAGGGCTTCGCGTTCCCGGCCGAGCCGCGCCAGGACTTCGACGTCGGCGAAACCGTAGCCGCGCAAACCGCGGCGGGGCATCGATTCCATGCGTTCCAGCACGGCCGTCAGCAGCTTTGCCGCACACTCTTGGTTGCCGGTATCCTCATGCACGAGCGAGAGATTGATTGCGGGGAACAGGTTGCTGCGACTAACCGCAGGCTCGTCCCCGCAGGACAGCTCCGGATATAGCGGGACAATTTCCCGCAGCACTTCCTGATAGCGGCCGAAATTGACGAGCGTGACCAATGACGTATTGTTGCCGGGTGCGCTATCCATCAGTTGCCGCGCCAGCCTGACGGACTCGGTTTCCTCGCCGAGATAGCGATATAGCGCTGCACTTGCCGAGGTTGGTAGAAACCCGCCGGGGTACAGCTCGTGCGCCTTGTCGATCCAGAACCGCGCTCGCTCGACATCGCCCATGTCGAGATAATTCCACGCGATGACGCTGGTTTCGCGTTCCGGCGAAATCGTGGTCTCCTTGAAGTGCCACCGGATCGCTTCGTCGAGCCTGCCACGCACCGTTCGTTCGTACATGCCGACGAGGTAGTAGCCGCCCGCGTAGTCGGGCTCGATCTCGATGGCTTTCTGATAGAGCGGCAACGAAGCGTCGAAATTACCGAGCGCGTCGTGCACCTCCCCAAGCGTGACATTGATAATTGGCGAGAGCGGGTCGAGTTCGCGTGCACGTTCAAGCAATGGTAAGGCCGGTCCCGGCCGGGACATGCGGCTCATGAGCACGTCCCCGTACCAGTGAAACGCCGTCGCATGATTGGGATCGAGCTCAATCGCGCGCTTGTATGCGACTTCCGCACTGTCGAAGGCACCGAGGCGTACTTCGGCAAGCCCGCGCGCAGCGTACGCTGCGCCCAGCTGGGGATCCAGCGCCAGCGCAGCCTCGATAGCAGGTATTGCGACTTCGAGCGCAGGATCGAGCGGCGTGTAACCGTAGTTGTTCATCAGCATGTGGGCATTGGCCAGCCCTACATGCGCAACGGCATAGTCTGAATCCAGTTGTATTGCTTCTTCGAAATAGTCGATCGCAGCTTCAAGATTCCTGAGATTGCGCAGCGCCATGCGTTGTTTGCCGAGCATGTATGCTTCGTAAGCCTCGAGATTCCCCGTAGGTAACTTGCCGAGATTCGATTCGTCCTGCGGCGAAAGCGTTGCCCGCAACTGGTCGGTAATTGCCGCGGCAATCTCGGTTTGTATGTCAAATATACTCCGAGTGGTCATCTCGCGGTCGTAGGTGTCGGCCCAGAGATGCTGGTCGGTCATTGCGTCGATGAGCTGCGCGTTGATTCGGATGCGGTTGCCGCGGCGTTGCACGCCGCTTTCGAGCACGGTTGCAACGCCAAGCATGCGGCCGATCTCTCGTATCGTCATGCTTGGGTCGAGCCGCGCGACGGACGTTCGCGAGATGACCTTGATGTCGCTGATTTTCGAGATATGCGTTAAAACGTCGTCGTGAATGCCAAGGGTGAACGGTTCGTTGGAGTCGTCGCCGGTCAGGTTGGTGAAGGGGAGGACGGCGATTGACTTCGGGTCGACGCCTGTGTGTTCGGCCACATTGTCGATCTCGGTACGGGTCTCGAGGATCTGCGAAACCAGGCCGGCAGTGATCGCGAAAGTCGAAAAGGCGAAGATCGAGAGCAACAGGTAGTCGGAACGCCGGAGCGCAGCATGCGCCGCCCCGGATCGGTCCGCCGTACGGACGATGCGGCCATCTTCAATGTCGAAAAGCCAGCCAACGGCGACCGCCAACGGAAAACCGATAATGGCGCCGATCCATACGAAGCGGATCGCAGGTTCCGGTACGCCGATTCCCGGGAACGCGAGATCGGCAACCTGGATGACGATCCACGCAGCGACGACGTATAACGCAAGCACCCGAAACACGCGTCGGCGGCGAAGTTCCAGAATAATTTCGCGCGCGCTGCTCACCGGTATGCGATCACGGCTTTCTCACTGCCACCAGTTCGACTAGCGAAGCTGGCTGTCCTTGCTGCCGCGCCGGTTATAGCCGCTGAAATTCTGCGAGTCCTTGTCTTGCTGCTCCTGGCACGCAACACAGAGGCGCACTCCGGGAACGGCGTCGCGGCGCGCGACCGGAATTTCTTTGCCGCAATCCTCACAATGCGTCAGGCTGTCGCCGCGCGGCAACTGATCGCGCGCCCGCTTCACCGCATCTTCGATGCTGGCGTCGATTTGCTCCTGCACCGCACCGTCTTTTGCAAATCCACCGGCCATTGCTAGCTCTTGATGTATCGACAGGAGTCCGAGTTTACCCGATTCATCACGGCGCTTTTTCGTCAAAGCTCGTCAGGTCAGTTCGCGCGGGGCGACCAGGATGCCGTCTTCGTCGCAATAAACCCATTGGCCCGGCGCAAAGCGAACACCGCCGAAC
>JAHHOT010000038.1 GCA_018677555.1 Gammaproteobacteria bacterium | reverse complement strand
ACAAAAAACCCCGCATGCGCGGGGTTTCTCATATTCATTGGCGCGCTGGCTTATTCCGCGATGACGCTCACGAACTGCCGGTTCTTTGGCCCCTTCTTTTCGAATTTGACCTGACCGTTACTCTTCGCAAAAAGCGTATGGTCACGGCCGATACCGACGTTGAGGCCGGCGTGAAACCGGGTGCCGCGCTGCCGTACCAGGATGTTCCCCGCCACGACCTGCTGGCCACCAAAGAGCTTCACGCCCAGACGTTTGGATTCTGAATCGCGGCCGTTCTTGCTGCTGCCGCCTGCTTTCTTGTGAGCCACTGTACTGTACCTGTTTCAAAGTCGGCCCGGCATTTCTGCCGACCTACGTTAACTTATGTCTGTTACCCGCCGCAACAACAACCTAGCTGGTCTTCTTGCTGGCTTTTTTCTTCGTTGCCTTTTTGGCCGGCGCCTTCTTGCCCGCTGCTTTTTTTGCAGCAGGCTTCTTCGTCGCCGCTTTCTTGGCCGCAGGCTTCTCGGTCGCCGCCGCCTTCGGCGCTTCCGCTTCCGCTTTCTCTTCCTTGTCCGCTTTCGGCGCTGCCTTGCCACCGCTCTTGATGTCGGTGATCTCGACCTCGGTGAACCACTGGCGATGCGTGTGCTGGCGCAGGTAGTTTTGCCGGCGGCGGAACTTCACGACGCTGACCTTCTTGCTCTTGCCCTGCTTCAACACCTTGGCGCTGACACTGCTGCCCGCGAGCAGGGGCGTTCCGACCTTGACGCTGCTGCCTTCGCCGACGAGCAACACTTCGTCAAAACTGACGTTTGCACCCTCGTTGGCCTCGAGCTTTTCAAGCTTTAGGCGCTCGCCTTTGCTCGCCCGGTATTGCTTACCGCCAGAGCGAAAAACCGCGTACATCGTTTCGTACTCCAAAATACAACTCGCGACAAATGTGCAAGTTGCTGAGAATTATGAGATTTTTTGGGGCGCTGCCCGTTATGGAAAGGGCTTTCTTCGGAGCCTGCCGCCAAAAAGAGCCGGAATTCTATAGATTAAGGCGCTCCGGGTCAACGTCCGGCCGATAAAAATACTACCCTATTTCAATAGCTTGCACAGCGCCTACCGCCGTCTGCAAGGGCCAGGGAGCTGTCGCCAACCCCGGGTAATTCAGGCATTATTCGATCCAGATGCAGCTCGCCGAAAAAAAAATACCATCTCCGACCATCGACGAAGTTAACCAGCTGGCCCGCAGCGACATGCAGGCGGTCGACCAGCTGATTCGCGATAGTCTGCAAAGCGACGTCATGCTCGTGTCCCAGGTGTCGGAGTACATCGTGACGAGCGGTGGCAAGCGCCTGCGCCCGTTGATCGTGTTGCTTGCCGCACGCGCACTCGGCTACGAGGGGCGCAAGCAGATCGATGCCGCGGCAATCATCGAGTTCATTCACACCGCCACCCTGTTGCATGACGACGTTGTCGACGACTCCGACCGGCGGCGTGGCCGCGACACGGCGAACAACGTATTCGGCAACCAGGCGTCGGTGCTCGTGGGTGATTTTTTGTATTCGCGTGCCTTCCAGATGATGGTGGACATCGGCAGCATGCGCGTCATGCGCATTCTCGCTGACGCAACCAACACCATTGCCGCTGGCGAAGTCATGCAGCTCATGAGCGTGCACGACCCGGACGTCACCGAGGCTGACTACCGCCAGGTTATTTACCGCAAGACTGCCAGGTTGTTCGAGGCCGGCGCGCAAATTGCGGCGGTCCTCGCCGATCGGGATCCGGCCGACGAAGGCGCCATGATTTCATACGGACAGAACCTCGGCACGGCGTTTCAGCTGATCGACGATGCTCTGGATTACGGCGCGACCGCGGAGGAGCTGGGCAAGAACCTCGGCGATGACCTGGCAGAAGGCAAGCCGACGCTGCCGCTGATCTATGCGCTGCAGTACGGCAGCGAAAGCGAGCGTAAGATGATTCGATCGGCGATCGAATCGGATGGGCTGGACAAGCTCGATGACATCCAGGGCGTCATCCGGGCCACCGGCGCGCTGGAATACACGGAGAAAATGGCGCGCCAGGCCGCCGACATGGCAATCGATGCCGTGGATTCATTGCCGGATTCGCCCTACAGGGAAGCGATGATTGCTATCGCGGATTTCGCCGTCAAACGCCGCTCGTGAGCTCGTTTTTCTCCAGGCTGTTCGGCAGTGCCGAAGAAGAAGCTGAGGCGACCGAAGAAACACACAGTCGCCGCATCGAAGTCGGCTGGCTGTTGAAGGATGAAACCGCTGGCGTCATCTGGGAAGAACCGAAGCCGGTAAGCTGGGAGCACGCGAAACCGACCAGCGCCAAGTCAGTTCAGGTCTGTCCGGCCGCGATCCAGTTCGACCGCCTGCACTACGTCATCAAGTGCCCGGTCGACCTGCACCTGCGCATCAATACGTCACCGCAGGGCGAGATAAAGCTGAGCAATGTTGAGGGGCCGATGTCGTCGGTGCGGCCGGCGGGGATGCAGAAACTGCTGGTGATGTCGCCGCAAAACGAGTGGCGCCACCCGATGCGGCCACTACTGCAAATGGTGACTCCTTATATATTCGTGTCGGACGCTCCGGTCTACGTCAACCAGTTTCCGCCGTTCCTGCACTACCCGAAGAACGCCTGGCCGGGCGTACAAATCTGCGGCCGCTTCCCGATCGACGTCTGGCCACGCGTGCATATGTGGGCGCTGGAGTGGCACGATCTGTCGAAAGACCTGGTACTGAAGCGCGGCGAGCCGTTGTTTTACGTGCGCTTCGAGACGGAGGATCCGTCGGCGCTGGTGCGGCTCGTCGAGGCGGAGAAGACGCCGGAACTCGAATCTTACCTGCGACAGATTACCGACGTCACCAACTACGTGAACCAGAGCTTCCAGCTGTTCAAGACGGCGCGCGAACGGCGCCCGGAAACGCTCCTGGTACCCAAAAAGAAGAGCTGACCCGACCGCTCATCGAAACTTTGCACAACACATCGAGTCAATGATCAGTGACCGTGGCATCCGGACACCCGGTCTATCACGATTTCAGGACATCAAAATGAACAAGAAACTCATTTTTGCCGCTGTCGCCGCACTCCCACTCTCGGCTTTCGCTGACGAAGGTATGTGGACGATCGACAATTTTCCAGCGCAACGCGTGGCCAGCAAATACAACGTCATGATCGACGACGCCTGGCTCCGCACGGCGCAACTGGCCACTACTCGTCTTGAAAATGGCTGCACGGGCTCCTTTGCTTCCGCGGATGGCCTGGTGCTTACCAACAACCACTGCACCTGGGGCTGCGTTCGCAACCTGAGCACTGAGGAACGGAACCTGTCGGATGAAGGCTTCATGGCACTCGCACGCGACGAGGAGCTACAGTGCCCTGGCCAGCAGATATCGGTGCTGGTCAACATGGAGGAAGTGACGGACACCGTCGCCAAAGCCACGGCCGGTCTCGACGATGCCGCCGCGAACGACGCGCGCAAAGCCGAGCTGACCAGACTCGAATCTGCCTGCGAGAAAAACTCCGGCAACACGCTCAATTGCGAAGCCGTTTCGCTGTACAACGGCGGGCAGTATTTTATCTACTCCTACAAACGCTATGACGACGTACGCCTCGTGTTTGCGCCAGAGCTCGACATTGCCGCATTCGGCGGCGACCCGGACAATTTCAATTTTCCACGCTGGTGCCTCGATATGACCTTCTTGCGGGCCTACGAAGACGGCAAACCGGCCAGCACGCCGAACTTTCTGCAGTGGCGGCAGGCCGGCCCCAGAGCGAAGGAGCCCGTCTTCGTTACCGGGCACCCGGGCTCGACCGATCGCCTGCTGACCATCACGCAACTGAAAATGCTGCGTGACGTCGAGTACCCGCTGTGGCTACTGCGGTACGCCGAGCTGCGCGGCCGCATGCTGGCCTGGGCGGACACCAGCCCGGAGGCGGCGCGCGCGGTGCAGCAGCGAATTCTCGGTATCGAAAACGGCATCAAGGTGCGGCGCAACCTGCTCAAGGCCTTGCAGAACGACGAAATGATGGCCATGAAGGCCGCCGAAGAAAAGAAGCTTCGCGCCATCGTCGAGGCAGACCCGGAGCTCAAGGCGGCGTACGGCGACGCCTGGCGCCTGATCGACGATGCGATCGAGAGTTACCGCAATTTCTACGAAGCGCATTTGTTCGTCGAATTCGCCGCCGGCTTCCAGGGCGATTTGTTCAACTATGCAAGAACGATTGTGCGCGGTACCGCGGAGCGTGAAAAACCGAACGAGGAGCGCATACGCAGTTATACCGACGGCGCTTTGCCGGGAGTCGAACAAGGGTTGTTCGCGAATCGTCCGGTCGACAAGAAATACGACAAGCTTCGAATGACGTTCTCGCTGGACAAGATGCGCGAATGGCTGGGCCCGGACAGCGAGTACGTCCATCTTGTGCTCGGCAACGACTCGCCGAAAACACTGGCCGCAAAGCTCGTCGACGGCTCACGGCTCGACGTTGCCGACTATCGCAAGCAGCTATGGGAAGGCGGCGCGGCGGCCGTCGAGACGAGCAACGACCCGATGGTCAAGCTCGCCCTTGCAATCGACAACGATGCCCGCGCGCTGCGCAAACGATACGAAAACGAGGTGGAAGCACCGCGCATTCGCGGCGAGGAAATGATTGCCGACGCCCGCTTCGAGGTGTACGGCACGGACACGTACCCGGACGCCACGTTTACGCTGCGCGTGACCTACGGCGCAGTTGCAGGATGGGAAGAGAAAGGCGCGGACATCAATCCGTTCACCAGGACCAGTCGCCTGTTCGAACGGACTACCGGCGAACGTCCGTTCAAGCTGCCCGCATCATGGATCGAAGCGCGCGAGAGAGTGAATCCCGACACGCGCTTCAATTTCGTGGCGACAACCGACATCACCGGCGGCAACTCCGGCAGCCCGATCCTCGCGGCCGACGGCAACCTGGTCGGGCTGGCCTTCGACGGCAATATCCACTCGATCGCCGGCAACTACTGGTTCGACGAGAGCGTAAACCGCACGGTGGGTGTGAACACGGCGATCATGCTGGAGGCGCTGGACAAGGTATATGGCGCCGACCACTTGGTCGACGAGCTGACCGTGGTGAACTGAACCCGGATGACATCCGGCAGCATCCCGGCTGCCGGACCCACTACGGCGACAAGTTTTTAATTTTCAGTGGAGGTGCAGAATCACGCTTTAACGGCCGAGCGCAGCAACTCAATCGCCACGGCCTCAACGCGGTTCGCGGACTTACGGTTTTCTCACGCAGAGTCGAAAATGGCTGACAGTGACATAAGAAACGACGGGATTATTCATTATCAGCCGACCAAAAGCACCCAGCGCGTTGAAGGCTGTCCATTTGATGTCCGGATCGACGAAACCGACTTCCATCAACATGTCGCGCCACTGATACGGCGATTGGTGCTTTTCCCATTCAATCGCCGGCATAAACGGATTCTTCAGGCCCAGTTGCGGATACAGGCTGTATCTTGAACAATCGGTAGCCACGAAGCGGCCACCGCTGTCGAGCATATCGTAGATTCTCTGGAAATAGCCGATATAGGTATCGTAAGAGTTCCTGTTCGTTTTGAGATCGATACATGCAGGTTCGTTCAGGTGATTGATAGCGTTACCGGTGACAATGTAGTCGAAGGTTAAATCACCGGGATCGTATTCCTGAAAGGTGGTCTGCGCGAGATGGACGCGATTGCCGTTGGGCAGGTCCTGACGTAGCTGATCGAATATTCCGGTAACTCCCTCGGTCGAGCCCTCGCCTTCCGGTTCTACGCACACGACACTTTTTGCGCCGTGGGTAGCAAGATAAAAACTGAGAATACCCTGGCCGCCCCCAATGTCGAGACCACGTTCGACGCCATGTACGTCACCGAGAATGTAATGTACATGGTGCAAAAGGCGACTGACATTCGAATACGTCGTTCGGCGCACAACGGCTTCGGCGAAGATCCGATCGTTTTCCGACGCTGATAACATCGACAGTTCCTTGAGAATTTCGGGAAAGATAGCACTGATGTTCTGTGCAGAGAACAATGACTACTTCATGCCTGCGATTACCCCACTCTGCGCGTTCCTCCAGGTATTTCCACTACCCGACCGTCGGCATTGGCCGCCCGAATAACCGCGATGTGCCGCGGAGGAGCCCGAAGGAATGATCAAATTTGCGCACTGAGCATCTGGTCCATGTCTGCCCGTAAGTGTATGATTGCGCGCGATTCGCCCATCGGTGGCCTCCCGAATTCCGGCTGCCGAACCCAATACGGCGACAAGTCTTTAATTTTCAGAGACTTACTTTATGCATCGGGGTGTAGCTCAGCCTGGTAGAGCACTGTCTTCGGGAGGCAGGGGCCGGAGGTTCAAATCCTCTCACCCCGACCATTTTTTTCTTGTTTTTTCGGTTTTAACGTGAACACGAGCTCCGAGGGCTTGCCTCGTCGCGCATCGATCGCCCGACGGGCAAAAGAGTTCAGCACGACGATTCGTTCCTGGCAGTTATTGAACGGATTCTCGAGCACCTCGGCGGCGACGACTGGCACGCGCTGCAATCCACGTGTGGCTCACGAACTGACGAAGAACAACCTGCAAATTGACGGCGTTTTTGCACGCAGCCTGCAGCGTTGCTGTGCTCACTATGCTTCCCTCAATCTGTTGTCGTTGTGTCCGCGTTGCCACGGTGACCGGGAAATTCGATTAGTCCCATACCTCATTGTGTTTATGGCACCATTAGGGTCCGGCCGCTTCTGAACTCGCGCCCAATGCACAACGTGTTCGAAGAACTCAAGCGTCGCAACGTTTTTCGCGTTACGGCTGCCTATGCGGTCATCGCGTGGGTACTTATCCAGGTTGGCGATCTGTTATTCGCAACGCTGGAACTGGGGCCGGAACCGGCGAAGATCCTGTTGGCCATCCTGATGCTCGGGTTTGTTCCTGTCGTGCTGTTTACTTGGGCGTTCGAGATTACGCCGGAGGGCATCAAGAAGGAGGAGGACGTCGACCGCGACGAATCCGTCACTCATGTCACGGCTCGCAAGCTGGACATGATAACCATTGGTCTACTGATTGTTGCCATCATCATTTTCGCCGCCGACAAGATGGGCACCGACGAGCCAGCGATGCCGACGGCGCAGACGAATGCCGCCAAGTCTTCCGTCGCGCGACCCGCCGCCGACCCGGCATACGATATGCCGCCGGGTCAGGCTGTTTCGGAACAATCCATTGCCGTTTTGCCGTTCGAAGCGTATAGCGCCGATCAGGACGATCGCTACTTTGGCAAGGGCATCGCAGAAGAGATCCTGAACGCCCTGGCGAAGTTTCCCGAACTGAAGGTTGCTGCGCGCACGTCGGCTTTTTCCTTTGCCGAAACCAATGCGGACATAAGGCACATCGCCGAGCAGCTCGATGTAGCTCACGTGTTGGAGGGATCGGTGCGCCGATCGGAAAATCGGATCCGCATCACTGCACAACTGATTCGTGCCAGCGACGGCTTTCATCTGTGGTCTGATGCATTCGACCGTGAGCTTACCGATGTTTTTGCGATTCAGGACGAAATCGTCGCTGAATTGTCGCGCGTGTTGCAGTTCCGTCTCGGCGTCGGCGCGGGAGCAGGACGTGCATCGTACGCCAAGACTACTGTGCGAGCCTATGAGATCTACCTTAAGGGCCTCGACATGTGGTGGCGCCGGGGCACGAGCAACAATCGGGAGGACGCGATATCGATGTTTGCCCGGGTGACGAGACTTGATCCGAATTTTGCCGACGGCTGGGCTGCGTACGGAACCGCGCTGGCGATGACAACGTCGTTCATAGGTCATCTACCGCCAGACGATCATTTTCAGACGGCCGAGAATGCACTGTCGCGGGCGCTCAAACTGGAGCCGGACAACGTCCGCGCCCTGGCAGGGATGTCGCAACTTTATTCGACGACATTGGCGAATCTCAGCGAAACCGGCCTCGCGCTCGAACGCGCTCTCAAAGTGGCGCCGAATGACACGATTGTTCAGTATGCGGCCGCTGCGTTCTATCACCGAATCGGCAATGACGCTGCGGCATCGCATGCGATGCGCGCAGCGCTGGCACTGGACCCGCTGAACCTGGCCAAGCAGCGAATGGATGTCATCGGTCTGGCGTTACGCGGCACGTTCGACGCAGACCATTCGTATGTTCTTTCGACGTTTGGGAACATCGACGCATGTTCTGCCGATGCCATGTGCAACGAGAGTCACCGGATTGCTGCGGTTGTGGTTTGGACGAGCGCAATCCACGCCGGCACCGCCGCCGATGTCGCACGGGCCAGGGCGCTGATCGACGCGACACCGAAGATAAGACCGCCTTACGGTAACGAGATATGCTATTTCGACGCGGCGCATACCGTGTTCGAATCCGGTGAGCTGTCGCCGGAAATCAGCACCTGCGTGACCGGGGCAGATAAGGTCCAGGCAGGAAGCGTCAACGATATGTTCATGATTTCGGTATTGGCAAAGATGGGCCACGACGACCTCGCACTGAAACTGCTGTTTTCTCCGGCGCTGTTGCGCGAATGGGCCGGGTATACGGAAAACCTTCTCGTGTTGTCGCCGGGCCGCTTCGAAATGCCCGAAACCATTCGCCGTCACCCTCATTACCACGACTGGTGGTCTCGTCCCGGCATGCCGGAACTCGCCGCCGCCCGCCGCGCCAACGGCGCCACCGCCGGCCTGCCGTTGCCTGTTCAGGCAGCAGTCGTGGAATGAAAGAATCAACCGGACCGCGGTGCGAGTCCTATTTCGGGCGGGCCACAACCAGAACTCGAGCCGCCCAAGAAATGCCGTGATTTCGTCGAGGGACTGGTGCTGTGGCCAACGACTTCGATGTTAATGCGAGGACTGTAGCGCGTGTCCGGAGGTCAGACTAGAAGCAACCAGGGCGTGAATTCTGCCCCTGTTTCTGTCTGATTTCCGCGCGAATATTCGACGCGTAAGTCCGTAAATCGCCGTGGGCGGGCGTTGGCAGCGCTGATCCGGGAAAGAGCGCCCCTCGGCGCATGTAGTTTCGACTCTCGAGAGTCCGTCTCAGCATCGAGTCATGATATTGCACTCTGCGCCTGGGCTGGGCAGTAGTGGGTTTGATACCGGCGCCCTTACGCCCGGCTACTGCCGCGGAATCAGGTGAAGCTCCTCCTGGCGACCGTCGAGGAACTGTATCGTCCTGCCATCAAAGTAAGCGTCGTCCTCGGATTTAAATTGAACAACCTTCCCCGCCCACTCCGGCACCGTCAGCTGAACGTTCAACTCGATGGACCATGCGGTATTCGGGAACACCGGGTATTCGCCGACGGGCGGCTTCGCAAGCTGATCGTCCCACATACCGATCCACGGACCCGCACCGTGACCGTGGAAGCCGATTGCATGGCTATAGATCGTTGCATTGAGTCTCTCGGCAATAGCTTCTCGTCGCGATTTCGCCTGCAGCTCGTTGCCGGATATGCCACTTCGAAAATTGCTCATTAGAATGTCCTGAACGCGATTTCCGGCGGCGATCCCCGCTGCAAGACCATCCGGCGCAGCTGTCTCGCCCGGCAGCAACACATACGCGTTGTGTTGCGTATCCGTATTCAACCCCAGGTACGTGATGCCGAAATCGACGTGAAGCAGGTCGCCCGGCAAAATGACGGCCGATTCCGGTTTGTTTGCAAACTGATTGGCCTTTGGTCCATCGTTTTCTTCGGCGCGGTCGAGTGACACACCGGGATGAAACCAGGTATCGAGGCCCAGGCCGCGTACGCGTTCGCGATACCACCATGCGACGTCAGCCGTCGTCGTGGTTCCCGGCGTGATGACTTTCTCCGAAAGCCCTTCCGCGATTATTCCATGTGCGATGCGCACAACCGTCGGGTAGACAAGCTCTTCTGGTACACGCGTAGCCCAAACTCCGGCACGATTGCCAGCAGGTGATCAAAGATGTCCGACTGGATGCCGTCGTATGTGGCCCATGTAGAAAAGGACAGCAGTACTTATTTCTGGTGCGCCCTCGCCGTCCTGCGATGGTACCCAAAACGGGATGTCTGAGACGTAACATGGTATTAACTATGTCGGCGTGTCCGCTCTGGGAAAAGATGATTCAACACGAACAGATGCCGACGCTATTTGTCAAAGAGTACCCGGATCGCGTGTAGGGGATCGACGAGGATCAGCAGGAAGCGATGGGCGACCGCTTGTTCCAGGTATCAATCGACAGCAAATCACACGGCACGCCCGTAACTCAGTTTATCGGTGATGTTCCGACGTCGCGAAATCGAACAACCGCAATTCTCGAACGGCCAGACATAATCCCGGCGTTACGCGTTTGTGGCGTCGGTCGAGTTTACACATTCTTCATGTCATTTATGTTAAAAGTCGTTGAACTCATTGATTTAAAATCGTTTTTTTTCTGGTATGTTACTTGCAACGTTTACGAGGAACCGGTTTATTTCCGTCGTCCGGGCGATACGAGGCGGCGAAGGCGACCAAAACAAAAGCAAAGTTGGGCATTGTTGCGCTTGCATGGACGACGGTGCGTACGGACCCAGCGAGAAGATTCAGGGTGAAAAAATGGAAAATCAAAACAGGAGCAGGCGGCTTGCCTGGACTGCTGCTGCGGCTGCGCTCGTCTTATCGATGAGTCAGGCGGCCAATGCGCAAACGTTCGGGTTAATCGAGAGTGAGATCCATAGCAGTGGATACACGTTGTACGCGCCGATTCGCGGCACCAGCGCATATCTGATCGACGGTAAGGGCCGTTTGATCAAACGTTGGCAGGACCCGGACGGCTATTCCGGCGGCGCTTCAAGTTATCTCACCAAACGCGGCACTCTCGTGCGCGCGATGCTGAAGGGCGATTCGGGCAATGCTGGCGCCGGTAACGGTGGCCTCATTCGCGAATACGACTGGGACGGTAATGTCATCTGGGATTACGACTACGACGATCCGAGCTACTGGACGCATCACGATATCGCGCTCATGCCGAACGGCCACGTTATCATCACGGCATTCGAATTCGTTCTTCTTGACGAGAACAACTCTTGCCGCAATGCGGATGGCTCGATCAATCGTGTCGACCCGGAAACGGAAGGTGCGCAGCGATTCGATCATCTCATCGAAGTCGACCCAAACTACAAGACGGGTTACGGCGGCAAGACCGAATGGGAATGGCATCTTTGCGACCACCTGGACGACGGGACGTCGGCCGCCAAGTGGGACGTATCGCTGAACCAGAGTTACAACGCAATTAATTACACGGCGTTACGCGACCAGATCCTGATCGGCTGCAATGCCTGCAACGAAATGTTCATCATCGACCATAACACCAACTCTCACGAGGCGGCCGGCTCGAAGGGTGATTTCATCTATCGTTGGGGTAACCCGGGGAATTACGGAGCTACGGGCGATACATTGCTCGGTGGTCAGCACACCGTTCGCTTCATCAGGCCCGAGTTTGGCAACGATCTCTTGAACCACGGCAATACCAACAACACCGGCAACATCATTGCCTACAATAACCGGCACATGGGATTCAATTCAGCAGTCATCGAGATTACGCCACCTTACAACGCGGCAACGAATGACTACGGAACCCACGCGCCTGGCGTAGGATTCGAACCGGCGGACTATGCGGCCGTCCTGATGGACATCACCGACGATACAGGCGCACGAAATTTCTTCTCCGGCTTCCTGTCTTCCGGACAGAAACTCTAGAACGGTAACTATCTGATCAACGTCGGCGCCGGTAACCCAACAACCGAGTTTCTCGAAGTTACGAGCGCGGGCGACGTCGTCTGGAAGTTCGTACCGCCGACCGCGACGTTAAACCCCGGCGGCACGGCGGGAGGCGGCAAGGCCGACGATATCTGTATGACGGCAGCAGCAACCGCGTTGCCAGCCGGGGGGACCCAGTGGCCGTTCCGCGCTACCCGCTATGCGAAGGACTTTCGTGGGTTCCACCACAAGCATCTGGTTCCCGGGCCGCTGCTCACGGACGTGGTCAATCAGGTAGCTGGCGAGGAGTATGGAGACTGTCCGACAATGTAAGTCGGATCTCAGCACCGTTCATACTGCACTGGACGCTGCACAATACGGCTCCGCCCCGGCGGAGTCGTTTTTCTATCCAAGCCAAATTCTGTTCAGTTAAATCCGTGAACGTCGGCTGTCGGAACTGCTACGCGCAGGTCTCACCACCGCATCGTACACACTGAGGCAGCAACACGATGCGCGAGGACGTGCTGCCGCCGACACGTGGGATCTACCGCCCGCGCAACCCGCGGGTAAGTCCTCTGCCCGCACGCGGTAGTTCGGGTCGTGGGCGGCCGTGGTTGCGACAACAGTTGAGAATAGACCCCTTTTTGGAA
>JAHHOT010000052.1 GCA_018677555.1 Gammaproteobacteria bacterium | reverse complement strand
ACCCAGGATACCGCCCAGCAAAATGACTGGCGTGAGCAGCGCCGGCAGCGTGCTGCGAAAAGCCTTGCCTCTTTCGCGCCAGGTCGAGCGGCGGTTGGCAACCGGATAGCCGCGTTTCCTTGCGAGGAAACCGGTCATCGCCATCAACCCGAAGGCGATCAACAGGCCAGGCACCAGGCCGGCCGCGAACAGGCCTGCGACCGATACATTCATGATGAAGGCGTAAAGAATCATGATGCCGGACGGTGGAATGATCGGGCCGATCACGGAGGATGCAGACGTGATCGCAGCGGAGAACGATTTCGAGTAGCCGTTCTCGTGCATCGCGGGAATGAAGATCTTGCCAAGCGCAGAGGCATCGGCTACGGCCGACCCTGACAGTCCCGCAAACAACAGCGACGAACAGATATTTACCTGTGCCAGGCCACCGCGCACATGGCCTATCATCGACTGGCTGAAATCGACGATCGACCGCGTGATACCGCCGGTGTTCATGATGTGCCCGGCGAGTATAAAAAAAGGCAGCGCCATGAGCGGGAACGAATCCATGCCGTTGTAAAGGCGTGACAGCAGGGCCTTGTAGAAGACAGGCTCCCCGTCCAGCGCGAGGCTCAGTCCCGGTCCGATCAGGAGGGCAAAGACGACCGGCATTCCTGCAGCGAGGAGAAAAACGAATATCCAGAAGTAGGAAAGCGACATCCCGCGCTACTCGCCTTCGAAAATGTCGTCGATGTGCGGCGAAGGAATGTTCTCGTCCGGCCGCAGTAACGCCAGGGAATCCCTGATCAGCTGTTCGATGCCGACCAGGAGCAGGAGGAAGAATGCGACCGGCACGACGGTGTAGAACCACGAGACCTGGATTGGCAGGCTGTCGGCGCGCACGGCCTGGCCGCGTTGCCAGAAGCCAAAGCTCTCGTACAGGAACACCGCAACGATCCACAGGATCAGGAGGTTGAGCGCCAGCGTCATTAACCGACGCATGACATCCGGAAATTCGTCGACGAACATTTCGATACGGACGTTGGCACCGACACGATAAGCCCACGGTGCGACGAGAAACGCGGTCCACACCATCATCGTCTTCGAGACCTCTTCGGTCCAGCTCAGCGAATCGTTGAGCAGGTAACGAAACACAATCTGCAGAATGACGATAATGACCATCGCCACCAGCAGCAGCCCCGCCACGTTGCGTGCCGCGTTACACAGTAACTCGTTGAGGCGGGCAAGCTGGCTCAGGCATTTGCGCATATTGTCGCTGGCCAGGCCTAGTCTTGCGCGAGTGTTTCTTCGAGCAGCCGCATCACCCCGGCGCTGTCGACAGCAGTGGTGATCCTGGCGAGTGGCATATCGTGCCAGGGGCCTGGTTCGCTGTAGTGTCGCGCGGTGGCAGCGACGACGTCGCCGATCGTGATGCCGTCGGTGACTACGCGGGTCGCGCGGTCCTCGGTCTCGAACAGGGAAGGATCGATAACGAACGCCATCGCCGTTGGATCGTGGTTGTAAAACCCGTCCGTGACCCCCGTCGACGCATAGAAATCACGGTAGAAGCGGCTGATATCGTGGATGAACTGTCCTTGGCGTCCCGCTCTTCCTCGCAGGCGATCGAGCCATTCGTCGGTGACGCGCACCTGCCGTGTCGTATCGCCGGGTACCAGCACAACATCCCAGTCCGTGCCGAGCACGATATCCGCGGCATGTGCATCACCAAGGATATTCGCGGAAGCGACCGGTGAGACATTGCCCATGACATGCAGAACGCCACCCATCGCAACGACCTGGTCGACGTTCTTGTGCAATTCCGGTTCGAGCGCCAGTGCCAGCGCGATATTCGTCATTGGTCCGAGCACGACGAGGGTGATTTCGCCAGGGTTGTCCATTACGGTGCGCACGATAAACTCGGCCGCCGTTTCATCAATCGCTTCTTTTGTCGAAGGCGGCAGGTAGATCTCACCGAAGCCGTCCTTGCCGTGCACGAAATCCGGCGTCGGCAGCTTCTTCGAATAAACGGGTTTGACGGCGCCCTCGGCGACCGGCACATCCGCGCCTGCAATATCCAGGAGACGCAGTGCGTTCTGCGTTGCGAGTGGCGTGTCGACATTGCCGAAAATTGTCGTAAGTCCGACGACTTCAAGGTCCGGTGACGAAAATGCAAACAGCACAGCGAGTGCGTCGTCCACGCCGGGGTCGGTATCGATCAGCACTTTCTTTTGTGCATTCGCGGTTGCCGACAGCGCAATGAGGGAAATGAGGGTGAGTCGCAGCACTGTTGTTTTCATCGAAGCCTTTCTTATGTATTTATTGGTCCGGCGCCCGCAGCCATTGTAGCCTACCCGGCAGCCGCAGGCGGCGGCACGAATGGTATGATGCGGCCAAGCTGCCGTAATCAATAAGAAATAAATGCGATTCAGGGACGCGTACGATCTCGAGGTCAGTTGCGAAAACGATGCCGCAATGCAGGCTTTTGTGCGGGGTATCGACGCCTCGCTCAGGCTGGACACGCCAGCCATTGAAGAGTTCGAGGAAGCTGTGTCGCAGGACCCGGAATTTGCTCTCGCCCGGGTTGCGTTGGGGCGGCAGAAGCTGATTCACGGTGACCGCAAGGCAGCAAGAGGCGAGTATAAAAAGGCCTTGGCCCTGAAAGAACGCGTAACGCCGCGAGAAAGCGCTGCCATCGACATCACAATCGAAGGCGCGAATGTCATCCCGCAAACGTTCGCACACGTCGCCGAGTACCCGCGGGACGTCTTCGTGCTTGCCCAGTTGTTGAGCCCGTTTGGCACGCTCGCGTTCGCCGGCATTCCGGATTGGCGCGAGCAGAACGCCGCACTCCTCGAGGAGACAAAACCTGCCTACCCGGAGCACGACTGGTGGCACACGTCTACGCGCGCCTTTGTCAGTGCAGAGAACGGTATGCTCGAGCAGGCACTGCAGGACGGCGACCTTGCCTGGTCAATCAGTGAGAACGGCAATTGCGCGCACAGTCTCGCCCATGTGCATTTCGAGGCTGGTTTGCTGGATGAGGGCAGTGACTTCATCCATTCATGGGCGGAAAAATACGCTGACGAGTCCGACATGCGCCATCACTTGCGCTGGCACCTGTGCCTGCTGGACATCGACAAGGGCCAGGACATTGGAGGACAGCTCAGTGTCTACGACCGCTACCTGGCGCCTGGCATCCACGACGCCGTGCCGCTTGAAACGCTGGCGGACAATGCCTCGTTGCTGTGGCGGCTCCGCCTGGCAGATGTAGAAATCCCGCAGGAAACTGTTGACGAGCTGCTGGATTTCACGGAGGCGCGGTTCCCAGGCTGCGGCTTCGCGTTTGCCGACCTGCATTGTGCGATGACGGCTGCGGTACACCCGGATAAGGACAAGCTGGCCTCTCAGCTGTCGGCTCTTGCGGAACACGCAGAACAGTCACGATTGCCCGTTGCAAACTTCGTGCATCAGTGTGCAAAGTCATTCGCGGCATTTGCCGCCGAGCAGTACGCAGACGTCGTCGCGATACTCGAACCCGTGCTTGACGACAATCCACTAATAGGTGGCAGCAATCCCCAGCGGCGCATTGTCGAGGAAACCTACCTTGAAGCCTCATTGCGCTGTGGCCAGAATGACAAAGCGCTCGCCATACTGGACAAGCGCAACCGCAGTTCGTCATCGTTCGACAAGGCACAGCGGAAACGCGCCGGGCAGGTCGCGTAAGCAATGACAAGAGCAGACAAGCGGCTCGGCCTCGAGGGTGAGTACAACGAAGCCGATTTGCCGTTGTTGATCCGGCGTGCCGGCATGGCCGAATGGGATAACGGTATCGTGCGCATCCTCGACCGGCGCGAGCTCCCGCTCGCAGAGACCTACCTCGAATGCCGGACGGTGGAGGAGGTTGCCGTGGCGATCGAGGACATGGCGATACAGGGCGCGTTCTCCCTGTCCATTGCAGCCGGTTACGGGCTGTCACTCGCGGCAGGCAACAATGAACTTTCAGAGATAGAAACGGCCGCAGCGCGGCTGCTGCGCACGCGACCGACCGGCCTGGCGCTGCAACGCATGCTCGATGCCTGCCAGGACCGCGCAAGGTCAGCGATCGAAGCCGGCGACAACGCGCGCGATACTATCGTCGCAACGGTCGATCACGCAGCGGCGACCCTCGCGCGGCAGGGATGGAAAACCGGGCAGCGTGCAGCGGGGCTTCTCGAAGATGGCATGACGATCCTGACGCATTGTTTCCCGGATCGGTCCTACGTTTATCTGCTGATGGAAGCAGCAAGAGCGGGCAAGAAGCTCAACGTCGTATGCTCCGAAACGCGACCCTACCTGCAGGGCACCCGGCTGACCTCTCTTTGCGCAGTGCAGGCGGGTTTCGACGCCAGGGTCATCACCGATGGTATGGGTGGATACCTGATGCGCCGCGGCGATATCCAGGCGTTCATCACGGCAGCGGACCGGGTGTGCATGGATGGCACCGTCTGCAACAAGATCGGCACCTACCAGTACGCGCTCGCTGCCAAAGCAAATGACGTTCCCTACTACACGCTGCGGCAAAGCGGTCCGGATCGCGAGAGCGCGGACGAATCGGACATCGAGGTGGAAATCCGCCCCGGCGATGCACTCCTGTACCTGGGTAAGGAGAGAATGGCACCGCAGGGCGTGGAAGGGCTGTATCCCGGCTTCGATATCACGCCCCCGGAACTCGTCACCGCAATCGTCACCGATCGGGGTGTGTTCCAGCCCGCGAAGATCAGCAGCTACGTCGATGTTGATCCTTTTGTCAGCGACGAAATTCTATGACAATGCTGCATCTGCACACGGATGACCCGTATGGCAACAGTTTGGCCCGATAAATCCGAACTCCCGGACGCGAACGATCCCGAACGCGCGGCTTATCGCGCAGTGCGCTGCCTGCCGGGCGAGATTGCGTCGAACGTTCTGGTCCCGGGCGATCCGGCGCGTGCGGCGCGCATTGCGAGTGAATGGCTGGATGACGCGAGGCTTGTCATGGTGCAACGTGAGTTCCATTCCTACACGGGTAGCTGGGAAGGCGTGCCGGTGTCTGTCATTTCAACCGGCGTCGGCAGTCCGGGCGCGGCGATGGTGATGCAGGATCTCGGCAAGCTCGGGTGCGACGTCATTATTCGCGTTGGTACCGCGGGCTCCTGCGTCGAGGCCGTCAAGCCGGGGGACAACGTCGTCGGTACAGCCGCCGTCAAGGGCGAGGGGCTGACACGCAATTTCGTACCGGAGAAATATCCGGCTGCTGCCAACCTCGAGGTTACCAACGCGCTTCTCATTGCCGCCGGCGACGAAGGTACGGACGTGCACGCCGGCGTCATACATACGTCGGACGCGTTTCGCAGCCCGGCACTGGAAAAGGAAATCGAAACGGCGATCTATGCCGGCGTACTCGCCTTTGAAATGGAAGCAGCGACCGTGTTGACGATGGCGGCCATTGATCGCATGCGTGCCGGCTGCATCTTCAGTATCGACGGCTACGTCGCCAATGTTGCCGGTGGCAATGTCGTGCCCGATCACGAAGCGCGCAACCGGGGCGTCAAAAACGCCATTCGCTCGGCACTGGATGCCATCGTCGCGCTGCAATGAGTATTCGCTACGAAGCAGAACGATCGGATGTCGCAGCCGCGGCACGGACGATGCTCGAGACGGGTCTTGTCGTCAACACCTCCGGGAATGTCAGCGTGCGCATTGGTGAGCACGTCGCAATCACGCCGAGCGGATGCCCCTATGAAGACCTGGCGCCGAGCGATATCGTCGTGCTTGATCTCGACGGCAAGCCTGTCGACGGTGACCTCGTTCCGTCGTCCGAGACGCCGCTGCATCTTTCTTTATACAAAGGAGATGAATCGATCGGCGCCATCGTGCACACGCATTCGGTTTATGCGACGGCGGTCTCGACACTCGTCGACACGCTGCCGGCCATTCACTACCAGATTGCAGACCTCGGCGGTCCAGTGCCAGTCGCGCCGTACCGCACCTTCGGCACGCCCGAGCTCGCTGCAGTGGTGTCCGATGCGATGAAGGGTCGACACGCTGCGCTCATGCAGAACCACGGTGCGGTCACGGTCGGCGATACCGTCGACCAGGCGCTGAGCCGCTGCATTACCCTCGAGTGGCTTTCCCGCGTCTACCTGATAGCACAGCAAAACGGAACTCCCTCGCTGATCGACGACGAGGAACTTGAGCGCGTCAAGGCGCAGCAAAAGAAGTTTCGCGGAGAGCAGAAAAAACGACTCCGCAACAGGAAATAAAAGGGGTCGAACCGATTATTTCGAAAAATCGGTTCGACCCCTTTTATTCGGCGATGCCAATCACATTCCCGGCCGGGTGAATTTGCTACCGTAAGCCAATGACGTTTGGCAAATTAAGGTCATTTGCGCTGTTGAAGTTCGCCGCCGGCTGCGCAGGTTTCGCTGCCGGATTCTGGTTTATTCTGGAGTACGGGCAGCGG
>JAHHOT010000205.1 GCA_018677555.1 Gammaproteobacteria bacterium | reverse complement strand
GCGAAGAAGAGGGCGAGATCGTCGCGATCGATCCGGTCGAGACCGCGGCGCTGTTGTCGTCGGCGAAAGAGATCATGATCATTCCGGGTTACGGCATGGCCGTTGCCCAGGCCCAGCACATCGTCTTCGAACTGACGGCCGCACTGCGCAAGAAAGGCAAGAACGTCCGTTTCGGCATTCATCCCGTCGCTGGCCGCATGCCCGGGCACATGAACGTACTGCTCGCCGAAGCGCGGGTGCCGTATGACATCGTGTTCGAGATGGAAGAGGTCAACGAGGACTTTCCGGACGTCGACGTATCGATCGTCATCGGTGCCAACGACATCGTCAACCCGTCGGCCCTCGAGGTGCCGGACAGCCCGATCGCCGGCATGCCGGTCCTGGAGTGCTGGAAAGGTGACACGACGATTGTGCTGAAGCGCAGCATGGCGACCGGTTATGCCGGCGTCCAGAACCCGCTATTTTTCAAAGAAAACACCCGCATGTTGTTCGGCGATGCGAAAGACAGCCTCGACGCGGTGTTCAAAGCGCTGTAAACGTCGACTGCGTTGTTGATTTTTGCCGCAATAGCGGGGCAAACTGCGTTGTAACCAGCCTGACATCATCGTGATGCAGGCTGTGCGCGGACGGCAATCGAGAGGTGCCCATGCTCGCTGGTCTGGCTTCCGATATCTCGCAGCAGGTGTTGCGAACCGATGTCGCCGGTATGCCACTGGAGTGGATCGACTACCGGGAGGCAGTGCGCCTGTATCATTCCGAACAGGTTGCCTACGATTGCGGCACTCTTCTTTATACGGTTTTTGGCGGCTATTGCTCGATCAACGGACGCCGCAGCAAGGTCGACGTCAATTCGATCATCGCGACGCACGGCACCAGCCAGAGCCTGTCCCGCAACCGCGACAAGTATATTCCGCCGCTGAATAACCGCACGCTGTTCAAGCGCGACGCCAACATCTGCCTGTACTGCGCGATGCGCTTTCCCACACGCGACCTGACGCGGGATCACATCACGCCGATCTCGCAGGGCGGCAGGGATCGCTGGAACAACGTTGCGACCGCCTGCCGTCGCTGCAATAACTACAAGGGCGGCCGCACGCCGGAGCAGGCATCGATGCAGTTGATCGCCGTACCGTTCACCCCGACCTACGCCGAGTACATCTATCTGAAGGGCCGCCGCGTACTGGCCGCCCAGATGCAGTACCTGCTCGCACACATCCCGCGCTCCAGTCCGCTGCACGCACGACTGACCGATCACCTGTTCTCGGGTGAAAACGTCATCGATACGCACTTCCACGACTGATCGAAATAATGAACGTGATAATGTAGCGGTTCGTAAATACGGACGAGGCGAGGAGCGCTTGATGAAGCTACGCTTACTGTTGGCTGCCGCTGCGTCGTTACAATTTGCGACCGCGCTGCAGGCACAAGACGTTGACGCCAATGTCATGGCTGCCGATCTCGGTATGTGGGAATCGGATGTCCCTGCGCGCGAAATGCCCGGCTGGCAGCAACCCGACGATATAACCATCCTGACTTTCGGTGCGATGCCGGAATCCGGCATCGGATCCAGGGCGTGGTTCCTGGAAGCAACAGGCGACGTCAATGTCACGTTTTTCGCCGCCGGCGGTGATACCGACTATAGCGAGATTGCCGAGACGGACGTGATCGTCGGCTGGTGCTCGCCCGACGCGATTTCAGCCGCTGAGTCGGTGCAGTACCTGCACTTCTACTCGGCCGGCATAGACCGCTGTGCGTCGATTCCCGGCATTGCCGATCGCGGTTTGATTGCAACCAACAGCGCGAAGGCGGCCAGCGAAACCATTGCCGAACACGGTATCGCCCTGATGCTGATGATGACGCGAGGGCTGCATCACCACTATCGGCAGCAGATGAAAGAAGAATGGCGTGGCTATTCCGATGCACCGGGCACCTTCGCCGTCAAAGGCAAGACAATGCTGGTGTTGGGCCTCGGCGGAATCGGTTCACAGATTGCACAGCGGGCACACGATCTCGGGATGATGGTCATCGGGACGCGCAATTCCAGCCGCAGCGGCCCGGACTTCGTCAGCTACGTCGGCCTTGCCGACGAAGCTGACGGCATGGCGTCCAAGGCGGACGTAATCGTAAACGCTTTGCCGCTGACCGACGCCACTCGAGGCACGGTCGATGGGGACTTCTTCGATGCAATGAAGCAAGGCGCGTTCTATATCTCGGTCGGTCGCGGTGGCACGACAGACACGGACGCTTTGATGGATGCGCTGAAGTCCGGAAAACTGGCGGGTGCCGGTCTCGACGTTACGGACCCTGAACCGCTGCCGGCGGGGCATCCACTGTGGACGATGCCGAACGTCGTTATCTCGCCGCACTCTGCGGCTGGCTCCGATATGAGTCGAGCGAATACGATGCTGCTGGCGCGCGAAAATCTGCGACGCTACATTAACGGCGAGAAACTGCTGAACGTCGTCGATTTTGCACGCGGGTATTAGACGGTCTCGCTGATTATTCGCCGAGCAACGTTCGTGATAAGAATGGCAGCGCCTCGGTGTAGAGACGGCCATCGTCGCCCCATAAGCGGTTGCGATGATCACCGTTATACATTTCGAACGTATGCTCCACGTTCTTATCGGTCAACGCTTCGGATAACGCCCGGGATGTCGGCGGGATGTGCGAAAACTGGTCGGCAAAGCCTGCGTCGAACATTATTCCGTTTAGTTTGAAAGCTTGTTGCAGATAGGCGTCAATCCGGTTGGCCAGGAAGTTCGATTCCCAGCGACTGTGAGCCGGCTCGTTCGGCACAAGCTCGTCGCCGCTCATCCTGAACGGAAAATCGGCATACAACGGCGGACGATCCGGGTTTGGTGAAAAAGCCTGGCTGATCCCGATTACGGCGCCTACGTAAAAGTTTGACTCGATGTGTTCGGCAGGGTCATCGTCTGTTGCCACGATTGCAAAGGCCGGATTCTCCGCCGACAGGTCTCCGCTCCACCCCAACACGCTCGGGCTCAGGCCGTACACAGCGCTGAAAATGTCAGGTCGATCCAGGCCAACGCGGAGCGCGCCGTATCCGCCCATTGAATGACCCATCGCGCCACGGCTTTCACGACGTGCCAGTGTCCGGTAGTTGGTATCAACGTAGCTGACGAGGTCATGAGCGAGAAAGTCCTGCCAGTTACCTTTCACCGCAGAATTGACGTAGTGACAGCCGAAATAGGGTGTCCGGGCATCGAAAAGCACCACGATCATTTCCTGCAGCAGGCCGGAGTCGATTCCCCGGTCCATCAGGTTCTGAATTGTGCCGTAGTCGATCTCCGCGTCACTCCACGGGACCGTCCACGTCGTCAGCGGGTCGGTAATTCCATGTAGGACGTAGATCACCGGATACCGCCGTCGCGTATCGGACTCGTAGCCGGGCGGCAGGTAGATCCGCACATCTCGCTGGCTCGAAAATCCCAGGGTATTGTTTTCCAGCGAGAGTCCGTGAACCGATACCTCGAGCAGTTGGCCACGGG
>JAHHOT010000020.1 GCA_018677555.1 Gammaproteobacteria bacterium | reverse complement strand
TTCTCGTACTGTCTGTCAGCCTGGCCGGCTGTGCAGGCAACGACGAGCAGCTGGATTTCGCGGGCAGCGTAACCGAAGCCTATCGCAGGGCCGGCGAGTCCATGGAGCGTGGCAACTATCGGCGCGCCATCCAGATATACGAACAGCTCCAGGCCCGCTTCCCGTTCAGCGACTTCGCAACGCAGATACAGCTCGAACTGATGTATGCGTATTACAAGGCGGGTTCACCGGAGCAGGCGATCGATATCGCAGACACCTTCATGCGCGAGAACCCGATTCACGCGCGGGTCGACTACGCCCTCTACATCAAGGCGCTAGCGCATTTCGACGACAGTGCCGGCTGGCTCGAACGGGTGTTCCGCAAGGATATTACGAATCGCCCTCCGCGAGACGCTGAGCTCGCCTTCTCGCTGTTCGGGCGGCTGGTCGAACGTTACCCGGCGAGCCCTTATGCCGCGGACGCGGAGCAACGCATGGTCTTCCTGCGCAACCGCCTGGCCGCGTACGAGAACAGCGTCGCGCGCTACTACATCAAGCAGCGCGCATACGTCGCCGCCCTGAACCGGGCGAAGACCGCGCTGGAGGAGTACCAGGGATCCGACAGCAGCCAGGAATCGCTCCAGATCATGGTTCGGGCATACGAGGGCCTGGGGATGATGGAGCTGGCGGCGGATACGCGGCGCGTCCTGGATACCAACTTCCCCGGTTCCTGAAGTCGAGCACGACCAATCATCCGTTGGAGCGGCGCCCTCGCCGCGACAAGGCGGGTGATTGCCTGTGCCGCTGCAACCAACTCCCGGACCGCAGGCGTTTTGCTGTAGGAGCGGCGCCCTCGCCGCGACTGTGACGTGGATTGGTGGTCGCGGCGGGGGCGCCGCTCCTACAAGATAAGACTGCCGTCTGGGGTTTGATTGTCGCGGCGGAGGCGCCGCTCCTACAATTGATTTTGCGCGGTCGCCCCGCCGCAATGCGCGGCTACTCCGGGAAGGTGTACTTGGACGTGATGGGGTAGCGCCAGTCGCGGCCGAACGCGCGGCTGCTGATGCGAATGCCCGGCGGCGCCTGGCGGCGCTTGTACTCGTTGCGCTTGACCATCTCGAGTATCCGGATGACGACCTCGCGGTCGAATCCGCGTTGCATGATTTCCTTGACTGACAGGTCTTTTTCGATAAACGCCTCGAGGATCGGATCGAGCACGTCATACGCCGGCAGCGAGTCGCTGTCACGCTGGTTCGGCCGCAACTCCGCCGACGGCGGCCGCGTGATAACCCGCTCCGGTATGACTTCATTGATCGAGTTGCGGTAGCGGGCAAGCTTGTAGACCAGTGTTTTGCTGCAATCCTTGATGGGTGCGAAACCGCCGGCCATGTCGCCGTACAACGTGGCATAGCCAACTGCCATCTCGCTTTTGTTGCCCGTGGTCAACAGCATGCGACCGCTCTTGTTCGACACGGCCATCAACAACAGCCCGCGGCAACGTGCCTGAATGTTTTCCTCGGTTACGTCCTCTTCGCGGCCCGCGAATACGTCGGCGAGCGCATGCGTAATTGCCGCGTAAATCGGTTCAATCGGAATCACGTCGTACTGAATGCCGAACGCCGCAGCCTCTCGCGCCGCATCTTCCTGACTCATCGTGGAGGTGTAGCGAAACGGCATCATGAGCGCGCGTACGCGATCGGCCCCGATGGCATCGCAGGCCACGGCAAGTATGAGCGCAGAATCGATTCCGCCGGACAGTCCGAGCACCACACCCGGAAAGCCGTGCTTGTCCACGTAGCTGCGCGTGCCGGTTACGAGGGCCTCGTAAACGCTTTGCTCCAGCGGCAACAGCGCGTTTACGCTCGCCGGCTCAGGCACGACCCCGCTTGCGCCGGCATTGAGGACGACGCGATGCAGGCCTTCCTCGAACGCGGGTGCACGGAATACGACGTCGCCGGCAGAGTCCATGACGAACGAACCGCCGTCGAATACCAGTTCATCCTGTCCGCCGACGGTGTTCAGATAGACAATCGGCATCCCGGTGGAAACGACTCGCTCCCGGGCAACCTCTTCGCGGTTTTGCTGGCTTTTTACTTCGTAAGGCGATCCGTTGATCGCTATCAGCACCTCGGCGCCGGCCGAGCGGCTCGCAGCAGCGGGACGGGAATCCCAGATGTCCTCGCAAATGTTGAGACCGACGCGGATACCGTTAAGCGTAAATACGGCAGCCGCTTTTCCTGCGGTGAAATACCGTTCCTCGTCGAAAACCCGATAGTTCGGCAGCACCTGCTTGCGATAATGCGCCAGCATCTTGCCGTCACGAAAAACCGCGCAGGCGTTGAAAATGTCCTCTTCGGCATACTCCGGAAATCCGATCAGAACGGCGATACCGTGCGTGGACTCACGCACCTTGTCGATCGCCTCTTCTACCCTGCGACGCAAACCGGAGTGAAACAACAAGTCTTCGGGTGGATAGCCACAGATGCTCAGCTCGGAAAACACGACCAGGTCGGCCTGCAATTCGTCACGCGCCCGTTCGGCATATTCGACAATTCGTGCCGAGTTACCGCCAACGTCGCCGACCACCATATCGAGCTGAGCCAGGGCAACCGTGAGTTTTTCATTCACCGACTGATACCACGCTGATTGCTGTGGTTGATGACTGCTGCCGCGTTATCTATCTGGACCTATACGGTCAGAGCAGGTTCAGCCGCTCAGCAGACCGTGCATCGCTGAACCCATTTCCGCCGGCGAACGGACCGTGGTAACGCCGGCCGCCTCAAGCGCGCGGAATTTATCAGCTGCCGTGCCCTTGCCGCCGGCAATAATGGCGCCCGCGTGACCCATGCGTTTTCCGGGCGGTGCCGTGACGCCGGCGATGTACGCAACGACCGGCTTGGTGACATCCGACTGGATGAATTCTGCGGCAGCCTCCTCGTCCATGCCGCCGATTTCGCCCACCATGACGATGCCGTCGGTGTCGTCGTCCGCCTGGAACAGCTCGAGGCAGTCGATGAAGTTCATGCCGCGCACCGGATCGCCGCCGATGCCGACGCAGCTACTCTGGCCGAGGCCGTTTTGTGTGGTCTGGAATACCGCTTCGTAGGTCAGCGTGCCTGAACGCGACACGACGCCGATGCGGCCTTTCTTGTGAATGAATCCGGGCATGATGCCGATCTTGCATTCCTCGGGGGTGATGATGCCGGGGCAGTTTGGGCCGATCAGCCGGCAGTCGTGATTTTTCAGCTCGTGCTTGACCTTCACCATGTCGAGCACCGGGATGCCCTCGGTGATGCAGACGATCAGCCCGATGCCGGAATTGGCAGCCTCCAGTATCGCGTCGGCCGCGAATCGCGCCGGCACGTAAATCATGCTGACGTCGGCGCCGGTTTCATCGACGGCTTCACGCATCGTATTGAAGACCGGCACGCCGAGGTGTACCTGGCCGCCACGCCCTGGTGTGACGCCGGCGACAACCTGCGTCCCGTATTCGATGCATTGCTCCGAATGGAACGTGCCCTGGCTGCCGGTGATGCCCTGGCAGATGACTTTGCTGTTCTTGTCGACCAGTATGCTCATGGCTCGCTATTCCTGATTCTCTGCCGCACTGACGGCTTTTTTCGCGGCGTCCGTCAGATCGTCGGCGGCGATGATTGCGAGCTTGCTGTCGGCGAGCAGCTTGCGCCCCATTTGTACGTTGGTGCCTTCGAGGCGGACGATGACAGGTACGCTCACGCCAACTTCCTTGACCGCACTGATGATGCCCTGCGCAATCAGGTCGCAGCGCACGATGCCGCCAAAAATATTCACGAGTATCGCGCGCACCTTGTCGTTGGAAAGAATCAATTTGAACGCCGCGGCCACGCGCTCGCTGGTGGCACCGCCGCCCACGTCGAGAAAGTTCGCGGGCTCACCACCGTGCAGCTTGATCAGGTCCATGGTGGCCATCGCCAGGCCGGCACCATTGACCATGCAGGCAATATCCCCGTCCAGCGACACGTAGTTGAGATCGTGTTCCGCCGCCTCACGCTCTTTATCGTCTTCCTGCGACGCGTCGCGCAGCTCGGTGAGTTTTTGCTGTCGAAAAAGCGCGTTGTCCTCAATGTTGATTTTTGCGTCCAGGGCAAGGACATCGCCGGACTTTGTAACGATCAGGGGATTAACTTCGACGAGGCTGGCGTCACATTCCGTAAACAAGGTGTATAGCCGCTCGATGAGATCCGCGAACTGGCGAGTCTGGCTCGCATCGAGGCCCAAACCGGCGGCCAGTTTACGGGCCTGCTCCGGTTGAATGCCCGCATCCGGCGCCACGGCGACGGTGAATATCTGGTCCGGCGTTTCCTCCGCGACTTTCTCGATATCCATGCCACCCGCAGCGGAAGCGATGAACGACACCTGGCTGACTTCGCGGTCGACCAGCATGCTGAGGTAGAGTTCGCGATCGATTTCCGAGCCAGCTTCGACATAGACCACGTTGACCGGCAACCCCTCGGGTCCGGACTGGTGCGTGACCAGCTGAGTGCCGAGCATGTCCCCGGCATAGCGGCGCACCTCGTCTTTCGAGCGTGCCAGCTTGACGCCGCCGGCCTAGCCGCGACCGCCGGCATGCACCTGCGCTTTAACGACCCACAGGTCGCCACCCAGCTCGTCGACGGCCGACGCCGCGGCGTCGGCCGTGCTTGCAGGACGCCCCTGGGG
>JAHHOT010000088.1 GCA_018677555.1 Gammaproteobacteria bacterium | reverse complement strand
ACGTCGGGCCACGCGAGTTACGCTCTAGTTCGTGCTTGCCGTGCGAACCGCGGCTTTGGGCCGAATTACCACGTCAATGCGCCTGTTCTTGGCCCTGCCTTCGATCGTTTCGTTATTCGCAACCGGTCGCGATTCTCCGTAACCGACCGATTCGACGTCGGCCGGCGGCAGATCACGCATGTTCGCCAGCAGGTATTCGCGTACGGCTTTCGCGCGGGCCTGCGACAGCTCCAGGTTGGTGGCGTCGCCGCCGAAGGAATCCGTGTGGCCCTCAACGACAACGTGACTGTCGGGGAAGACCCGGATTGCGTCCTGCACCTTGCGCAATAACGCAAAATATTCGGTCTCGATCTGGGCGCTGCCACTCGAGAAGACCAGCCCGATCGGCCGGATCAGGATGTTCTCGCCTTGCGTGAGAACCTGGGCCTCGTTCGTATCAAAGGTGTTCTCGATTTGCCGGAATTTACGGCGCTGGGCTTCCTGCACTGCCAGTCGATCGGACTGAACCCCGAGCTCCGTCTCGAGTCGTTGCAGCTCTTCTTCGAGCCCGAAAATCTGATTGCGGCGTTCGCTCAGTTCATAGGCATCTTTCTGCAGCTCGGAAACACGACCAATGATCGCGCTTGTCGGCGCGTCGAATCCCTCGTCCAGCTCAGCAACGAGATCCAGCGACCCGGCGATACTCACGATGGGCGCCTCGTTCGCCAGCGCAAAGTCCTCGAGACTGATGTCCCGGTCACGCACAGGCTTCAACTCGCGCGCCAGATACATGGCGTGCTTGACCTCGTACTTGGCTTGACGGGCCAGGCTGCGTGGCTCGTCTGTATCGTAGCGGTCCCGGGTCAACGCACTTTCAGCCTGGCTTAGCATCGACTCAGCCTTCGCCAGAGTTTTCGGCGCGTATCGATCGACTCGCGCATCTTTTGCCTGTTCGATCAGGCGTTTCGTTTCATCGAGATAGTTTGCCTTGATCGCGGCAAGCTCCGCGCTGCGAAATAGTTCCACAGCATCGGCGGCGCGCGACTTTGCGGAGTTGACGTTTCCGTCCTCCAGGCGCATGGCTGCGGACGCGAACTTCTCCTCCGCATCGCGCCACTGCGCGGGCGCGAATGATTCAGCGTTTGCCGCCTCTGCATCGTCACGGGCTTGAATGGCCGCGGTCAGGGTAACGTTGGCCAGGCGAGTTGCATCCACGGCCAGGCGCAATGCTTTGGCCGCATCGTCGAGATCCGACTTGATGCGCTCGATGCTGCGGCCGCGCTGCAGCTTGTCTTCCGCCGAGCGGTACGCCTTTGCGGCTTCGCCATAGCTCTTTGGCGCCAGAACATTGGCACGTGCCTCGTTGGCGGCCCGCAGCGCTTCGTCTGCCTGCGTAAACAACGTTTCCCGCAGGTCGTCCTGCGCTGCTGCAACTGTGATACCAGCGCTGAGCAGCAGCAGTGCTGCCATGCTGGTGAATCTTCGAATAGAAATGCTCATCTTGAGCCTCCCAAAGTGGCACATAAAGAAAACCCGGCCGGAACGATCCAGCGGGATGCGTGCACCTTGAGGGAAGGCTATTTACAAATCCAACTAAAATTAATTGCCAATCTGACAAATTCTGTTTATAAATAGCCATGGATCTGGAACTCCTGCGCACTTTTCTCGAGCTCAACCGGACGCGGCATTTCGGCCGGGCGGCAGAGGCGCTGTTCGTGACGCAGGCGGCGGTCAGCAGCCGACTGAAGTCGCTGGAACAACAGCTTGGCGTGACGCTGTTCGATCGCAGCACGCGGGAAATGCGCCTGACCCCGGAGGGCGGACGGCTGCTGCGGCACGCGGAGAAACTCATCGCTTCGTGGCGCGCAGCGCGCCAGGACGTTTCGCTGGCCGGGGCGAGCCAGCAGCTGGTCATCGGCGGAAGCCTGCGCCTCTGGGACGTTCTGCTGCAGCGATGGCTGCACGATCTGCGTCGCAACTACCCTGATCTGGCGATCATTGCTGAAGCGCAATCACCGGAATTTCTTACGCGCAAGCTCATAGACGGCACGCTCGACGTCGCAATCCTGCTGGAGCCTGCCCAGCTCGACATCATGCAGATTCGTGAAATCGCAACGGTGGAATTTATCCTGGTATCGAGTGAACGGGGTTTAACCGTCGAACAGGCGCTTGCAGGCAGCTACGTGTTCGTGGACTGGGGCCTGACTTTCGGGCTCGATCACCGGCGCGCGTTTCCGGATGCGTCGGAAGCAATCACTCGCGTTTCGCACGCCAAGATGGCGGCTGAATACATCAGCCTGGTCGGCGGCAGTGCTTACCTGCCGCGAAGAATGGTCGGCAAGGACGTCGAGCTCGGCCTGTTACACGAGGTGACTGCTGCGCCGACGTTCACGCGGCAGGCCTACGCCACGTTTCCCGTGCGATCGCCCAGGCTCGAGTTGATCGAGAAAAGTCTCGAACTGATCCGTTCTGAATAGCCGGTTCGGCGAAGCTGCTTTGCCATGTCACAGGCGTGTGCGGCGCAACCTGAGCGCGTTCGCAATCAACGAGACGGAACTGGCGCTCATGGCGAATGCCGCAAACATCGGTGACAGGAGTACGCCAAATACCGGATATAGAACGCCGGCTGCAATCGGCACGCCCAGGCTGTTGTAACCGAATGCAAACGCAAGGTTCTGGGCAATGTTTCTCATCGTCGCGCGGCTCAGGCTGCGGGCGCTGGCAATCGCGCGCAAATCTCCGCGCACTAACGTGACTCCCGCGCTTTCCATCGCAACGTCGGTGCCGGTACCCATGGCGATGCCGACACTGGCCGTCGCCAGCGCCGGGGCGTCGTTGATGCCGTCACCGGCCATCGCGACGATTTCGCCGTCGGCTCTCAATCGTTCAATGACCGCGGTCTTGTCTTCCGGGAGAACGTCAGCGATAACATCGTCGATGCCGAGTTTCTGCGCGACTGCCCGCACTGGTTGCGCTGCGTGCGCGAAGCTCGATCACCTGACCAAGCAAAATCAGCGTAACGATGACGGCGGCCGCTTCGAAATAGACGGCGACCTCGCCATGGGCATTGCGGAACGCTTCGGGAAAGATTCCGGGTGCCAGGGCTGCGACGATCGAGTAAAGGAATGCGACGCTGACGCTGAGCCCGATCAGGGTGAACATATTCAGGTTTCGGGTGCGCAGTGAATTAAGGAAGTGCCTGCCGATCCCGATGCTGGCAGCTATGGCAGTGCGGCCAGCCTGTCGAGCAGTGCTTGTCCCCTGAACTTGTCGTTGTACAGCCAGGTGCCAAGTACGATACCGAGCATCAGAACGCCGGTATGGATCCATGAAAGGGCTTTTGTAGCATGACCGGTGTGCGCCTGCTTGATCGCGGACAAAGCAGGGACGATTGCCAGGACAGGCATCAATTCCTGCACGGCGCCACTGAGCATCAGTCCTGTCGACACGGCAACGGTGCCGCCCAACAAATGGAGATCGCTGCGTTTCCTGCCGCGGTCCCAATCGAATTTGCGGCGGTTCAGTTCATACGCGCCGGCGCAGGCCAAGTAACTCCACAACGTGCCGAGCGCCCCGGCGACCAGTTTTTCACCGGTGACAACGCCAGCCAGCCCATGGAGGCCGAAAAAGACGCAGGGAATGCCGAGCAGCACAGCGACGACCGCGCCGACAGTGACGAGGCCTTCCCCCGTTGACGGGATCGTCGTTGGTTCATGGGGTTCGTCGATTTGCGAGTCCTCTGTTGGGCATTGCTTCCGTGCCGCGGCCGAGGAATTCTTGCAATTGATCCTAGCAGGACTGGCCGCCGATTTGGGTCCAATCGAGCGGAATATGACGATCTGATCTGCTGCAACATTGCAGCACCGGATTACCGGACCAGCTATCCAGTTGGATTGAGATGAAATCACGGTAGAGTGCCCGATGATGATATGCCTTGAAAAGCTGACCGCTGCCCACGGCAGCTGGCTTGACGATCGCGGTAGTAAGTGAGCCGCATTTCGTTGGCGAGGGCCTATCGTCTGGCGAAGAGTTCTTTCAGTTTACTGAGCGAAAGAGTATTGATAATGTCCGTTTTCTCCAGCCAGCCACGACGCGCCTGATCTATGCCGCAGCGCATGTAGCGCAGGTCCGATGCGCTGTGTGCGTCGGTAGAGACCGCGATTCTCACTTGTATTTCTTTCGCCAATAAGCAGGCATCGTCCGTCAGATCCAGTCGATCGGGGTGGGCATTGAGCTCCAGAAAACAGCCACGCTCTTTAGCGGCTTTCATTATCGCCTCCAGGTTGATCGGGTAAGGCTCTCGCTCGTTGATGAGACGGCCGGTAGGGTGAGCAAGAATATTGAAGTACGGATTATCCATCGCCCGAAGAACTCGATCCGTCTGCTTCCGGCGCGACAGGTTGAATCCGTAATGAACCGCGCACACCGTGAAATCCAGCTCCTTGATGACACTGTCCGGCAAGTCAAGGCTGCCGTCTTGCAGGATGTCCAGTTCGACGGACTTGAGCAATTCAATCCCATCGAGTTTTTCGTTTAATTTGTCGATCTCCTTGATCTGTTTGAGCAGCCGTTTCCTGTCGAGTCCATTGGCGACTGCTACACGCTTCGAATGATCGTTGATCGACAGATATTCATAGCCTCGCTCAGCCGCGGCTTCCGCCATTCGCCTCGGCGTATCGCGGCCATCGGTCGCGCGGGTGTGACAGTGCAGGTCGCCGCGGATATCTTCCATAGTGATCAAGTGGGGTAGTCGATTCTTCCTGGCTGCTTGCAGCTCGCCACGGTTCTCACGCAGCTCGGGAACAATCACCGGCAATCCGACGCTGGCATATACGGATTTCTCGGACTTGCCGGCAACGCGTTTTTTGTCCCGGAATACGCCGTACTCGTTTATTTTTAGATTCCTTCTCACGCCCATTTTGCGTATTGCAATATTGTGTTGTTTGGATCCAGTGAAGTAGACGAGTGCGGCTCCAAAGCTCACTGCCGGAACGACACGCACATCAACTGACATGCCGCATCGCAATCGGACCCTGGCGCGGGTCCTGCCCTTGGAGATGACCTCGACCACTTCGCCGAATTCAACGAACCGGTCCATGACGATCGAATCTCTCGCCGCGGCAATCAGGATATCGAGGTCGCCGACGGTCTCTTTGCGGCGCCTGAAACTACCGGCAATGACGATGTCTTTGACCCCTTTAACTTTTCTGAGGTAATCGACGAGAGGTTCGGCAATCTGTTCGGCAACGCACAATTTCACGCGTTGTTCGTGAGAGGTGAATCCCTCGACCCGCGTGCGAATCCGATCTTCGGTTTTCTTGCCGAAGCCGGGAATTTCCCGAATCTTGCCGCTACGGGCGGCACGCTTGAGATCATCTATGCTTTTGATGTCCAGTGTCTTGTAAAGTGTTTTGACGCGCTTCGGCCCAAGACCCTCGATTCTCATCATGTCGCTGAGTGCCGCGGGGGTGCGCGACTCGACTTCGTTCAACAGCGGCAATTCGCCGGTTGTCACAATAGTCTGGATCTTCTCAGCGAGGTCTTCCCCGATATCCGGGAGTTCTGACAGATCGGCACCCTGTTCCAGGAGATCGGCCATGGCCTTGCCGTGGCCTCGTATCGATTGCGCGGCATTGCGGTATGCGCGCACGCGGAACGGATTCGATTCCTCGATTTCAAGGAGGTCGGCGAGCTTTTCGAAAATGTCGGCAATCTCGCTGTTGCGAACGGGCATGACGCACCGTGTCAGTCAGCTTCGATAGATCGAACTTGGCCGCTGCCAGGTGGCAAAGACATACGGAGAAGCCCTGATGTACAGCTGTTGCTGCAGGCGCTAGCTTGAATGCCCGCATTTCTCACAGCTTTTCATGGCCGATCTTGCAGAAAACCGCCACCACATGGTCGATCAGCAGATCGCATCGCGTGGCGTGCGCGACAAACAGGTACTGGCAGCGATGCGCAAAGTGCGTCGGGAAGCATTCGTGCCTGAAGATATGCGCGAACTGGCTTACGACGACATGCCATTGCCGATCGGTGCCGGGCAGACAATCTCGCAACCTTACATCGTCGCCTACATGATCGAATCACTGGCGCTCCGTGGCGGCGAAAAGGTGCTTGAAATCGGCGCGGGGTCCGGCTACGCAGCCGCCGTGCTGGCACAGATAGCGAGCGAGGTCTATGCCATCGAGCGGATCGGGGAATTGGCCGAGAGTGCCGCCGATCATTTGCGCGACGAAGGTATTGGTAACGTTCACGTCCTGCACGCCGACGGGACACGCGGCTGGGCGGAGCAGGCGCCATTCGACGCGATTCTCGTGTCCGCTGGCGCTCCCGTCGTCCCTGAGGATCTGAAAAACCAGCTGGCCGTGGGCGGCCGCATGGTCGTGCCGGTAGGCAGCACGCAGCGCGCCCAGGAACTGCTACGAATCACGAATCATGGAAACGGAAAGTTTGATCGTGAAGATCTGGCGGATGTGCGGTTTGTGCCGCTCATCGGCGAGCAAGGCTGGGAAGTGGACGAACCAGGGCCGGAGACCGCGCGTGCCCGCATTGCCCGTTCCACGCCAGTCTCGAGCCAGACGCTTCCGAGCCTCATAGTACGCAACAGCGAGTCGTTCGATTCGCCCGAGGAAGCTCGGCTGCAGGCACTTGTCGAGCGTATCGCGACTGCCAAGGTCGTATTGATCGGCGAAGCAAGTCATGGAACATCGGAGTTCTACCGCATCAGGGCGGCGATAACGCAAAAGCTTATCGAGGATAAGGGATTCAATTTCGTCGCCGTCGAGGCCGACTGGCCGGATGCGGCACAAATCGACCACTATGTCCGACAACTGGATACAGCGCCGTCGGACTGGCCGGCGTTTTCCCGATTTCCGACCTGGATGTGGCGCAATGCCGAAGTGCGGGATTTCGTCGACTGGCTGCACGATCACAACAAGTCGCGCGATATGTCAGGTCGCGCCGCAGTTTACGGTCTCGATCTCTATAGTCTTTATGACTCGGCGCGTGCCGTCATCGACTATCTCGACGATGTGGACCCGGATCTCGCAGCCGTTGCGCGCTGGCGCTATGGCTGCCTGAGTCCCTGGGAAGCGGATCCTGCGGCCTACGGCCACGCGGCTCTGACAGGCGAGTATCGCGACTGCGAGGAACCCGTCGTTCAGATGCTAATGGAGATCTACCGCAAGCGTAATGACTACGCCGACAAAGACGGGCCGCGATTTCTCGATGCGTCACAAAATGCCGCGCTGGTCGCAAATGCCGAGCGCTATTACCGGGTCATGTACTACGGTTCGCGCGCGTCATGGAATTTGCGTGACACGCATATGTTCGAATCGCTCAATCGGGTCTTAGAGGCGCACGGAGGCGGCTCGAAGGCGGTGATCTGGGCGCACAACTCGCATATCGGCGACGCTTCGGCGACGGAAATGTCTGCGCGTGGCGAATTCAACATCGGGCAGCTTTGTCGCGAGGCGTTCGGCAATGATGCCGTTAGTATCGGTATGGGTACCGATCACGGCACCGTCGCTGCAGCATCGAACTGGGACCAGCCTATGGAGATCATGCAGGTTCGTCCCGCGCATCGGCAGAGTTACGAACGAATTTTCCATTTAACGGAACAGCCGGGACTGATATTGCCACTTCGCAGCAATCAGAACCTGGAACTCATCGGCGAACTTGCTCAGCCGCGACTCGAGCGCGCAATTGGCGTCATCTATCGTCCCGAGACGGAGGTCGCGAGCCATTACTTCGAGGCAGAACTGACTCGGCAATTCGACGAATACATCTGGATCGATCGTAGCACCGCGATCACGCCGTTGATCACCACGGAGACCCGCGGCTTGCCGGATACGTATCCATTCGGCGTCTGATGCACCCCGGCATGCGACATGCAGCATGAAACAAATACGGCGATTGCCCGCGACATCATGCTCGGGTTTGCCGATCGAACCGGGTTGACCAGCACTGACAATGCGCCCCGACGGTATCTCTGGACCGATGCGCACGCCGTCTGCAATTTTCTGAGTCTTTATCGGAACACCAGCAACGAAAGGTACCGCCGCCTCGCTCTGGATCTGATTGACCAGGTGCATCACGTGCTCGGCAAGCACCGGGGAGACGATGCCCGGCACGGCTGGATCAGCGGTCTCAGCGACGAGGAGGGAGAAAAACACCCGACCGCAGGCGGCCTGAGAATCGGCAAGACATTGAACGAACGGCGTGCTGACGAAGCCTACGACGAGCGCCTCGAATGGGACAGGGACGGTCAGTACTTTCACTACCTGACAAAGTGGATGCACGCGCTATACAGGGCCAGCGTGGTGCTGGAGCAACCGCGATTTCACCGCTGGGCGATAGAGCTCGCAAAAGCCGCGCATGCGGGATTCGTTCGTGCGCCGCTGCCCGACGGCCGTAAGCGACTGGTTTGGAAGATGAGCATCGATCTTTCGTACCCGTTGGTGCCCTCAAGCGGTTTGCACGACCCTCTGGACGGTTATATCACCTGCAACGAACTCGCATTCTCATCACCTGGGACGGCCGACCTATCGGAGCTGCCCAGTCTTGGCACGGAAATCCGTGAACTGCATGCGATGCTCGAGGATCAGCGTTGGGCAACCGATGACCCGCTGGGAATCGGAGGATTGTTGTTCGACGCGTGTCGGTCGTTTCAGCTGATTGCTGCTGGCCACACCGGGATGCTCGGCATTGCGCGTACGCTGACTCGAGATATTCAGAACAGCTTGCCGGCTTTCGCAGGTCAGTTTGCACTGGGCTATCCGGCCGGGCATCGGCTGGCGTTTCGTGAGCTGGGCCTGTCAATCGGACTGCACGGGGTCGAGCGCATGCAGCGAATCGCGGCCGCGGAATTACAATTAGTCGAAAAGAGCCTGAGAAAAGCGCTCGACCAACTGGAGACTCACGTTGCCCTCGGCATGGCAATCGAGACCTTCTGGAGCGACCCGGCAAACCAACGTGGAGCTACGTGGTCCGATCACCAGGACATCAACAGCGTCATGCTCGCAACGAGCCTGTTGCCGGACGAGTTCCTGTCAATTTTCGACGGTTAACAAGCACCCCACGTCGATCATAGCCGGCACTGATGGTAGTCCTGTAATGACGACCTGTCTTGCAACCGGCATTACCGTGTAAACTCGGTCGAGAGCCTGGAGGGCAAGCCATGAATGCAGACGCCGAATCGCAGTGCCCTGTGACAGCCCTGTCCGATACCTTCCGCCTGTCAAACGCCGAGCTCGAGTCAGTCTTCAGGCGTGCGAGGTCCGAAAGCCCCGTATCCTGGTTGCCGGACATCGGCTTCTGGGCCGTCACGACGTTCGACGACATAAAAACAGTCCTCGGCGACAAGGAACGATTCTCCGCGGAGATCACGCTCGAGCCCCTGAATCCGCTCTATCCCGAAGTGCTGCAGTTTCTGAAGGAGCGAAACTTTTCGCCGCGCCCGACGCTGTCGAACAACGAACGCGACGACCACACGCGAATCCGCAAGAACGTACAGATTGCATTCTCGCCCAAGAGAAACAAAAAGCTGGAGCCCTATATTCGCCAACTGGTCAATGATGCGATTGACCGTTTCGAATCGGACAAGAAGGCGGACCTGGTCCGGCAAATGGTCTATGAGTTACCTGCCCTCGTATTATTCAAGTTGCTTGGCATTCCGGAGGGCGACGTCCAGAAAATCAAAATGTGGGCGGACAGCCGGCTGATCCTGTCCTTCGGCAAGCCCAGCCTCGAGGATCAGTTGATTGCTGCCGGCCACCTTGCCGATTACTGGGACTATTGCCTGGATCATGTGCAACAGCGGATCGAATCGCCGCAGGACGATTTGCCAAGCGATCTGCTGGCAGTCAGGGCCGGCGACGATAGCATCCTGACGATCGAGGACATCAACAATGTCGTATTCGGCTTGCTTCTCGCGGGGCACGAAACGACGACAAATATGTCGGGCAATGCAATATTGAGTTTGCTCGAAAATCGCGACAGCTGGGAATCCATCGTCGCGAATCCGGACCTGATCCCGAATACCGTCGAGGAGTGTCTCCGCTACCGATCGTCGGTTGTCGCCTGGCGGCGGTTGGCGAAAACGGATGTGCAGTTATCCGGCGTCGATATCACTGCCGGCAGCAGGATCCTGTGCTTCCTGCCGTCCGGCAATCGCGACGAAACAAAGATCGAGAACGGTGAGGCGTTCGATATTCATCGGGCCGATGCGAGGAACCACATTTCGTTCGGTTTTGGGCGGCATTTCTGCCTCGGCGCGCCGTTGGCCCGGTTCGAACTGATCCTGCTGCTCGAGGAACTTGCGAGGCGCCTGCCTGGATTGCGGCTGGTCGAAGATCAGTCCCTGATGCCGGTCGAGGCGGTACAGTTTCGCGGGCCTAAAGAGTTATGGGTGGAATGGGACTGATTGCACTCGCACGAAAGTCAGTTTTCCGCCACGATCGCACGCACGCGGCGACTCTCGTCTGACAAAAAGCGCTGTAACAGCATTTTCGACGCTACCGAGCCGATGCTCGCCAACTCCTCGACAGCAAGCACGCGAAGGTCCTCGTCGTGTTCGCTCAGAGTTATTGCCAGCGCTCCTACGGCTTCATCGCTGCCATCCTGCGCCAGCGATTCAATGGCGAGCTGCCGGACCATCCTGTTCGGATCGGACAGGGCGTACGCCAGGCTAACGTAAACGTCGTCGCCACCGATCGCCGCAAGCGCTTCGACAGCCTCTTCGCGTATCGAAGGCGATGGGTCGTCCAGCAGGCCGCGCAGCAACGCGCTAGCAGCGGTACCCCGAGACTCCGCAAGCTTCGCGACTGAGTCCACGCTGCCGTCGTAGTCGCGATAAGCCAGGTTGTCGTAAACCGGAACACTGCGGGTCGTTGCTTCGCTATTTTCAGGACTGTTTGCGCCGGAAACCTGCGTGATCGCGATGTCGTATCGATCTTCGCCGGATTGTGCGTGCGAGTGCCGGGATGCCGACAGAAAATCCGCAGGCAAATGGTTCGGCGAAGCTCCCTGTTCAGCGCCCTGTGGCGCAAGCAGACAAATGCCGAGTACTGAAACGGCCGCGATAGATACCAGGGTCAGCAGTTTGACCAGACCGAACATACGTCGAAACTCCAAAGTTGCACAATGTTTGACGTATGGGTTGTCGAAATCCGGTTACTGTATCTCGCGACAAAGTTAAAAATCTTCGTTCGACCGAAAAGCTCATGGTTTGCCGTCTGAAAAAATGCCCATCAACTTTTTTTGAGGAAAGGATCATGAAAAACTTTTTTACATCGACAAGATCGCATCGCAGCAGTTTCGTAAAGCTGATCGCAGTTGCGTCGTGTTTTCTGCTTGCAGGAAACGCCTTGGCGCAGGACGATGACGATGATGACGACGAGTTGCCGTTTGCGGAGGCACAGGTGTTGATTCAGCTTAACGACACCGACGGGGACCTCGGCTTTCACGCGAGAATAGACGGCGATCCCTGGAAGCGGCTTACGATCGAGAGCCCGGACGAGCGCACGCTCCTGAACGTTCGCTTACGCGGGGCGTTACGTCGCCAGGGATTGACGGAATTCGCCTTCGAAAGCGCGGAGCCGACGTTCGATGAGCTCGACCCCGATGTTTTCTTCGATCGATTCCCCGAAGGCACTTACGAGATCGAAGGCGTCGGGTTCGACGGACTCGAGTACGAAAGCGAATCCGAGCTGAGCCACCTGATTCCCGCCGCGCCGGACAATCTCATGGTTTCCGGGGTTCCCGCTACCGATGATTGCGATGGAGCAATCCCGGTGGCATCTGATCCGGTCGTCATTTCCTGGGACGAGGTTGACGAAGCACACGCGACGCTCGGCAGCGGAGGTGACGTCGAGATCGATAGCTACGAGCTCGCGATCGAGGGTGACACAATCGACTACACGGTGAATGTCGAAGCAGACGTGACCTCGATCGAGCTGGCATCGGGCGCCCTGCCATCCGGCGAGGAGATCAAGTTCCAGGTCCTGGTTCGTGAGGAAGAGGGCAACGAGACTTCGAGCGAAAGCTGTTTCATTGCGCCGTAGCTTGATCAGGTATGGCGCCGGATCGGCAATTGTCGCAGCGACAATTGCCGGTCCGTCGTCTTCGTGTTGCCTGTCAATTCCGGACCCTGGCTCTCGATTGAAAACCCAGTGGTCACCAATCCGTCATTCCCGTCCGGGAGTGATCGAACGACTTCCCGGCCAACGCGCGTGACTACAGAGGGGGCCGGCGCCCACCATGGGTGCTGGCGCTGTGTATTCTGTGCGGAGAAAAGCTGTAGTCGCAACAATCGCGTGCGATACTTGCGTCGCGGCTGAGCGAGTGCGAAGAAATCAGGGTCGCTCGCGACACGCCGCCTGGCGCAGGAAAACAAGCTAACAAGAAGCCGGAGTCCCAACATGAAAGCACTGTCGATTTTTTCCCTGGAAGACCTCGAGGATCGGGTGCCGCAGCACGCCCTCGTCGCTGACGTCGACCTCGTCGTTACCCGTTACGATGCTGAAGTCAGTGTGCTGTACGGACGCTGTGCGCACCGGGGCGCGCTGATGTCCGACGGACACATCGACGGCGACAATATTATCTGCGGATTGCACGGTTGGGACTATCGCCTGGATACCGGCATCAGTGAATACAACAATTCCGAGACGCTATCGAAGTTCAAAGCCTGGGTAGACCAGGGCGAGGTCTTCGTCGACGAGGACGAAATCGCCGCGTGGGCGAAGGAACATCCGCAGCCCTTCAAGCGCGACGCCTACCAGGGGGCGTACCAGGATCCAAACGGCACAAAGGATGAGCCGCACGTCAAGCTCATTCGCAAGCTGGCCAATGACGGACTGAGCAAAGTCGGTCATCATGGTCCGTCGGCCGCCATGGGCGTGCCGCGCGACAGCCTGCCGAAATGGGATGACCTTCAGTTCGTCGTCAGCCAGCTGCACAAGCTGCCGCTGCTCGATGACGAATCCGTCGGGTCCGATATCACCATCGGTCCCAACGCAGCGAAGCCACTGCGACTGGATATCCCATTGTTCGTATCGGACATGAGCTTTGGCGCGTTGTCCGAGGAGGCGAAGGTCGCGTTGTCGAGGGGCGCCGAGCTGGCGGGCACCGGCATATGCTCCGGCGAAGGTGGCATGTTGCCGGAAGAGCAGGAGGCCAACTCGCGTTACTTTTACGAACTGGCATCGGCCCGTTTCGGCTTTTCCTGGGACAAGGTAAAAAGAACGCAGGCGTTTCATTTCAAAGGCGGTCAGGGCGCGAAGACCGGCACCGGCGGCCACCTTCCCGGCGCGAAGGTCAATGGCAAGATCGCCGACGTGCGCGAATTGCCCGAGGGCGAGCCGGCGATATCTCCCGCACGCTTTCCCGACTGGGAAGATCTCAGCCAGTTCCGTGACTTTGCCGCCGAGGTCCGCGAAAAAACCGGCGGTATCCCGGTTGGCTTCAAACTCTCCGCGCAGCACATCGAGAAAGACATTGACGCCGCGCTGGACGTCGGGGTGGATTACATCATTCTCGATGGTCGTGGCGGTGGCACCGGCGCGGCACCGTTGATCTTCCGCGACAACATATCGGTGCCGACAATCCCGGCGCTTGCGCGCGCGAGAAAACATCTCGATTCATGCGATGCGGACGGGATCACTCTTATTATTACCGGCGGGCTGCGCACTCCGGCTGACTTTGCGAAAGCGATGGCGCTCGGCGCCGACGGCATCGCCATTGCGAATAGCGCCATCCAGGCGATCGGTTGCCTCGGCATGCGCGCTTGCCACACCAACAATTGTCCAGTCGGAATTGCCACGCAAAAACCCGAGCTGCGGGCGCGGCTGCCCGTGGATGTCGCAGCAGAAAGGCTCGCAAGGTTTTTCGACGCTGCGGTCGACCTGATGACCGTCGTTGCGCGCGCAGCCGGACACCGGCACCTGTCGGAGTTCAACGCATCCGACCTGACGACGTTCAAGACCGACATGTGTCAATTGACCGGTGTCGCCTACGGTGGCGTTGGCCGGACTTGACGGAGGCCTGGAGACGATGCAAGCGCTTCCCGAACTCGATCCCGCTGCCAGTCTCCAGGCGGTCTGGTCGACGCTTCTGGCGGCAGGACAAACCGGGCTGGCGACCAGCAAGTAATGTATCGCAATGAATGAATCCTTCGGAATCGCGGCATGAAGATTCTGTACAGGGAAACCGGTGAATTGATCGCAGACGGCAAGCGCGGTTGGGCGATAATGTCCTTCGAAGGCAACTATTACATATCGGGAAGCGCGCTGAAGACGAGCGGCTTCAAGACCAACTACGTGCCGGGACTGTGCTTCTACAAGTTCCTGTACGTCTGGCTGGATTTCCACAGCGAGAATGGCGACGTCAAAAAGTACCTCGGCTGGAAATACTGGCTGCCCAATCCGCTGTTCCCGTTTATCTGGTTCCGGGTCGCGGTGCCCAAAAATCATCCGGACCTCGTTATCATGGAATGATCTCGTGCATTTAATGTCGACAGGTAAATGAACAAGTTGAACAAACCCATACACATCATCAACGTGCCGCTGGACCTGGGTGCCTCGCGCAGGGGCACGGATGCCGGGCCTTCAGCGTTTAGGGTGGCAAGGCTCGGAAAGGCGATCCGGTCTCTCGGATACACGATTTGCAGCGAGACCGATATCGCGGTTCCCGCGATGGAGACGCGGCAGACGACCGATACGCGGGCGCGCTTCAAGGACGAGATTCTCGAGGTGTGCCTGGAGCTGGCTAACCACACACTCGCCGCCCTCGAGGCAGACGAGTGGCCCCTGGTCATCGGCGGCGATCATTCGATTGCCATGGGCACGGTCTCGGGCATCTCGGCACACCTCGCCAGGGCGGACCAGGCGCTCGGCCTGATCTGGTTCGATGCACATGGCGACATGAACCTCCCGGGCACGTCGCCGAGTGGCAATATCCACGGCATGCCGCTGGCACACTTGCTCGGCTACGGCGACAAGGAACTGTCCAGCATCCTCGGCAGCAACCCTGCCGTGACGCCGGACAACGTCGTTTTGGTCGGCATTCGCGATATCGACAAAGTCGAGCGCAATTTCATTCGTGAATCCGGTGTGACCGCCTTTACGATGCGCGACATCGATCAGCTCGGTATGAGCGAAGTCGTCAGGCAGGCGCTCGAGGTGGTGAATCGGAATACGGCCGGCTTCCATGTGAGCTTCGACCTCGATGGCTGCGATCCGGACGTCATCCCGGGTACCGGTACCACGGTTCTTGGCGGTGTGAGTTTCCGGGAGGCCCACCTGTTGCTCGAGGAATGTGCGGCGGACGGCCGCATGACATCGCTCGAAGTGGTCGAGCTCAACCCGTTCCTGGATCACGCGAACGTGTCTGCGGAGCGCGCGGTAACGCTGATCCAGAGTGCACTCGGACGCAGCATTTTGTGAACAGGACCACCCTTTGTTTCCTGTTGTTTCGGCAGGTCACGAGCGTGCGCTGATTGACATACCATTAGAAAGTGATGAGCGATCAATCGACGAAACATCTGTGGAATAACACGGGCCAGAACCGGCCGGACTTCGCGCTCGAACCGGAGCCGGGACAGGAGTCGGTATGGGACTATCCCAGGCCGCCTGTCGCGCGGCGGGATGGCCGGCTGGTCGAGGTTCTCTGTGGCGGCAACGTCATTGCCACCACGACGGGCTGCTACAAGGTCATGGAGACAGCGAGCCCACCGACCTATTACCTGCCGCCGCAGGACGTGGACCAGGACTTCCTGGTCCCTGCAGCGGGCGCGTCGGTATGCGAATGGAAAGGGGCGGCCGTGTACTGGACGCTTGCCAGCAAACCCGGCGATCCGGTGGCATGGAGTTACCCGCGGCCGAGGCCGCGATTCGACGTGATCAAGGATTATTTCGCGTTTTACCCGGGACGGGTCGCGTGCTACGTCGATGGCGAGCGCGTCGCGCCGCAGCCCGGCCGTTTTTACGGCGGCTGGATTACGTCCGGCGTGGTTGGGCCGTTTAAAGGGGAACCGGGCACAGGACACTGGTAGCCAGGTATTAGATCAGGAGTCGCCATGAGTTTTCAGACTGCCCTCGAACCCATCTGCACCGGTGCCGACGGTGCCGTCGAACTTGTCATAGAACCGCGAGCAAAAGACCTTGGCGGGTTCACCGTGCGGCGGGTGCTGCCAGCGCGGGACAGGCGGACGGTCGGTCCTTTCATTTTTTTCGATCACATGGGGCCCGCCGAGTTTCCGCCCGGCGAGGGCATCCAGGTAAGGCCGCATCCGCACATCGGCCTCGCTACCGTCACCTATCTGTTCGAGGGCGAAATCATGCACCGGGACAGCCTGGGCTACACGCAGCCAATCCAGCCGGGTGCGGTCAATCTCATGACGGCCGGCCGCGGCATCGTTCATTCGGAGCGCGCCGGCGACGATCTCCATCGGACGTCGAGACTGCACGGTATCCAGTCGTGGATGGCGTTGCCGGACGGCGAGGAGGAGTGCGATCCGGAATTCGTGCACTACCCGGCGACAGAGTTGCCGCGACTCGAACAGGATGGCGTTAAAATTACCGTGATCATGGGCGAAGCGTTCGGACAACGATCACCGGTCAGCGCCCTGGTTCCGACGCTCTATCTCGAGTGCCAGATGCCCGCCGGTACTTCGCTCTGGCTGGCTGAAAACTACGAACAACGGGCGGCATACGTCGTCGATGGGAATGTATCCATCGACAAACGGGCCTTGAGCGGCGGCCACATGGCGGTTGCCTGCGCGGGAAAGGCCGTGCGGCTGGAAGCTACCGCCGACAGCCGGGTCATGGTCATCGGCGGTGCCGATGTCGGCAAGCGCCATATCTGGTGGAACTTCGTATCGAGTTCCAAAGACCGGATCGAGCAAGCCAAGAGTGACTGGCAGGAAAATCGGTTCGACCCCGTTCCGGGGGAGAGCGAGTACATTCCACTCCCGTCCTGAGACGGGATTTCAACTACCAGGGAATGTGGCTGCCGTCCCACGCGAAGAAGCTGCCGCTGTCGTCCGCGTCGAGATCGTCGATGACCTGCAGCAGCTTTGTGGCGGCGTTGTCTGGCGAGAATAACTTTTCCTCCGGCACGCGTGCGCTGAAGGGACGCGACAGGGCCGTGTCTACGGTACCCGGGTGCAGTGCCGCGATCACGCTGTCTGGCCATCGTCGCGAATGCTCGATCGCCAGGGTCTTGACCACCATGTTGAGGGCTGCTTTGGAGGCGCGATAGGCAAACCAGCCGCCCAGCCGATTGTCACTGATGCTACCCACTCTGGCCGATAGTGCTGCGAACACGGTCTTGCGCCCGCGTGCGAGCTGCGGCAGGAAGTGCTTCGCAACCAGTGCGGGTCCGACTGTGTTGACCCGGTACACGTCCAGCAGATGATCCGCATCGAGCTGCTGCATGCTTTTTTCCGGCATGAGCGCGTCGCGGTGCAGGGTGCCTGTTGCGACAATGACGAGGTCGAGCTCGCCGGCGGCAGTCACGCGTGCAGCAGCCTCCTTGACGCTGGTCTCGTCAATAATGTCGATTTTCGCCGCGACGATGTTCGAATTCGATCCGGGCCGCGGATCGCGCGACAGCGCGTGCACACGGGCTACCGCGGCGTCGTTAGACAGTTGCCTGCACAGTGCACTGCCAATGCCTCCGGAGGCACCAACGATAGCGACATTTACCGCCGGCCCGAATGATTGAAGCTGCATGTCACTGCGCCTGCAACGGCCTGGCGGGCCCGCGAATCAGGCGCTGCCGGGCAGTGCTGTGCTCAGGAACCGAGCGCCGCTTCGATCTTGGCCACGAGATCCTCGTTGTATGGCTGAGTGCGCGGACTGAATTCGGCGATCAGCTTGCCGTCGCGCCCGATGAGAAACTTGTGGAAGTTCCAGGTCGGGTAGGTTCCGGCCGCGCCCGCGAGTTGCTCGAAAAACGGGTGCGCTTTGCCTTCTTTTACGGTTACTTTCTCGAACATCGGGAAGCGGACCTTGTAGGTCAAGCGGCAGAACTCCTGAATCTGCTCCTCGGTACCCGGTTCCTGGCCCATGAAATCGTTTGACGGAAACCCGAGGACCACCAGGCCGGCATCGCCGTATTGCTGGTACAGCTTTTCCAGGCCGTCGTATTGAGGTGTGTTACCGCATTTTGATGCCGTGTTGACGACCAGCAAAACCCTGCCGCGGTATTCCTCGCTGAGGTTAATGACCTCATCGGAGGCCAGGCGGCGAAAATCCTGATCGAGTAGCGGGCTGTCCGACGCCGTCGATGTCGAGAAGATCATCGCGATGACCAATGTCGTGATAAAACGCATGTTGTGACTCCTGGTACTGTTCAGCCCTTAAAATGACGATCTGCTTCTATGCTGCCGCGAATCGTCGTTATCTTCTACAGGTTTTCTGTAACAACTCGTATCGGTGTAAATTAGTCAACTGAATAATAGTTGCCGCGTGTGCTTACTGCCATGAAAAAAATCGCTGTTATCGGTGCCGGTCTGTCCGGTCTTGTCGTGGCGCGGCGCCTGAGCGAGCTTGCAGACGTCGTCGTTTTCGAAAAGTCGCGTGGCGTCGGTGGCCGCATGGCGACACGCTATGCGGGTGACTACGAATTCGACCATGGCGCGCAGTTTTTTACTGCGCGGACTCCCGAATTTCGCGCCTTTCTCCAACCGCTGATTGCCGACGGCGTAGTTGCGACGTGGCCAGCAGAATTCGTTGAGTTTGACCACGACCGCCAGGCAGCATCGCGCACCTGGGGCGACGATTCCCCGCATTTCGTTGGCGCGCCGCGAATGAACAGTATCGGAAAATACCTGTCGGCAGGCGTTAGCGTGACGTTGAAGACGGCGGTCGCGGGTGTTCGTCGGAAAGACGACGGCTGGGAGTTAGTCGACGAGTCGCAGACCGTACTGGGGCGATTCGACTGGGTCGTAATTACGGCGCCACCATCACAGACGGCTGTCTTGGCGAAAGACTGCCCTGAACTCGTATCCCTCTGCCAGCAGCGGAAAATGCTCGGCTGCTTTGCCTTGATGCTCGGCTTCAGCCAGCCACTCGATCTGGCCTGGCAGGCGGCCGTTGTACGTAATGCCGATATCAGCTGGCTCGCCGTTAACAGCAGCAAGCCCGGGCGCACTGGACCGTTTACCCTGGTCGTGCATTCAAGCAACGCATGGGCCGAGTCGCACATCGACGACGACATTGACAGCCTGTTGGAGAAAGTTCTTGGCGAAGCTTCGACCGTCACCGGTGAGGACCTCCGGCAAGCCGACCACCGTCAGCTGCACCGTTGGCGGTACTCAAATATCGGTGCTCACGCGCTGCCTGAGCGCTTTATCGATGACCGAATGCAACTCGCCGCGTGTGGCGACTGGTTTGTTCGCGGCCGGGTTGAAGCTGCGTTCACCAGTGCCAGCGCCCTGGCGGGAGAACTGCTGCAGCGACTGTAGGGCCGATGCGCGCCTGCGTATCGGAGTCCGGTCACCATTGTTGTTCGACCGCTTTACGCGAACCCGCTTCATGCGTCGCATCGTGTCGTATTGACGATCGATGAATGTTATCGCCAGCATGCCGATAGTAACCAGCAAAACCATTTCCATGTCGGTACTCCTTCTGAACTGCGTTTGAGTGGATCGCGTCAATTCTTAAAAAAGGCCGGCGCCAGGCGCCGGCCGGCAAAGCAGAGAATGAGGGGATCGGGGGAGAGGCCATTCTCTGCCGGCCTTTCGTCGCTGCTGCGATGTCAGACCGTGGAGCTATGGTAGCCAAACTGAGAGGATTGTCAATGTTTTGTCTATCTAAATAATAGACAAAATTGTAGCAAAGTGTAACGGCAGCGCTAGTAGCGGATGCCCTCCGCCTCGGCCACGCGCTCGAGCGCTGCCTCGATCAGGGTGCGTGCCTGCGCCGTCGTCTGGTGGAGATAACGGTGAAGCGCCGCGTCCTTTGCATCGCGGTTCGCGCATTCATCGCTATACACTTCGAATGCCGTCAGGTCGCTGACAAGCTGTGCCAGGTGATGCGGGCACTCGCAGTCGATAGCCGTCGAGGCGCTTGCCAGTGTTGCGAGCTGCACGCTGTTGAAGCGGCGTGGCGCGACCGGCCCGGAAAAATCCCAGGCCGTCGACATACTGTCGGGTGACTCTTTGGGGGTCGGTTTCGCTGACGGGTCTTCCGTGTGCGCGCGCAGCACGGCAGCGCGGAGCTCGTCGAGTTTGACCGGAGCGCGCAGGGTGAGAATGCGCGAGTCCCGTGCCCGGTCGACGTCAGGGGAGCGACCGAAGCTGTAAACGAGAAGGCCGCGGGCGGCATTCGCCTGCTGCATGTAGTCGAGTAACTCGTTGACGACCCGCTTGTTAAGGACCGGACTTTCAAGCACGACGAGGTCGATTTCGTGGCGTCGCAGGTCGGCAACGAAACGGTCGCGATTGTTGTCCGCTACCTGCAGGTGCACGGGCGCCAGGTCGTCCGGATAAGCGGAGAACTGGTTGGGCAGGAAGTCCCCGAAGACGGCAATGTCGATTCGGTCCGGCAGCGCCGCGTCCGTGAATCCGGTCAGGCTCTGAGCCCGCTCGCGCAGCTCATCGACACTGTCGCCGGCAATCTGCCCGATAGAAAGGCCGCGGTCGGTCAGGTGTTTGAGAAGTCCCAGCTTTTCGGCATCGGCGGCAGAGTACATGCGGCGACCGTTCTCGGCTCGCCGCGCTACCACAGCATCGTAGCGTCGTTCCCAGACCCTGATCGTATGGTCGGTCAGGCCGGTCAACTTCGCGACGGCGCCAATCCCGTAGAGCTGTTCTTCTGCCTTGGGTTTATTCGTCATGCTGTATTCCCCGATCCGGAGTGTGACCGCTGCGCCCCCGCGCCACCGATGGCGCGGGGGTCGCCCGGAATTCACGTTGGACATTAATCGTTAGTTCATATATTGTAGCGCACCTTCATAGACAAAACATAGACATTTTACCGCATGAACGTGCTGCAAAACCTGAGCCATGCCGTCGCCGACCGCCGGCTCGCCCTGACTGTGTCCCGACGGGAGTGTCGATAATGCCCCGCGCCGCTGGATTCGGAGACTGGATCTCACTACTGGCGCTGACGCTGCTGTGGGGCAGCGCCTTCATGTTCAACGAATTGGCGTTGGCCTCATTTCCACCGGCGGTCCTGGTCAGCGGACGCATCGTGATCGCAACGTTGCTGATTTACGGTTACCTGCGGATGAGCGGAAAAACGCTGCCAGGTCCCGGGCGTGCCTGGCTGCCGATGGTCGTCATGGCCGTGTTCGCCAATGTGTTGCCGTTTCACCTGATCGCCTGGGCGCAACAGCACATTGATTCATCATTGGCAGGTATCCTGATGGCGGTGATGCCGCTGTTCGTACTGACACTGGCGCACTTTTTCGTGCCGGGAGCGCGATTAACGCCGTTCCGCGTCGCAGGCTTCGTCATCGGCTTCGCCGGCGTGGTTGTTGTCATCGGGCCCGGCTACGTTCAGGGCCTCGACGGCAACATGGCATTCTGGGGCGCGCTAGCTGCGCTGGGCGCCGCGCTGAGTTACTCCGTCAGCACGGTCTATGCGCGAAGACTCGGGCCGGGCGACCCGCTTCGCCGTTCCGCTGGCATGCTCATTGTCGCCAGCGTCCTGTCGGCGCCAGCGGCATTGCTGGATCTGTCGACGGTCACGAAACCCGGCATCGGCGCTGTCGTTGCACTGGTCGTGCTTGGCTTGCTGGCGACCGGCTTCGCAACGTTGCTTTACTTTCGGCTCGTCCAGGGACCGGGTCCGACCTTCATTTCCCTCGTGAATTACCTGCTGCCTGCGTGGGCCGTTATCGCAGGCGCTGTCTTCCTGGACGAATCGCTGTCGTCGTCGCTGTACGCCGGGCTGTTCCTGATCCTGGCGGGCATTGGGATCAGTGAACTGGGTACGCGAATCGTAGACGGTCTAAAGATTATCTGGCTGCGCGTTGCGCCATCCTCCGTGCCGGTGGCTGTTGGCAAGGATGCATAAAGCGCAAGAAGCAGGACCGCCTGATGCCTGAAGGACCTGAGATTCGACTTGCGGCGGACAAGATTGCCCGGGTGCTGGTCGGGCAGAAGATCGAGACTGTCGGATTCGGATTGCCGCAACTGAAGCAATACGAAAAACGCCTCGCCGGAAATGTCGTCAGCGACGTGACGACGCGCGGCAAAGCGATGCTGACCCGCTTCGATAACGGTCTCAACATTTACAGCCACAATCAGCTGTACGGTCGCTGGTACACGGTGCGCCGGCCGAAATGGCCGAAGACGAACCGCCAACTTCGAATCGAACTGCACACGAAAACGCATCGTGCTCTGCTGTACAGCGCATCGGATATCGCGGTGCTCGACGACGATCAGCTCATGCAGCACCCGTTCTTGAGTCGCATCGGCCCGGATATCCTCGACAAGAAGTTGACCGCGGCTGACGTCGTGCAACGGCTTGGTGCTCCGGAGTATCGCAACCGTGCGCTCGGTAACCTCTACCTCGAACAGCGATTTCTCGCCGGGACCGGCAACTACCTCCGTTCCGAAATTCTCTGGGCCGCAGGCATCGAGCCGCGACGCAAGCCGTCTTCGCTGCGGCAGAAAGAACTGGAAAAGCTGGCGAGCGAGACGCTTCGAATCAGTCGTCGCTCCTACCGAACTCGCGGCGTAACGGTCGCTCCGGAACTGGCGACGTCGCTCAAATCGACCGGCATGACGTATCGGGAATATCGCTTTTATGTGTTCGGGCGTGGCGGTTTGCCCTGCCATCGCTGCGGCTCGGCGATTGAAAGACGCACGATGGGTAGCCGCAACATATTCGTGTGTCCGGGTTGCCAGATCTCGCAACAAGGACAGGTCGCAAAGGCGTAGTCGTGCTCGTAATCCTCGGTAACCAGCTTTTTGCTCCTCAGCATCTGCCGCCTCCCGCGGACGGGCCGGTGTTCATGGCGGAAGACCTGGGCTTGTGCACCTACGAGAAACATCACCAGCAGAAGATCGTGCTGTTTCTTGCCGCGATGCGCTCTTACGCCGACGAGATCAAAGACGCTGGCTACGACCTGCACTACGAGCTGCTCGATACCGAGGATGCGCGTCCGTTCGAGGACAAGCTGGCCGACGCGCTGCAATCT
>JAHHOT010000263.1 GCA_018677555.1 Gammaproteobacteria bacterium | reverse complement strand
ATGCAACCGTTGTCATTGAAACCAAAACAGGCCGCAAACCGACCCTCAGAGATGATCGATAGTTCGGAAAAACTCTTAAAGTAAGTTCGCAGGTAGCGGTGAATCCCACCGTGAAATACTTGCGCATTTCATGGATTTGGGCCGTCACAATTGTCCACAGCGAGCGATTACCGCTGATCATTGCTTGTCATTTACGCGGGCAAATGACCTCGAATTGCTCAAGGTTTCAGCGATGCCTGCCGCTATATTGACATATGTAGCGTCAGGTCTGCCGGGTACGCCGGTTCCGGACGCCGCCGGCTGCGCGGAGATGAATACGGGAATGTCTGCTACCGAAAAACCGAAGATCGGTCGCTACGAGATCGTCGAGTCGATTGGTCGCGGCGCGCAGGGCGCCGTGTATCTTGGCCGCGATCCGGTGCTGGACCGGCTCGTTGCGATCAAGGTGCTCACGGAGCGGGACGCGGAATTGCAGAACAAGGCGGACGACGGCGCACCGCTCGAGGCCCGCATCTCGGGCCGCCTGAAACATCCGAACATCGTGCCTATTTTCGATGCCGGCGAGTGCAAGGTCGGTCCCTACCTCGTATTCGAGTACGTCAAGGGGCAAACGCTCGCGGAGATCCTGAAAACACGGGGTGCGCTGAGTATCGAGGACGCGGCACCGCTTATCGCCGCCATATTGAAAGGCATGGCTGCCGCGCATGCGGCGGACATACTGCACCTCGACCTGAGCCCGCGCAACGTTCTGATCGACGCAGATGGTATGCCCCGCGTGATGGACTTCGGCCTGGCGCAATACGTCAGCACCGCACGCGAAACCAAGGATTACGCTACCGGCACGCTGCGGTACATGGCGCCGGAGCATTTTCGCGGCGAAGCCTTGGGTCAGTGGACTGACGTGTTCGCGCTAGGCAGCACGTTTTTCGAAGTCGTGAGCAACCAGAAGGCCATGGCGGGCGGCACTATGGAGGGCATCCAGGCGCGGATCATGACGGCCGACGTCGATTACAGTGCAATTGCAGGTCAGCCGCACGGGGACGAGTTCGTCCGTTTTCTCGCCGGTGCGCTGGAGCCATCGCGCGAAGGCCGTTATGCGGACTGTTCGGTCATGAGCGAAGCGTTCGATCTGTTCCTGGAGTCCGCAGGCCTCGCGGCGGGTCTGGACCGCGGTTCCAGCCATAGCACGGTCGATTTTTTGTTGCGCCGCATGCAGCGCACCGGTGATTTCCCGACAATTTCACGCACCCTGTCCGATATCAATCGCCTGACGGGTGACGACGGCGTGGCCAACGCCGACAAACTGGCCAACGTCATTCTGCGCGACTTCGCGCTGACGCAGAAGCTGCTCAAGCTGGTCAATTCTGCGTTCTACGGTGCGCGCGCCAGCGAAATCACCAGCATCTCCCAGGCTGTCGTGTTCCTTGGTGTGGAGCAGGTACGCATGACAGCGAACAGCCTGAGCTTTTTCGGCCACATGAAAGGCGACTCGGCGCAGCTCAAGGACTCGATGACCAGGTCGTTCCTGAGCGGCCTGATCGCTCGCCACCTTGCGCGCCGCGCCCGGCTGAAAGCTGCCGAGGAGGCATTCATTTGCGGAATGTGCCAGAACCTCGGCGAGAACCTGGTGATGTTTTACTTTGCCGATGAGTATCGTGACATTCGCGAGCTGCGGTCGGCGAAGGACCTCGGCAAAGCCGCGGCGGCGCGCGGCGTGTTAGGCGTCAGCTATGCCGACCTCGGCGCGGCCGTTGCCCGTGAATGGAACTTGCCGAAATCCATAATCGAATCCGTCCGCGGTGTGCCGCCCGGACCGCTAGCAAAACCTGCGTCCGAGGATGAACAGTTGCGCGATTTCGCGGTGTTTGCGAACGATCTGTGCGAATTGTTCCAGAAATGCTGCCTCGACGAACTCGATGATGCACTCACTGGTTTGCTCGAACGTTTTGCGCCAAGCATTGCGGTCGAGCCGGACTACACGCGCAAACTGGTGGCGGCAGGCTTCGAGAAATTGAAGCAATACGCCCCGATCTTCGAGATTAACGTTGCGAAGAGCGGCTATTGTTCAGCCGTGCAAGCGTGGGTGGACCTGCACTCCGGGACTATGGAGGAATCGCAGGCTGTGAACCAGGGATGATGCTGCTGTCAGAGTCAAACGCTGCGCGTAGCGACGGCCGGCGGTACCGAGGCGGCGCGGCGCGCCGGCTCGTATACCGCGATCGAGGACAACACCCAGAGCACGACGATGCCGCCCGGCAGGTAGCGCCAGTCCAGTCGCGGTAATTCGAAGGACACTTCCAGCCAGTAGGCGACGGCGACGGTCAGGATGACGCCCAGGGCCGCACCCGCGGTCGTGATCAGCCAGTTTTCGAGCATGAACTGCCGCACGATGTCGATACGTCGCGCGCCCAGGGCGCGGCGTGTGCCGATCTGCTTGGTGCGCTGAGTGACGTGGAAGGACGACAGCCCGACGATGACCAGCCCGGTCAGCCCGATCAGGAACGAGATGACGACCGTCAGCACGATTGCCATGCCCCGGTCACGCCGGTAGCTGCGCGCCGCGATGTCTTCCAGCGCCCGAACGTCCTTAACGACCCGGCGGCGGTTCGATTCCCCGAGCCGTTGTTCGATCAGCGGCATGACTTCGTCGCGCATGCCGGGTTGCACCCGGATGATGTAACGATTGTTGGTGTAGGCCGGTTTGCCGGGTTGAACTACCACGTTCCCGAGTTTCGACCAGTTGACCCACGATCCGTGCATGTGGTCGATGATGCCGACGATCGTCGAGGGCTCCAGGCTGCCCCAGTAAACGGTTTTGCCCAGCGCGTCTTCGTCGGGAAACAATTCGTCCGCCAGGGCCTGTGTAACCAGGATCGATGCGGGTGCCGCGGAATTGGACGTGGGCAGGATGTATTGGACTTCTTCCGGGTAGAAATTGCGGCCGCGCGCCAGCTCGACACCGAGCGCGTCCAGGCCCTCCTCGCTCCAGCGGTAACGAGCGGTACCCACGGGAACGACGGTCTCGTCCGCGACTGTGCGTAAGCCGGTGCCCGAACCGGAGCCGGTCAGCGGCGCGTGGTTCGAGACGGTGGCGGCGATGACCCCGGGAATCGACTTTATCAGCTCGATATCGTTGGAAATGCTGTCGACGACGTTGAAGTCGTCGCCGAAACCGCGCACATCGGTGATGATTACGTTCGGCACGTCGATGCCTGAATCGCGATTCATTTTTTCGACGCGCTGCATGATGATGAATAGCGAATTGATGACGATTGCCAGCGTGACCGCGATTTGCAGAGCCACCAGGATAGCGCCGGTCTTGTTGCGCATCAGCGAGGACATCATCGGACCGAATCCCATGGTATTGCTCCTATTGAGTTTTCAGTTGAGCTGCCGGCGGTATGCGACAGACGCGCCAGGCGGGATAGAGGCCCGCAACCATGCTGCTGGCAATGGCAATCGCGATTGCGGTGGTCACCATCAGCCAGTCGAGGTTGACGAGCCCGGGCGGTGCCTCGTAGAGGTACTCGATTCCCTCCAGCCCCAATAAAGTCAGCATGAGGCCGAGCAGGCCACCGGCGAACCCGATGACGGCCACTTCGACGATCTGTTGCCTGAAAATGGCATTGCGGCTGGCGCCCAATGCGCGCCGCAAGCTCGTTTCGCTATTCTTGCCGACGAATTTGGTTAACAGCAGGGCAATCGTGCTGAGCAGGCACACGATCAGGAACAGGAATGAAAGACCGACAAGAACGCGCGCGTCGTTTGCCACCACCTCGTGGTACTCCATCCACTCGGTGACGTTGTGGATGCTGTTATTCATGGGCCGTTCGAAACGGCCCAGTTTTTTCTGTTCCGTGACGTATGCGTCGAGATGCGTGACGTAGTCGTCGCGATCGCGCGGGCTGTCCAGCTGGACGAAGTATTGCACCCATACCGATTCGGAGTTGAGCCATTGCTCGAAAGACGTAATGTCTTCGGACTTCCACCCCCAGTCGCTTCCGGTCGAGTTCAGTTCCAGAACGCGCGTCAGGCTGAATGGAATGAACATCTCGTTGATGCGCTGGAATCCGCCGTTTATCGGGTCGTAATATCTCGGCGTCGGCTCCCAGGTGTCGATGACACCGACAACCTGGAAGCGCATTCCCTGCATGGTGAGGGTTTCGCCAACGCTGTCGGCACCGCCGAACAGACGTTCGTTCAACTCGCGCGTGAGCACGACGACCGGTTCGCCATTCGTATCGGCAGACCGGTCCCAGGCGCTGCCGAAAAGAAAAGGCACGTCGAACATTGGAAAAAAGTCGGTATAGGTCACGCGTGCGCCGACCTCGAACGGCAACTGGTCCTCGCCGGCAGGTTCGATGATCAGGCTGGATTCGAACATCGCCGTCTGGCGTATACCCTTGCCGACGTCGATGAGGCGTTCGGCATCGTGAAAAGTCAGTTGATGCGGTGCGCGCTCGGGATAATCGTCGTCAAACGGACGCAGCGGGTTCCAGCTGTCGATCGTCACAGCGAACAGCACGTCGCTTTTGTGCGGGATCGGGTTGCTGCTCATCAGGTAGTACACCGTCAGCGTGGTCATGCAAACGCCAATGCCGACGGAAATCGCTGCGATCATCAGAGCGGTCATGATCGGATTGCGCCGCATGCTCTTCAGCGCGAGCTTCACGTTGTAGTTGAACATTCTTCGTTCTCCGCTCAGGCCCGCGCAACGAGTCGCTCGCGGTCCGCCGGCTGCGGCGGCAGGTCCGCAGCGCCGGTCGAATAATCCTCGAGCGCCACGCGACCGTCCATGAGATGAATGTTGCGCTCAGCGCGCCGTGCCAGGTCAGGGTCGTGCGTCACCATCACGATGGTCGCGCCTGCGGCATGAATCTCCTCGAGCAGGTCCATCACCTGGTGTGCCATCGCCGAATCGAGATTGCCGGTTGGTTCGTCGGCAAGAAGCATCGCGGGCTCGCCCGCCAGGGCCCGCGCGATGGCCACGCGCTGCTGCTGTCCGCCTGACAGCTGCGCTGGCAGGTGCTTCATGCGCGAAGCGAGCCCCACGGTTTCCAACGCCCGCCGGATCCGCGCCCTGCGCTCTGCAGCCGGGAGGCGGCGATAGCGCAGCGGCACATCGACGTTGTCGTAGAGATTCAAATCCGGAATCAGGTTGAAGCTCTGGAAGATGAAACCGATCTTGCGATTGCGGAACTCCGAACGCTGGTCGTCGTTCAAACCGGCGACATTCCGTCCGTCGAGCACGTAGGAGCCGTTTTCGAAGGACTCAAGCAGACCCGCGATGTTGAGAAACGTCGTCTTGCCCGATCCTGAGGGCCCGGTCACGGCAACGAACTCGCCGTCTCCCACGGACAGGCTCAGGTCGCGCAGGGCATGCGTCTCGATCAGTTCGGTGCGGTATATCTTCTGGATTCGGCTCATTTCCAGCATGCGGCTTCTCCGTCGCTTGTTATTCAGATATTTCCTTTTGGATGCGGATGGCGCGTAAAGGGTTTGAATGAACGGGTGATTTAACGATCAAGCCGCGCCGGTGACGCGTGAGGCGACCGGACACATCCGGATACAACTTCTTACAGGCGTGCAACAGTTCATCGTCGCTCCCTTGCTACCGTGCCCGAATCGTCGCAAACGCGGCTGGCGGTGGCGGGAGCGCCAGAAAATGACCAATATAATCAAAGGCTTGCTTCTAACAGTCGTATTTGCCGGGAGCAGCGCGCTGGCGCTGGAGCAACCGGACTACGTCGTTGTCGGCATGGCAGACGGCAATGAGATCCGCCGTTATTCACCCTACGTCGTCGTCGAAGTGGAGGTTTCCGGAAGCTTCAAGGATGCCGGCAACGCGGCATTCGAGATTCTCGCCGGCTATATCTTTGGCGGCAACGGTAGCGGCGATGCAATAGCGATGGCCGCAGCCGCGGAGCCGCGGCGTGTCGGCGCCCCCCGAAACCTGGCAGTGGCGGCCCCCGTCATGACGGCCGCTTCATCAGAAGACCAGGCGTATCGCTACACCTTCGTGATGGATAAAAAGTACGCGTATGACGACTTGCCAAAACCGCAGGACGAGCGGATTCGGCTGCGCCAGGTCGAGGGGCATACCGTCGCGGCGAGGCGCTACTTCGGGCTTTGGACACAAGCGCGTCACGAGCGTAGCGAAGCTGCACTCATGCAGGCGCTGCGCGACGCCCGGATTGTGCTGGCCGGTGAACCCATGCTTGCGCGCTACAGCGCGCCATTCACGCCGTGGTTTCAGCGCCGTAATGAAGTGATTGTCGAGATCGAGTGGCCGGTCAGCGCGGCGATCGCGGCTACGGCGACGCTGGCCGCATCCCGGTAGCGCTGTCTCAAGCGTCCTGCAACGGCTCTCCGATGTCCGGTACGAATTTTGCCGGCCAATAGCTGTTTTTGCCAACTGCTTCATTCAATAAAGTTATATGCGGGCCGATAATCCGTGCTATGGACTATCGCGGCCGGGGCCCGCATGTACAAACCTTTCAACTGGAGAAGGTCAGGACTCACGGAAAATCAGGGCGTTAGCGACGGTGACATCGGCAAGGGAGGCGATGTTAAGTCCGCCGCGGGCGAGCGCGCTGCTGATTCCCGGTCGTCGGCCGTTAGCAATCTCGTACTGGTCGTTTCCAAGGCCGGGACGGTCACCAGTGTGCCCAACAGCCCGGAAAGCGAGCTGAACGGACGCAAACTGGTCGGCTCGTCGATCGACGATCTCCTGTCGGCAGCCATGGCCGGCTGGGTCCGGGAACGCATCAAACGCACGCTGCGCAGCCGCGACGTGCAGTCGGCCGAATTCGAGAACGCCGCCGAAAACCAGCAATTCGAGTGTATTTTCGTTGCGACCGGCCGCGACAGCGTGTTGTTCGTCGCGCGCGACATATCGGCGCGCGTGAGCGCGGATTCCAAGGTTCAGACACTCGCCTACGTCGACAGCGTGACCGGACTGCCGAATCGCGAGTACCTGATCGAAAAAATGACTCCGCTTTTGAACGACCTGCTACTCAAGGAGGGCAGGGCAGCCGTCATGTGTTTCGATATCGACCAGGTCGATTTGCACGGCCGCGTGTCCGGTGCGCGCAAAGCGGACGCCATCATGAAGGAGCTGGGCGAACGGATCCGCGAAGGGCTGCGGCGTGTCAACGATCCGGATCCAGTGGACAACGAGCGGTATTCGGTCGCGGCGCGAATCGACTATCGGCAATTTGGCGTGGTATTGCCGGATATTGGCGGTGGCGCGGACGCGGAGGCGGTCACCAGCCGCCTCACCGAGTCGATGGAGCAGCCGATCCGCATCGGGAGCAGCGAAGTGAGGGTCACGGTGCGCGCCGGTATCGCGCTTTTTCCACAGGACGGCACGGACACCGAGACCCTGTTTGCCAACGCGATGACGGCGATGGAGGATGCGCGCCGGCATCATGTTGATTCACATAAACTGCATTCCGGAACGGTTCGCATGCGCGCGCTCGAGCGCAAGGACCTCGAGGTTGAGCTGCGTACCGCGCTGGAGCGCAAGGAATTCGATCTCAACTTTTTACCCATAGTCGATGCAAGCACGCGAAGCACTGTGTCCGCCGAGGCCCTGTTGCGCTGGCCCAGCGCATTGTTTGGCTCAAAGTCTATCCAGCGGGTTGTAACTCTGGCCGAGCATACCGGGCTGATCGTACCAATCGGTGAATGGGTGATACGTAGCAGTTGCGCGCAGCTGCGCGCATGGCAGGACGCGGGTCATGCCGGTCTGCGAGTCGCCATCAACGTGTCGGTGCAGGAGTTTTCCCGTGCCAGCCTGGCGGAGAAAATTGCCGCAGCGATCTGTGATAACGGATTGTCGCCCGAAAAGATCGACCTGGAAATTACCGAACACATGCTGTTCCGGGATGCGATGAAGGGATTCGAAGCCTGCAGTGCGCTGAAGGATATCGGCGTCGGGATCATCCTGGACGACTTCGGCACGGGCGCCTGTTCGATTGCCCACCTGTCGCGCAGTCCCGTCGACGCGATCAAGATCGACAACGGCTTCGTCACGCATGTAGCCAGCAGCGAAGAAGACCGCAATGCCTGCGGAGCGATGGTGGCCATGGGCCACGAGCTGGGCATGCGGGTCATCGCCGAAGGCGTCGAGACGGAAGAGCAGGCGGAACTCTTGCAGAGTCGCGGTTGCGACCTGCTGCAGGGATTCCTGTTCTGCAAGCCACTCGCTTGCAGTGAATTCGATGCTTACCTCGCGGAGCATGGGCCGCAGCAAGGAAAAGCACTATGAAGGACAGGCGACATCGTAGCCGATTGCCGGGCGGATCTGACGAGACGGCGAACTTCACTCAGACACTGCGCAGCCTGTCAGAGACAGGAACCTCGGCGGACGCGCACGGAGAATTCGGGGAGCCGCCGCAGACGGCGCTAATCGTTTGCCGCGACAGCGCCGCACGCAAGTGGGGTCCACGCTGGTTGCGTGACGAAGGACTGCATGCGGCATTTGCACCGGATGTTGCCGATGCACTCAGCACAGCAAGATCCATTTGCCCATCCGTAATTATCGTCGATGCCGGATTGAAAGCCCGCAGCGGAGAGTTGCTGTTCGATCAGCTGACGGCTGCGGCCGACGTCGAGGCCCCGATCATCGCCCTTTGCGCCGGTTCCAGGGACGTAACAGCCGCCATGGATGGCGGCGCCTACGAAATCGTGCGCAAGCCTTATGACTGGCGCCTGATCGCCAACCGGGCGAAGAAAACCGCTCAGGCTCGCGCGAGCGCACAACGACTTGGCGAAGCGCATGACTCGCTGAACAAGGCGTTGTCGGTGGCAGAAAGTGCTCGCGAGCGCCTGCGCAGCCGCGAATCGTTCGAGCCGGTCACCGGCTTGCCGAACCGCAGCAAGTTCCTCGAACTGCTGGGGCGCGGCATGGCTGCCGCCGATCGCGACAATAATGCGCTGGCTGTCGTCGTCATTGGCTTCAATCGCTTCCGCCTCGTTATCGAAGCCCTGGGGCAGGACAACGCCAACCTGGTGTTGGCCGAAGTCGGGGGGCTGTTGAGCGACGCATTGCGAGATGCCGCCTCGGCGCAGGCCAACACACACGGCCTCAAGACCGCCGCCGCAGCCATTATCGATTCGTCGCGCTTCGGCATGATGCTGACCTGCTCGGGCGACGGCGACGAGCTGGCAGAGCTGCAGCAGATGCTGGTATCGCGGCTGTCGCGGCCGGTGCAGGTCTCCGGCCAGACGATCTATCTGTCGGCCTGTGTGGGCGCCACCGTTTATCCGGACGATGCGGGCGACCCGGACGGCCTGCTGCAGCGCGCCGATAACGCCATGCGCGATGCGCAAAGCCGTGGCGGCGGATTCAAGTTCTACTGCGCGGAGACCGACGCTGCCGCCGCACGCAAACTCAAGCTGGAGCACATGCTGCACGAGGCGTTCGTCAATGAGCAACTCAGTATCGAATACCAGCCCCTGACCGAGACGGCGACGGGCCAGATAACCGGAGCAGAAGCGCTGCTGCGCTGGCGACAACCGGACAACAGCTATATCTCACCCGTGGAATTCGTGCCGATCGCCGAAGAATCGGGCCTGATGATACGGATCGGCGAATACGTGCTCGACAAGGCTTGCGGCCAGTTGAAGTCCTGGCAGGAACAGGGGCTGCCGATCAGCCATATGTGCGTCAACGTATCGAAATGCCAGCTCATGAGCGGCGAATTCGTCGAATCGGTCGGCCGGATACTCTACGAGCACCAGATCAGGCCGGAGTGCCTGGAGCTGGAGCTGAGCGAGCGCGGCGTGCTGTCCGGCGACTACGACGTGATCAGCCAGCTGCATGCGCTCCGCCACCTCGGGGTCAAGCTGTCGATTGACGACTTCGGTACCGGCGACTCCGCGATGGCATACCTGCGGGAACTGCCTATCGATGTCATGAAAATTGACCGTTCGTACATCAACGGCCTGGCAGAAAATGAAAAAGACGCCGCAATCACGTCAGCCATGGTTGCGCTGGGTCAACGACTCAACCTGAAAGTGGTGGCCGAAGGCGTCGAGAGCGAGGCGCAGCTGGACGTCGTGCGCGGCCTCGGCTGCGACGAGTACCAGGGTTTCCTGCAGTCGCCCGCGGTAGCTGCCCAGGTATTCGCCAGGTTGCTGCAAGCACCCGGGAAGTAGCCGCAAGCCGTTCAATACCGGGCGATTTTACCCGGCCGTTATGTGACGCCCGTCACGAAAATCCGCCAGGGCTGCCGGAGCCCAATCAACGCCGCAATCCCTTATTTAACGTCTAATGCCCCCCATGATTTGCAAGGGAGGCATCACAGTGACGAACAATGCACAGGGGCAGAGGCTATGAAGGCCAGCGCATTAATCATCACGTTGTTGTTGGCATCGGGCATGGCGGCCGCGAACGAGGTTAGCCACCACCCGATGTATTTCAACCGCATCTCGCTGGACCAGGGACTATCGCAGACCAACGTCATGACCGTTCTGCAGGACTCACGCGGCTTGATGTGGATCGGCACCGAGAACGGGCTCAACAGCTACAACGGCTACGAATTCCAGCACTACAAGCGTGAGCGGGGCAACCCGGCTGCGCTGGGCAGTGACTTCATTTACGACCTGGCAGAGGATGCCGACGGCAACCTGTGGGTTGCGACGAACGGTGGCGGCCTTGCCAGGTTCGATCGCGACAGCCGCGGATTTGCGTCGTTCCGCCACGATGCCGAAGACTCGAACAGCATTGCGAGCAACGTCGTGCGCGCGCTCCTGATCGACGCAGATGGCAGCATCTGGATCGGCACGCGCGACAGCGGCCTGGATCGCTTCGATCCGGCCACTGGCGATTTCACGCACTATCGATTCAGCGACAGCCCTGATGCGACGCGCGATGCCAACGAGATCCACGCGATCTACAAGGACTCCGCGGGCTCGCTGTGGGTCGGCGGCAATGGCGGCCTCGTGCGACTGGATCCCGAGACCGGCGAGTTTGTCAGCTTTACTCCCGAAGCTGGCAACGACGCGGCGCTGAGCGACCATCGTGTTCGTGCGATGCTCGAAGACAGCCACGGTAACTTCTGGATTGGCACCTACGGCGGTGGCCTCAACCTCCTGCATCGCGACACCGGCAGCTTCGAGCAATTCCGTCATTCCCCGGACAATTCTTCGAGCATCGCCAGCGATCGCATCACGTCGATCTTCGAAGATGATGCCGGGCGTCTGTGGATCGGCACCTCAAATGGACTGAACCTCGTCAAGCGCGACAGCGGCACCTTCATCCGTTTCGCGAACGACGACAGCGATGGCAGTAGCCTCGCCGACAACAAGGTAACTACAATTTTTCAGGATCGCGGCGGCCTGCTCTGGGTTGGTACGCGCAACCAGGGTCTCAACAAGTGGGACCCGCGGACCTGGTCGATGGGCCGGGACGACGCGCGTCAGTTGTCTGCCTCAGGCAGCGATGCGCCAAACGTGACGTCATTCGTCGAAGATGCGAAGGGCACGCTCTGGGTAGGCACGTTCGGTGAAGGCCTGAACGCGATGGACCGTGTCAACGGTACCGTCAAGCACTATCGTCACGAAGCCGGCAACGACAACACGATCAGTGACGACCGCGTAATGAGCCTCATGCTGGATCGTGCCGGGATGCTGTGGATCGGCACGATGACAGCCGGTGTCAACGTCATGGACACGGCGACCGGTGAGATCGAGGCCTTCAGGCACGATCCGGAGAACCCGAACAGCATCGGCGCCGACGGCATCATGGCGATATTCCAGGACAGTAATGAGTTGATCTGGGTCGGTACTTTCGGCGGCGGCATTGCACGCTTTGATACGACGACGGGCGAGTTTACGCGCTTCCAGCGCGATCCGGCGGATGCCAATTCGCTCAGCAGCAACCGCGTCACGAGTTTCGCCGAGGATCGCGACGGCAATATCTGGGTCGGCACCGATGCCGGCGGCCTTAACCTGTTCAACCCCCGCACGGAGACGTTCCACCATTACCGCCACGACTTCGACGACCCGAACACGCTTGCGTCGGATACCGTTTACTCACTGACGGTCGATAACGAGGGCACGGTCTGGGTAGGCACCCAGGGCGGCGGGCTCGACCGGGTTGTCGGCAGCTCAGCATTCCCGGAGAACATACGCTTCGCGAATATCTCGCAGGTTAACGGCCTGACTAACGACGTCATTTACGGCGTACAGGCCGACCAGCAGGGCACGTTGTGGCTCAGCACGAACTACGGCATCAGCCGTATGAACCCCCAAAACGGTGCGATTCGCAACCTGCATGTCGCCGACGGCCTGCAATCCGAAGAGTTCAATTTCGGTGCGCATTACCGCAGCGACAGCGGAGAGCTGTTCTTCGGTGGCCACAACGGTTTCAATGCATTCAACCCGGCAGAGCTGCGCGCAAGCGACAGCATTCCGCTGGTGGCGTTGACCGGCATGTTCGTTGCCAACGAGCCGATCAAATCCGGTCTGCCGACCGACCCCGAGGAAGGCGTCGAGTTCACGCACAAGGACGAGGTCATCGGCTTCGAATTTGCCGCGCTCGACTTTGCTGCGCCCGGAATGAATCGCTACATGTACAAGCTCGAGGGATTCGACAAGGACTGGATCGACCTGGGCAACCGCCGTCGTATTACCTACACGAATCTCGACGACGGCAACTACCTGCTGCGCGTGAAGGCTGCAAACAGCGAAGGCGTCTGGAATGACGCTGGCTTCACGATGCCAATCACCGTCAAACCCGCGCTGTGGGACACCTGGTGGGCCTATCTCGGCTACTTCGGCATGGCAGTCATGACCGCTGCCGGCCTGTTCGCCGGGCATCGCCGCAAGATTCGCCGCGAGGAGGAATACAGCCGCCGCCTGGAGAAAGCGGTACACGCCCGCACCGAGGATCTCATCGACCGCAACATGATGTTGAAGAAGATGAACCAGTCGCTGCAGGAAAGCAGCCTGAGCGACCCGCTGACCGGTCTGCGAAATCGCCGCTTTGTCTTCGAAGAAGTGTCGCGCGATCTCGAGGTAGTGCGCAAGAAAGTCTCCGACGACGAGCAGGGCGTCGACCGCAGTAGCGCGAGCGACCTCGTGTTCATGATGATCGATCTGGATCACTTCAAGCCGATCAATGACACCTACGGTCACGCAGCGGGCGACAAGATCCTGCTCGAGGTGCGCGACGTGTTGCTCGGCACCTGCCGCAAATCCGACATCGTGGTGCGCTGGGGTGGTGACGAGTTCGTCGTCATCGCCAAGCAGACGAACCCGGGCGAAGCCGAGGCGCTGGCCGAACGCATTCGCGCCAGCATTGCCGCGCACAACTTCGAGCTGGCGGACGGCCAGATCGTCAAGACGACCTGCTCGATCGGTTTCGCCGCATATCCGCTGTTCAAGGGTCAGGCCAACGAGGCTGACCTCGACCAGATCCTGAACCTCGCCGACAGCCTGATGTACGAGGCCAAGAAGAAGCGCAACGCCTGGGCCGGCATGCTGACACCGTCCGAGGCGGCTACCAGCTTCAATTTCGATCACGACTCGATCGAGCCGACCTCCATGTTGTTCCGCGCCCGCCACGTCGGTGGCCTGAGCAAGTTCCAGCAGCGGGCCAATCCGGACGATCTGCCTCGTATTGTGGCCAATGGTGGCCAGGAGGTGTTGTCATGAAGAAGCTTGCGACAGCAATTGCAGTTGCCGCGGTCTTCGGCCTCGCAGGTTCGCAAATCGCGATGGACTCATCGTCGAACCTGGTCGCCAAGCGCGACGGCAAGATCGGAGATAGCATCGCAGTCGTCGATGTCACCGCATCGCACGAGGTCCTGGCGACATCGATCACGTCTGCGGTCGCATTTGAGCAGGCTACCGATGCTTACGGCCCTTACCTGTACGAGGCTAGCGCGACGCGGGCTGCCGGAACGGGCGAGGAGCACGACGCCGATCCGGTACAGATCGCTCGTGCCAAGATGAGCGACCAGGTCCTCGCATTGGCCGTTATGGGTGGACCGGAGATGGTCGACCTCGTCGTAAGCTACGACACGCACCCCGAGTTGTTCGAGGACGAGCGCGTGCGCGAGCTCGGCGGCGAGATGATCCGCTCATATGAGAGTCTCAAGATGCGGGCACTGCGAGTGCCAGCTGACGCTCTTGTTGACTTCGCCATCGACGACAATGTCGACCGCTTGTCGCTGGACGATATCATCACGGTTGCATCGAGCTCTGCGCGGGAAACAGCCAAGCTTCCCGGGCCGAATTCACCCAATGCCGCATACAGCGGCCTCGGTGTAAACGTGGCAATCATCGACACTGGCGTCCACAACCATGCGGATCTCGATGCAGCGGTCCAGCAGTACGATTTCCTCAACGGGCTGACGCCCAGCGTACTTGGACTCGGTTCAGCGCTAACCTTCCCGTCTGACCCCCGCGTGGACGACTTCGGACATGGCACCCACGTTGCCGGCATCGTTGCCGGCCAGGGCACGGGTTCTGGCAATTCTCATCGCGGCGGTGCGCAGGGCGCGACCCTGACCTCGCTGCGCGTGCTGGATGCCAGCGGACACGGCACAACGTCGGACACCATCGCTGCGCTCGACTGGTTGCTGACCTACGCCGATGAACTCGACATCAAAGTCGTCAACATGTCGCTTGGCAAGGGTGTCTCGGAGTCGAACCTGACAGATCCGCTCGTGCTTGCGACGGAAGCGTTGTGGGACAGCGGGGTGGTCGTGGTGGCCGCTGCCGGTAACCTGGGAAGTAACGGCAACTTCACGATCAAGAGCCCGGGCAACTCGCGCAAGATCATCACGGTCGGATCTCTCACGGATTCGGGCACCGAGGATTACAGCGACGACTATGTCTCGAGCTTTTCATCCCGCGGTCCGACGCCTGCCGACAACGTGCTGAAGCCGGACCTTATTGCCCCGGGCAACAAGGTCGTGTCCGCTATACCTGCGAAGGCGAAGCTGCGTGACGATCTGGCGGAACGGCTGGTGCCTTGCACGGCGCAGAACTGTACCGACGACTACCTGAGCATGTCCGGCACCAGCATGGCGACGCCGCTGGTGGCCGCCGCGGTTGCCATGATGCTGGAGAAAGACCCGGCTCTGAGCCCGGCCACGGTCAAGGCTCGACTGATGCGTTCGGCGCGAAAGATTGACGGCGTAGACCCAACGGCAATCGGTGCGGGCGTCCTCGACGTCGAGGCTGCATTGAATGAAACCGGCAGTGTCATCGGTGACGCGCTGTCACCGCTGATGATTCACGACGCCGTAACCGATGGCGTTATGGTCGAAGACACCGCGGTGCTCTGGGGTGATGACTACTGGGCCAGCGGCAACTTGTGGTCTGGCGGTTACCTGTGGGCTGACAACGGTCTAGCGGATGATGGTTACCTCTGGTCCGACGGCTACCTGTGGTCCGATGGTTATCTCTGGTCTGACGGCTACCTGTGGTCCGACGGGTATCTCTGGTCCGATGGCTACTTGTGGTCGGACTCGTGCCTGGTCGAGGATCCGTGATTGTTGCATGACGACGCGCGCCGGCCGCAGCAGGCCGGCGCGCAATCC